>NZ_CP111036.1:330968-661937 GCF_026248685.1 Haladaptatus caseinilyticus | reverse complement strand
ACTCCTCCCCGGATTCATACTCGTACTTACATCCGCAAATACATCCCGCGCGAAGCGGGGGCAGTGTACTCGAAGCCGAACTGCTCGTAAAACCCCTCCACGTCCGCCATGAGGTTGACGTACGCGCCTTCTGGCGCGTTCTCCTCCACGTATCTCATTAGTCGTTCCATCATCCGCGAACCGAGTCCCTGTCGCTGGTGGTCGGGATGAACTGCCATATCGCAGAAATGGTACACCGACCCGCTATCTCCAATAATACGGGCCATACCGACGACTTCGCCATCGTCGTCGACAACTGTCACGCCGAAAACCGTGTTCGGCAATCCTCGCTCGACTGCCTCCACGCTTCGAGATGCCATCCCCGCGGCTTCGCGAAGTGCGACGAATTCTTCGACCGTCGGCAGTTCGTCACGTATCTCGTAGGTCATACCGATCGATTCACGGGCGAATGATTTGCGCTTTCTTTTTCCGGCCGATCCCGCAGGTTTCGATCGCTTCGACTGCTAGCATTTCGTCGGATTTACCCCGACTTACGCCGTCAACTCTTCGGCAACCGTGTCCGCGGTCAGCAGGTTCGGGTCAACGATGAGGTCAGCCTGCCCCCGAGCGAACTCCGGAATGGTGTTCTCGTCGTACACGACGGCGCGGATTCCGGGATTCACGTCCTTCGCCACCGCGATCGACGTGGCCTGTCCGACATCCGTGAGAACGAACAGGTCCGCGTCGTGGATCCCCGCATCCTCCAGCGCGGGGCGGGACGCGATTCCGTCCACGATAGTCGTCTCGACGTTTTCTGATTCCAGTGCAGTGCCGAGTCCGTCTCCATCTGGTCCTGCAATGACTGCGCGCATCACTCGTACTCGATGGTCGCCGGAGGTTTATGTGTCACGTCGTAGACGACGCGGGCGACGTTTTCGTTCTGTCCCGTGATACGCGACTGGATCCGCTGAAGCGTCTCCCAGTCGAGTTCCTGTGCCCTGGCGGTCATGCCGTCGCGGGATTCGACCGACCGGACGGCGACGATCCAACCGTGCACGCGGTTGTCGCCTTTCACGCCGGTACCCTTGCCGACGACGGCGGCGAACGCCTGCCATGGGTCGTACTCCTCGAGTTCCTCTTCGACCACGTGGCACGCCTCGCGGGCGACTTGGGCCTTCTCACGGGTGACCTCACCGATGACACGAACCGCGAGGCCGGGGCCGGGGAACGGCATGCGTTCCGCGACGATGTCCTCCAGTCCGAGGGTGCGCGCAACGTCGCGCACCTCGTCCTTGTACAGGTCGCGGACGGGTTCGACGATGCCGTCGAAGTCCACGACATCCGGCAGGCCGCCGACGTTGTGATGTGATTTGATGCCGCCTTCGCTCTCGATTCGGTCGGGGTAAATCGTCCCCTGCACGAGATACTCCGCGTCCGTCTCCTTCGCCTCGCGTTCGAACTCGCGGATGAACTGCTCGCCGATGACGGCACGCTTTTCCTCGGGGTCGATGACGCCCGATAGTGCATCGAAAAAGCGGTCTTCGGCCTCTACGACCTCCAACGAACTCATGTAGGAGAACGTCTTTCGAATCTGCTCGGTTTCGCCCTTCCGCATCAGTCCGGTATCGACGTAGACGGGCGTGAGTTGGTCACCGATGGCTTTGTACGCGAGCGCGGCCGCGACGGAAGAATCGACACCGCCTGACAGCGCGATGATGGCGTGCGAGTCGCCAACCGTCTCTCGAATCTCTTCCACCGCTTCCTCGATGAATGTGCCTGTTTCGACCATTAGGCTTCGACCTCCTCTCGTCGTTGGATGTCGAGTACTGCATCGAGCAGGCCGACGAACGGCGGACTCGCCCTGTCAGGTCGAGACCGGAACTCGGGGTGGAACTGCGTCCCGAAGAAGTACGGGTGGTCGTCCAGTTCGAGGATTTCCATCCGGTTGCCCGCACGTCCGGAGAAGACGAGATCCTCACCGTCGAAATCGTCGAAATACTCGGGGTTTACCTCGTAGCGATGGCGGTGGCGCTCCGTACAACTCGTCGCGCCGTACACCTCGTGGGCGAGGGTGTTCGCCTCGATGTCCGTCTCGTGTGCGCCGAGGCGCATCGTTCCGCCCATGTCCTCGATTTCGTACTGTTCCGGCAGAATGTCGATGACGGGGTGTGGTGAGTCGCCGTCGATTTCCGCGGAGTTCGCCCCGTCCAATCCGAGGACGTTTCGGGCGTACTCCACGACGGCCATCTGGAAGCCCAGACAGAGGCCGAGGAACGGAACGTCGTTCTCGCGGGCGTAGCGAATCGCTTCGATTTTTCCCTCCGTGCCGCGACTGCCGAACCCACCGGGAACGACGATTCCGTCGGCCTCTTTCAATCGCTCTTCGTGGTCGTCGTCCATCTCGTCGGAGTCCACCCAGAGGACGTTTACGTCCACGTTCTTTTCGAGTCCGGCGTGTTTCAGCGCCTCGTGGATGGACATGTAGGCGTCTTCGAGCGCGTACTTCCCGACGAGCGCGATATCGACTTCGCCTTCGGTTTCCTGCGTGACGAGTTCGCGCCACGCCGTACTTCGTTCCTCGCTGGAAACCGCTCGGTCCGTGAGGTCGAGTTCCTGCATGACGTACTCGTCCAAACCTTCTTCCTCGACGACCAGCGGAACGTGGTAGATGTCCTCCACGTCGGGATTCGAGAAGACGGCATCCGTCGGCACGTCGCAGAACAGCGCGATTTTCTCCTTCGTTTCGGGGTCCAACCCGTCGTCACACCGGCCGACCAGTACGTCGGGTTGCAGGCCGATGCTTCGCAGTTCCTTCACGCTGTGTTGGGTCGGTTTCGTCTTCTGCTCGCCGTTTTTCGAGTACGGGACGAGCGTGACGTGAGTCAGCAGGAAATCGTTCTCGTCCTGCTCCGTGGCGAACTGGCGCAGCGCTTCGAGGAACGGCATGCTCTCGATGTCGCCCACCGTGCCACCGACCTCGACGATACACACGTCGTGGCCTTCTGCAGCCTCACGAATTCGCCGCTTGATCTCGTCCGTGATGTGCGGGATGATCTGGACGGTCTTTCCGAGGTAGTCGCCCGCACGCTCCTTCTCGATGACGTGTTGGTACGCTTTTCCGGTGGTGACGTTGTGGTCGAACGTCATGTCGATGTCGAGGAATCGCTCGTAGTTGCCCAGATCGAGGTCAACCTCGCCACCGTCCTTCAGTACGTACACTTCACCATGCTGGTAGGGATTCATCGTCCCCGCGTCCACGTTCAGATACGGGTCGATTTTCACGGCGGTCACGTCGAACCCGGCGTTCGCGAGCAGTCGGCCAGTGCTCGCGGCGGTAATACCTTTGCCAAGTCCGGACATGACGCCCCCTGTGACGAAAATGAACTTCTTCCCCATCTCGGGGTCGTAGCCTGTCTCGGGGTCAGTCGGCATACTGACTTTCTGCAACGGTTGCTCAAAACCATTTCGGAGGGAAGTCGGTTCGGCAGAGGGTGGCATAGGTTGGCTGTGGTAGAGTTCGGTTTCGGGAGTGACTAGAACGTGGAGAAGTAGCCACGTCTCACTGGCGTTATCCGTCTCCCGTACCACTTGCACTGCTTCTTTTCAACGAGCGGGGGAAATCCCGTACCCATCGTAAATCCGCCGAACGAATCCTCGTTCCCGAATCAAAGCCGTTCGACGAAGAAATCGCCCAATCGCCGAGCGACCTTCTGCTCCTGCCCGACGAAGAAGTGGTCGGCACTGAACGCCTCCGTCTCGAATCCCAATTCCTCCGCGCGCTCCACCAGCGGTTTCCAGTTCGCGGTGTCGTCGCGCGTGGCGTAAAGAACTTTGAACGGAACGCCGATCGTCTCCAGAACCGCGACTGCGTCCAAATCGTCCGTCAGTCGTGAGGCGGGTGCGAGTATCCCGATTACGTCCGCGCCCTCGTCCGCCCCAGCAAGCGCCGCAACGCCGCCACCGAAACTGAAGCCGAAGATACCGACCGAATCGTATCGCTTTTTCGCCCAGCGAAGGGCGTTCCGGGCGTCCTCGCGCTCGCCGTAGCCCTCGTCCCAGTCGCCATAATCGAATCGCAAGCAGGCGATGCCGTGGTCGGTGAGGTGCTCGCCGAGGGCGACGAGTCGGTTGTCGTTTCGGTTGCCGTTGAACTGGGGATGTGGCGGACAGGCCACTACAATCCTGTTCGTTTTTCCCGCTGGAGCGTCCAGCGTGGCGCGAACGTCCCGTGTGCCGGGGACGACGACTTTGTTCGACTGCATGACGGCGTGTTAGCTTGGTGAGGATTTTAAGGGTCGGGTTCTGAATGTAGGAGTATGGGAGTACTTTCACGCATGTCGTACGTCATCCGCTCGAAGATAAACGCCGTCCTCAACAGGGCCGAAGACCCGACCGAGACGCTCGATTACTCCTACGAGCAGATGCGCGACGAACTGCAGGACGTGAAAAAGGGGATCGCCGACCTGACCACCCAGAAAAAACGCCTCGAAATCCAGAAGCGCAACCTCGAGGAGAACGTCGAGAAGCACAACGGGCAGGCGCGGGAAGCCGTCAAGCAGGGCCGCGAGGATCTGGCTCGACGCGCGTTGGAGAAGAAAAAACAGAAGATGAACCAGATGGAGGATTTGGAGGGTCAAATCGCGCAACTCCAGAACACGCAGGACAACCTCATCGAGAAGAAGGACACGCTTCAGAACCGTATCGAGGAGTTCCGAACGAAAAAGGAGAGCATGAAAGCCCGCTACGAGGCCGCCGAAGCCAACAGTCGTGTTTCAGAAGCCATGACGGGCGTCGGCGACGAGATGGAGGATGTCTCTCGCTCCATCGAGAACGCCGAACAGCGCACCGAGGAGATGGAAGCGCGCGCGGAAGCGATGGACGAACTCCACGACACGGGTGCGTTCGACGACGCGCTCTCGGACAAGGACCAACTCGACCGCGAACTCGAGGAGATGCGAACCGGCGGCGAAGTCGATTCCGAACTCGACACGTTGAAAGCCGAGATGGGTATCGAGGACGAATCCGAACCGGAAGCCGAAACAGAGTCCGACTCCAGTGAGGAGGAAATCGACCTCGCCGACCTCGAAGCAGAAGTCGCGGCGGACGAGGCCGAAGCCGAGTCGGACGCTGAAACCGAACAGGCTACCGAAGAGAACAACTCGTAACTCACTCCGGCAACAGCCTATTTGAAGCCGCTCTCCCTTTCGGCTACTATGAGCGATTCAGGTGGGAGTTCCCAACCCGGCGATACGATGCGGGAACGAATCGACGAGAGTCGGACGAAACTGTGGATTTTGATGGAAGCCAACCGGTGGGCCGTCGCCGGTGGTGTTTTGCTCGCCTTCTTTCTCTCCCTGCTGATTCTCGGTATCCTCGATCCGTCGCCGCTCCAGCAGTACATCGGCCCGAGCGATGACGCCGTTGACACCGTCTTTCAGGGATTCATCGGCGCGATTATCACCGGCGTGACGCTCGTCGTGACGCTGAACCAACTCGTGCTGTCACAGGAACTCGGACCGGTCGGCGACCAGCGAAATCGAATGAGAGGTGCGATGGAGTTTCGACAGGACGTCGAGGAGTTGCTCGACGTTCCGACCGCCCCGCCGGAACCGGCCTCGTTCATGCAAGCGTTGATGAACGAAACCGAAGACCGTGCCGAGGCGCTCGCGGACGCGGTCGAGGAGAGTCGCGACGAGGACCTCAAGGACGAGATTCGAAGCTACGTCGATGGATTGAGCGGAAATGCGAACGAAGTGAGCGAGACGCTCGAAGAGTCGCAGTTCGGGACGTTCGACTTGCTTTCGGCCATCCTCAACTTCAACTACTCGTGGAAGATCTTCCTCGCCCGCAAGATTCGCAACGAACACGCGGACGCGCTCACCGACGAAGTTGACGAAGCGTTCGACGACATCATCGAATCGCTGGAGTTCTTCGGCCCATCGCGGGAACATTTCAAAACGCTGTACTTCCAGTGGGAACTCGTCAACCTCTCGCGGGCGATGCTGTACACCGCGGTTCCCGCGCTCGTCGTCACCATTTCGATGATTATCTACTTCGACGCGAAGGCGGTTCCGGGCTACACGCTCGGCATCAGCAACGACGTACTGGTAGTGAGTTTGGCGTGTACGATTGCGGTTGTTCCGTTCGTCATCCTGCTTTCCTACATCCTCCGAATCGCGACGGTCGCAAAGCGGACGCTCTCCATCGGTCCGTTCATTCTGCGGGAGACGAAGCGGAGCGACGAGTTGGATTGAGAGAACGGAACGGAAAAACGGATGGATTTCCGATGGCTTCGACGGGTTGATAAATCGAGTGTTCAGTCGAGGAAGTCCGGTTCCGTGCGCTTCTCGTCGCGCTCGGATTCCAAGTGTTCGCGGAACGATTCGAGCGAGATGTCCTTCTCCTCGCGCTCTTTTCGGTCACGAACCGAAATCGTACCCGCCTCTTCCTCGTCGCCACCGACGACGATCATGTAGGGCACGCGGTCGTCGTGGGCCTGCTGAATCTTGCGCCCGACCGTCCACGAGCGGTCTTCGACTTCGACGCGGAAGTCGCCGAGTTCGTTTTTGATTCGGTGGGCGTAGCCGAGGTTGTCGTCGCTGACCGGAAGGATGCGAACCTGTTCGGGCGAGAGCCAGAGCGGGAACTTCCCGTTGAAGTGCTCGATGAGCACCATAAAGAAGCGCTCGTAGCTTCCGTACAGGGCGCGGTGAATCATCACCGGGCGCTCGCGCTCGTTGTCCTCGGTGACGTATTCCAGGTCGAAGCGCTCGGGCATGTTGAAGTCGAGTTGCACCGTCGGGCCGTCCCAAACGCGCCCGAGGGCGTCCTCGAATCCGAAGTCGATTTTCGGGCCGTAGAACGCGCCGTCGCCCGGTTCGATGTCGTAGTCCATCGAGGAGGATTCGAGGACGGATTCGAGTTGCGATTCCGCGTGCTCCCACAGTTCGTCGCTGCCGACGGATTTTTCGGGACGGGTCGCGAGCGCGACTTCCACGTCCAAATCGAACGTCTCGATGACTTCGAAGATGAGGTCCATGACCTGCCGAATCTCGCGTTCGATCTGGTCCGGCCGGACGAACAGGTGGCCGTCGTCGATGGTGAACGACCAGACGCGCGACAAGCCGGAGAGTTCGCCGCGCTGTTCCTTACGGTAGACTTTCCCGTTCTCGAAGTACCGAACCGGAAGGTCGCGGTAGCTCCACGAATCTTGGTCGAAGATGGTCGCGTGGCCGGGGCAGTTCATCGGCTTCAGGCCGTACTCCTCGTCGTTCACGTCGAGGAGGAACATGTCGTCCACGTAGTTGTCGTAGTGGCCCGATTTCTTCCATAGTTCGGTACGGAACAGGTGGGGGGTCTCGACTTCGTCGTAGCCCGCCTCGCGATTGAGTTCGCCCGCGAAGTCGGAGAGTTCACGCAGGATGGTTTTTCCGTTGGGGTGATACAGTGGTAGCCCCGGACCGGTCGTCTCGTCGATGGAGAACAGGCCCATCTCGCTCCCCAGTTTGCGGTGGTCGCGCTCTTCCGCTTCCTCCATGCGCTCCAGATAATCGTGGAGTTCGCCCTCGCTGGCGAAGGCGGTTCCGTAGACGCGGGTCAGCGTGTCGTTTTCCTCGTCGCCGCGCCAGTAGGCCGCCGAGGTTTCGATGATTTTGAAGCCGCCGATTTCGCCGGTCGATTCGACGTGGGGGCCCTTACAGAGGTCGACGAACTCGCCCTGTTCGTAGAACGAGAGTGGGTCCTCGTCCGCCGCCTCGGTGTCGAGCACGTCTTGCTTGTACGGGTTGTCCTCGTAGAGGTCGAACGCTTCCTCGCGCGACTTCTCGACGCGCTCGATGTCGAGGTCCTCCTCGATGATATCGTGCGCAACGTCTTCGATTTCGGCCAGATCGTCGCTGTCGAGTTCGACCCCGGCGATGTCGTAGTAGAACCCTTCGTCGGTCCATGGACCGATGGCGAGTTTCGCTTCGGGGTGAACTCGCTGGAGGGCCTGTGCGAACACGTGGGCCGCGGAGTGACGGAGGACGTCCACGTATTCGTCACTCTGGTCGGTGACGATGACGAGTCGGCAGTCCTCGGAGAGTGGTGTCGCCTTGTCGACGAGTTCACCGTCCACGACACCTGCGACCGTGTCCTTGCCGAGTCCCGGGCCGATTTCGTAGGCCACGTCTTCCACGGTTGATCCGTCCTCCATCTGGAGTTCGGAACCATCCGGGAGCGTGACGACGATTTCGCTCATGGGCGCAGATACGGGACAGGTGCAAGATAAGTGTGTTGAGACGGAAGCGATGACGGGGTTTGGTGGTCGTTTGAATCGCGAACTTTCTCGCGGAGTTCCTCGCTCCGAGGTCCGATTTGACGACGATCGTTCTGGCGCGTTTCGACAGGTCGAGATTGTATCATACAGTTCGCACGTACGGTCCTTTGTACGTGTGCCGACTGGTCAGAGCTGTTCATCACGGAACATCCGTCGGTTAGCTTCCGCGCGAGGTTCTGATATCGACGAACGTCATCCCAAAACCCTGGCCACCACACATCCGTTTCGGCGGATAACCTGATAACCAACTGAGTCGTATGGGGCCCATGCGACAAACGCCAATCGAAGACGACGAGGGCAAACCAGTGTTCAACGTGGACGACCAGAAGGTCGGCGTCGTCACGGATGTCGAAAACGGAATCGCGTACGTCGATCCACATCCGAGCCTTCTGAACGAATACAAGATGCTTCTCGGTTGGAAAGACGAGGCCAAGGACATCTACCCGCTTCCCGAGAGGGCGATCGTGGAAATTACGGATAGGGAACTTCGCTTGCGAATCCACGACTCGGAGCACGCAAAAAAGTGAGTTTCTCGCGTCCGGCTACCCCTGCACGCGGAAATCCACAGTCTCAAATACTACCCCTGCGTGACAACAGTTGTCAATGCGTGTCGAGACCGTCGGTGATGGGACACCGGAACTCGCCGTCGTCGCGTGTCTCCACGGGAACGAACCCTGCGGAAAGACGGCTATCGAGCGCGTGCTGGCCGAAAACCCCGCTTTCGAACGACCTGTTCGGTTCATCATCGCAAATGAGGAGGCAGTAAAGGAACACGTCCGCTCTATCGACGAGGATTTGAACCGGTCGTTTCCGGGCGACCCGGACGGAAGCACACACGAATCCCGACTCGCGGCGGAACTGCTTTCGCAGGTGCACGGCTGTGACGTGCTCGACCTCCATTCGACGCGGTCCCATCCGGAACCCTTTGCGCTGGTCTCACGGCTGAACGAGAGAACGAAACGACTCGCGCGGGCGACGGGCGCCGCCCGCGTGGTGGATGTCAGCTACATCGCGGGCGGCCTTATCGACCAGTCAAACGGGGTCGCAGTCGAGTGTGGATTTCGCGGAACACGACGGGCGGAACGAAACGCCGAACGAGTCCTCCGAAACTTCCTCGGCGTGATGGGCGCACTCGATACGCTTTCGGAGGAGGGAGATCCCGAACTCTACCGGATTTTTGACGTGGTAGAGGGATCGGGATACGAATTCATCGGAGAGAACTTCGTCCGCGTCGAGACGGGCGAAACCTTCGCCAGGCGGGATGGCGAAGTGCTCCGTGCCGAGCGACCGTTCTATCCGATACTGATGTCTACCGATGGTTACGAGGACATCCTCGGGTTTCAGGCCGAACGCGTTGGAAAACTCTAACGTCGTATCTATTTTCGCACGCCGGTTCCTGACCGTCCGGTTTCGAGATCGATGACTCCGTTCGGCATCGGGACACCCTCGTACTCGTCCTCGGCGAGCAGGAGCGAACCGTCCAGATCGGCGTAATCGAGTAAGGGGGCGAGATGGCACGCGGCGGCGATGCTCGCGTTGCTCTCTATCATACACCCGAGCATGACTTCCATCCCGTGGGCTTTCGCGGTGTGAATCATCCGCATCGCTTCACGGAGGCCGCCACATTTCATCAGCTTCAGGTTTGCGATATCCGCTTTTCCGGCGATCTGCGGGATGTCTTCGAGCGTCACACAGGATTCGTCCGCCGCAATGGGCAGCGCGGAGCGTTCTCGAACGAATCGCATCCCTTCGGGATTCTCGGCGGGGACGGGCTGTTCGACGAACTCCACATCGTACGTCACGAGCTCCTCGATTTTCCGCACCGCTTCGCGGGGGCTCCACGCCTGGTTCGCATCCACGCGAATCGTCGCGTCGGGGGCTTCGTCACGAATCGCCCCGACGATTTCCCCATCGCGGTCGGTGCCGACTTTCACTTTCAGCGTTTCGTATCCGGCTTCGACCGCTTCCGCAGTTTTTTCGCGCATTACGTCCGTCGTATCGATCCCGATGGTGAACGACGTTTCGAGCGTGTCTTCGGGGTCGAGTCCCCAATAGCGATAGAGTGGCAGGTCGGCGCGTTTCGCCACGAGGTCGTGGAGGGCAATGCTCACGGCACAACGCGCGGACGGGTTTCGGTTCACCGTTTCTCGCATCTCGCGCTCGATTTTGGCGAGTACGTGAGGATCGTCCACTGCCTCGACGACGCTCAGAAGGTTCGGCATGACCGCTTCCACCGTGTCCGCCGTCTCCCCGTAATGTTCGGACGGTGCGGCCCCACCGATACCGACGTTCCCTTCGTCGTCCTCGATTCGGACGATGACGTTTTCGGCGGTCGTCTGCGTGCTTCGGGAGATCGTAAAGGCGTGTTCGAGTGGGAGCGAGAGTCGCTCGTAGTCGGTCGAGAGGCTCATAGAATCGCCTCCAAAACCTCGTCTGCGTCGAATCGAACCGGGTCGGTTGCGGGTGCGCCGAGTTCGGATTCGTACGATTCGACCGCTCCTCGGGCCGATCCGTCCCCCTCGATTCCCGATGTGTTGATCGCCCCGGCGACGATTTCGGCCTCGTGAACCGGTCGGGCGAGGTTCTCGTAGAGCGAGACGTACTCCTCGATGGACGGGAGCGAGAACGATTCGTACCCGTGGATCGCTTCCTTTCCTGCCTCGTGACAGAGGACGAGTTTGTCGGCCATCGACCCGTGCAGAATGCCACAGGTCACGGCGGAGTAAGCTGGATGGACGATGCTTCCCTGTCCCTCGACGAAGAGGTAGTCGTAGTCGTCGCCACGCTCTAGAATCATCTCTTCGACCGCTCCGGCCGTGAAATCGCTCACCACGCGGTCGATGGGGTTCCCCCAACCGTCTATCATGATTCCCGTCTGGCCGGTCGGAATGAACCCGGCGCTTGCGCCCTGCTCTTTGGCTGCTTCGAGCAGTTCCAGCGTTGCGGTCATCTTCCCGACCGAACAATCGGTGCCGACGGTGAGCACGATTTCGGCGTCCACGTCCGTTGCCACGCCGTGGCTGACAGTGAGGTCGTCGTGGGGTTTTCGCACGTCCCAGATATCACAGTCGTTTTCCTCCGCGAGGCGGGTGAATTCGTCGTCGTCTTCGAGAAAGTAGTGGAGTCCGGAAATCACGTCACAGCCGCGTTCGAGCGCGGTTCGAACGTCCGAGCGCCACGATTCATCGAAGCCACCTCCGATCGGGGCAATCCCGATAACCAGCGCGTCTACGTCCGGAACGTCGTCCATTTCGGAGACGATCGGTGCGTCTTGTACGTCCGACAAGTAATCACTCACGCGCTCGCCGGATCGGTCACGGTCGAGAATCGCTTCGACCTCGTAGTCGGCGTAGCGCAGGATTCCGACCGCCGTCTTTGCACGGCCGGGGAACTTCTCGTGTGCGAGTATAGCCACCTGCATGCGTGTGCGGTGGTGACAGGGCGGCTTAAAGCCCCCCTTCCCGGTAACGAAATTTCAACGTGTTGTCCGTTTCTCGGCCGGAACGGTGGCGGTAACCGTCGTCGTCACTCGGCGCGTCGGATCGAAATAAAACAAATTTGAGAGGCGAATCGATTCGACCTTACAGTTCGTTGAGCTTTCGGAGCAGTTGGCCTTCGTACTCGCGGTCGCTCTGGAGTCCTTTCAGTTCGAGGACGTTGCGCTCAAGCGTATCTCGGGCGACGTTGAAAGCCTGTTCGGCACCGTAGCCTTCGCCAGATCCGGCGACCTGTCCGCGGTTGGTGCGGAGGCGAATCTTACATTGGATGAGGGGCGTCCCGCGAAGCTTTTCTTTGTGTTCATGGAACCGTACGTGCGCGTGGCGCACCTGCATGTCCTGATATTTGTCCGTTATCTCCTGAATGCTTTCTCTGATGGTCTGACGGGAGATGGTGTCGAGGAGGTTGATGTTCGTGATCTGCACGTCGAGGTGATCCTCTTCCGTGTACGTCAGTGCACGAAGCACGTCGGTTTTCGTGACGACGCCACCGACCACGCGGTCGTCGTCTTCGGGAGTGACCACGAGACCGGCGTAGTTTTTGTCGAACATCATTCTGACGGCGTCCTCGACGCTTGCGTCGAGCGAGATGGTTTCGACGGGACTGCTCATCACGTCGTACACCGGCAGGTCCAACATCCGGTCGCTGTCACCCATGCGTTCGCCCGTCGTCGGCTTGTCCATGTTCCGTGTCACGAAGTCCACGATATCGTGGGTCGTCACCATTCCCGTGAGAAAACCGTCCTCGTTCACGACCGGCAGGCGCGAAACGCTGTGTTCGCGCATGAGATTGATGACGCGCCCGAGCGTGGCATCTTCGGGAATCGTGACCGCGTTCTCGGTGTAAATCTGCTCGACGACGAGCGCATCGAGATTGTCGAGGACACCTTCGAGAATCATGTCCTCGTCGATAATGCCCCAGACTTTACCATCTTCAAACACAGGGGCGACCTTACTCCCGCCTTCGACGAGGGCGCGAGCGACTTCGCGCACGTCGTCGTTTCGGGCGATTTTCGGTGCGGGTTTGGTCAGCGTTGCCACCTTCGTTTGGTCCTCGATATGTGACTGTAAGAGCTGTTTCTGGGTGATAACGCCGTCGTACTCTCCCGCTTTGGTGACCACGATGCCCTTCGGGTTCTCCTCTTCGAATATCGATCGAGCCTGCCCGAGTCGCTCTTCCGCTTCGATCTCGAAGTAGTCGGTGGTCGCAATGTTAGAGATATCCATCGGCAGTTTGAGTGACGCGGGCATTGGTCTTGAACTTTGTCGCAGAACGGGCATTTCTGAGGGGTTTTTGACCTCACATCACGTTCCGTTTTAGTGTGTTACCTGACATCGGTGCGGTGTTCGGTTCGTACACCTATCTGGCCAGTGAACTGGTTTTCGGGTTGGTTGCGCTCTGGCTACTTCTCCGGGCGAACGCCCTCACACGCGCCGGAAAAACGATTCTCGTCCTCTATCCACTCGCCTACATCTGGGATTGGTATACGCTTTCCATCGGTGTGTTTTCGATCCCGCTCCGAACCGGTATCGAGATCGTCGGGATACCACTCGAAGAGCACATCTTCATTATCGTCGTTCCGGCCCTCGTCATCGGTGTTCACGAAAATCTGTACCACCTGGTGGAACGAGGTGAAACTAGCTAGTAATGGGTGGTTACCGCCAGAATGCGGCACGATATGAATCATCTGTCGTTTTCCGTAACCACTCGTTTACGGTTGGTAAATGGTGAATAACAAAGAACAAACCCGGTAATGTTTGAATCCATGCTGGGTTACGAGCAAGGGGTGGCAAGGTAATGAGCACAATCGGTGACTCCTCTGGCACGGGGAGCAACAACACCGAGAATCAATCGAGTGAGTCGGACTCAACGGTCGCCGAACACGTTTCAGACATACTCGAATCGAACGCGTCGCGGGAGCAACAGGAGACGCCTCTTTCCCGCGATATGGTCTTCGACGTATTGAAGAACCAACGACGACGGTACGCTCTCCACTATCTGAAACAGGCCGAGGAAACCGTTCAGTTGAGCGACCTTGCGGAGCAGGTCGCCGCGTGGGAAAACGATACCACCGTGGATGCTATTTCCGCCGCCGAGCGAAAACGAGTCTACACCGCTCTTTACCAGTCACACCTCCCGAAACTTGACGATGCAGGAATCGTGGAATACAATCAAAACCGGGGAATCGTCGAACTCGCCACCGCCGCCGAACAACTCGACCCCTATCTCGAAACGAACACACGGGACGACATCTCGTGGTGTAAACGATACCTCGGTCTCGCAGTCGCTGGCTTTGCCGTGCTTACCGGAGCATGGCTCGAACTTCCGCTTCTCGCCGGAATCGCCGATATCGCCCTCGCCTTGCTCGTGGTCGTTGCGTTCACGCTCGTCGCGGTTGCCCATACCTACGACGCGCGACATGCGCCCTCGACAGGTGAACAAGCACCGGATATTTCGAGCGAATAGCGTCCCGTTCTCTTTTTGATCGGACGACCTTCGGAACGCCGTCGGCACGGAGGAACGAATCCTCCCCTAACTTGCCGACAGGTGAGCAAAACAACCATCGAGTGCGTTCTCATCCGTGAAAACGGACGAGCGGGGCGGAAACGAGCGAGTAGTGGTGAAGATGGTACCTCGTTCCGTCTGTTACACGTCGTCTGTTTGCTTGCCGACGGTGGGAAGTGGAAACCGAGAAGTTTCGAGACGTGGGTTTGACCTGGCGTGAACAACGGTCGGTTCGTTCGTGTCGCACCCTGCTTCGAACTGCGAATATCGACAACGTTAGGACTCCAAAAAACGACTCCGTGAGAATTGAAGTGGGTTTGGGCAGATTTGAACTGCCGGCCTCCTCCATGTCAAGGAGGTGTCATAACCAACTAGACCACAAACCCAGTCGGCCTCCGTCGTACGCATTCCTTCGTTGGCCGCTTGGGTAATTGAAGGTTTCGAAATCGAACGCCGTAACTAGGTTTATTCCGTCCGAGACGGGCGACAGCTTTAAGTCATTGTACGAATTTGTACATTGTAACACGAATTCGTTCATTGGTGTTCCACTATGCAGGATTACATCGAACACGTCACCACCGGACACGACCTCACACTCACACAGGCCCGCGATGCGGCGAGCGCCGTTTTCGGCGGCGCGACCGACGCACAAATCGGCGCGCTGCTCACGGGACTGCGCGCGAAAGGGGAAACCGAAACGGAGATCGCCGGGTTCGCGCAGGGGATGCGCGACGCCGCGCGAACGATTTCCCCGGACCGAACCCCGCTGGTCGATACCTGTGGGACCGGCGGTGACGACTACGACACCATCAACGTCTCCACGACGTCGGCCATCGTCGCCAGCGGCGCGGGCGTTCCGGTGGCAAAGCACGGAAACTATTCGGTCTCCTCGTCTTCGGGCAGTGCCGACGTGCTCGAAGAAGTCGGCGTCGTGGTTGATTCGAAACCGCCAGCAGTGGAACGCACGATCGAAGAGCAGGGAATTGGATTCATGCTCGCGCCCGTGTTCCACCCCGCGATGAAGGCGGTTATCGGTCCCCGCCGTGAACTCGGGATTCGAACGCTGTTCAACGTCTTAGGGCCGCTGACAAACCCGGCCGGTGCCGACGCGCAGGTCGTCGGCGTCTACGACCCCGACCTCGTGCCCGTGTTGGCCCGCGCACTCGCCCACATGGACGTTTCCCACGCACTCGTGGTTCACGGGTCGGGTATGGACGAAATCGCCGTCCACGACGAAACCACGGTCGCGGAGGTCGACGGAAACGATATTCGGGAGTTTACGCTCGCACCCGAAGACCTCGGCGTCGGCCGCTACGACGTGTCCGCCGTCGCCGGTGGAACACCGAAACAGAACGCCCGTGACCTCCGCGGAATCGTGGAAGGCGACGTCGGCAGCGCAAAGCGCGATATTGTTTTGGCGAACGCCGGAGCTGCGGTGTACGTTTCCGGCCAGGCGACGTCCCTGCAGGACGGTGTCGAGCAAGCCAGACGAGCGATCGACTCCGGCCGCGCGGAAGCGCAACTGAACGCGATGACGAGGGCGGTCTCGGCATGACGCGCGTGAAAATCTGCGGGCTTACCCGGGAGGACGACCTGCACGCTGCTATCTCGGCAGGCGCGGATGCCATCGGTCTACTCGTGGACGTGCCCGTCGATTCGCCGCGAGAAATCGACCCACTGCGGGCCGCCGAACTGGCTCGAGTGGTGCCGCCGTTCGTGACGACGGTTCTCGTGACGATGCCGGAAACACCAGAGCGTGCGGTCGAACTCGCCGACACCATCGACCCCGACGCCGTGCAGGTACACGGAATGGGCGTCGGTGACCTCGCGTACCTCTCGTCCAGCATCGACGGGAACGTCATCCGCGCCATCGATGCGTCCACGGAGAATCCGGACCGCTACGATGCGGTTGCCGATGCACTCTTGCTCGATTCCGGAACGACGGGTGGAACCGGAGAAACGCACGACTGGGAGCGTGCACAGGAGGTAGCGAGCACGCTCGAGTCTCCCGTTATCCTCGCGGGCGGATTGACTCCCGAAAACGTCGAAGCGGCGGTCACGACGGTCGAACCGTTCGCCGTGGACGTCGCGAGCGGCGTCGAATCGAACGGGGGACAGAAAGATCACACTGCTGTTGAATCGTTCATCGTGGATGCGAAAGCGGCCTCGGAGGAAGGGAGGAAGACGAAATCGGGACCTGCTCTGCAACGATGAATCGGAACGAGTTCGAAGTCCTCGCCGAGAGCGACCGGCGGGTCGTCGTCCACATGAAGATCGATCTCGACGTGGAAATCGACCCCCTGACTGCCTATTCGGCCCTCGGAGGAAACGAGTACGATTTCCTCCTCGAAAGCGCCGAGAAGGTCGCATCCTCAGACCCGGATGGCGCGTTTAACCCCACGAGAACGGACGACCGTCGAGCGCGCTATTCGTTCGTCGGGTACGACCCGAAGGCGGTGGTATCGATTCAGTCGGACGAGACGGCCGTTCGAGTGTTGGACGATAGGTGGGACGAAGCGTTCGCCAGCAACCGAGATGACGGGGGTGACGTGCTCGATACGCTTCGGAACTCGCTTCCCGACGTGGAGCGACGAGGATTCCCGAACGAGGACGGGTTTTCGGGCGGACTGGTCGGCTTCCTCGCATACGAGGCGGTGTACGACCTCTGGTTAGAGGAGCAGGGAATAGAGCATCCCGAGACGGAACTACCCGACGCGCAGTTCGTTCTCAACACGAAGACGCTCGTATTCGACCACGTCGAAGAAACCCTATCGCTGGTGTTTACGCCCCTCGTTTCACCGGATGACGACCCGGGGAACATGTACGACCGACTGGCCACCGAGGCGGAGCGTGTGACCGACGTACTCGAATCGGCAACGAGGCCGAACTTCGGTGGGTATCGGCCGGAAGACGAGACGTCGGGGTCGCGGAGCGAGTACGAGAACGCGGTACGTCGGGCAAAAGAACACGTCTCCGCCGGTGATATCTATCAGGGAGTCATTTCCCGAAAAAGAGAGGTTTCGGGAACTGTCGATCCGTTGGGACTGTACGCCGCCCTGCGCGACGTGAACCCTTCACCCTACATGTATCTCCTCGGCTACGAGGACAGAACCATCGTGGGCGCGAGCCCGGAGACGTTGGTATCGGTACGTAGGGACGAAATCGTTTCGAACCCCATCGCTGGAACCTGCGCGCGCGGTGGAAATCCGATGGACGACCGTCGGCTGGCGGGCGAGCTCCTCGCGGACGAAAAGGAGCGGTCGGAACACGCAATGCTCGTGGATTTGGCTCGAAACGATGTTCGCCGAGTGTCCGAGTCCGGAAGTATCCGCGTCGAGGAGTTCATGAACGTCATCAAATACAGCCACGTTCAGCACATCGAAAGCACGGTGACCGGAACCATGGCGTCGGACCATGACGCGTTCGATGCGGTGCGTGTCACGTTCCCTGCCGGGACGCTCACCGGCGCGCCAAAAATTCGAGCGATGGAGATAATTCACGACCTCGAAGAAACCCCACGAGGCGTCTACGGCGGCGGCGTCGGCTACTTCTCGTGGACGGGCGATGCGGACTTCGCTATCGTCATCAGAACGGCAACCATCGAGCACGGAAACACGGACGAACGAAACAGCGCGGACACGATTACCGTGCAGGCTGGCGCGGGTATCGTCGCGGACAGCGATCCGACTGCCGAGTTCGAGGAGACCGAACAGAAGATGGGCGGCGTGCTGTCCGCACTGGAGACGATGGCGCGTGAATCGGACCACGACGACGAACCCGATCGTGACCACGAACCCATGGAGGCGTCCGGATGATTCCTCCGGAGGGTATCTAATGACCCGCGTGCTGTTCGTGGATAACTTCGATTCGTTCACCTACAACCTCGTGGAGTACGCCGAGGAAGCCCTTCGAGCGCAGAAGTCGAACTCCGCGGCCGTCGAAACCGAGGTGGTGAAAAACACCGTCTCGCTCGAAACGATTCGTCGAATGAATCCGGACGTGATCATCATCAGTCCCGGTCCGGGTCATCCCGAAAACGACCGCGACGTCGGCGTTACGAACGACGTGCTCCGCGAACTCTCGCCCGAAATCCCGACGCTCGGGGTATGCCTGGGGTTGGAAGCCGCAGTGCACGTTTACGGCGGAAAGATCGGGCGCGCACCGGAACCGATTCACGGAAAGTCGTTTCCGGTCGAACACGACGGAATCGGCGTGTTCGACGGTATCGAGCAGGGATTTCAGGCTGGCCGATATCACTCGCTCGTTTCGACGACGGTACCTGACTGCTTCGACGTGAGTGCGACGACGACCCACGATGGCGACGAACTGGTGATGGGTGTTCGCCACCGCGAACATCCTATCGAGTGTGTGCAGTTCCATCCGGAGAGCGTGCTCACGGCGTGCGGTCGGGAGATTCTCGAAAACTTCCTCTCACGTCACACCAATACGCCTGCCGCGTAGAGTGTAGCGACGACGAGAAGGGCGAGGACACCGAGACGCCAGACGAGTTTGACGGCGAAACGAACGGCGAAAATGAGCAGAATGATCGCAATGACGACGGCAACGAGTCCGATCGGTTCGATGGCGAGCGGTATCATACCCGAAATGACTGCGTACTGAGTGGTAAACGTATCGGTGATGTCGGATTCTCCGTTCGCTAAAAATCGATGACGGCGGTCGAGTAATGGGTCATTACCGGAAGAAAGCTCCTTATATCGGTCACTTTCGCTCCGGTCTGAACACTCTTATAGTCCCCGAGGTATTACTGTAGGGTAGGAAGGGAACGTTTTCCAGAGGCGTCACTATACAAACAAACTTGCGCTAAAGAAAGTAAACTTAATTGGGGTTGGGTCAAATGCATTCTTCGTCACGAATGAAACGGGTCTACACACGAAACGAAAGACGAATCGCTACACAGAGCACGGGAACAGCGGTGGTGGCGTCAGTATGAGCGGCGCGCACGAAACCGACGCCGACGAGGTCACGCTCCCCGTCAAGCGAACCGAGGGCGACACCCTCGAAGACAGGATGACGGGGAACGCATATCAGAACATCCTCCCGGCACGCTATCTCCGCAAGGACGCCGACGGCAACCTCGTCGAGACGCAGGAGGATTTGTTCCCGCGCGTCGCGAAGAACATCGCGCTCGCCGAGGTCGTCTACGAGGCTGAAAAACGGGGCGTCGAAATCACCGTCACGCCGGAACAGTTGAAACCCGGTCACCCGCGACACGACGAACTCGCTGCGGAGGTGTTCGGCAAAGGGACGACGACCGAAGACGACGCCGAGACGGAACTCACCGTCTACAACGTCAACAAATTCGCTTACGAGACGGTCGTTCCGGAACTCCCCGAGGATATCCGTGAACATGTCGAATCCGTTCGGGACGAGTTCCGCGAGATGATGGAAGGGCTGTCGTTCATCCCGAACTCGCCCACGCTGATGAACGCTGGCGACGAACTCCAACAGTTGTCCGCTTGTTTCGTTGACTCCCCGGGCGACGACATCACGGACATCCACCAGACCGCGAAGGAGGCCGCCGAGGTCTTCCAGTCCGGCGGTGGGATGGGCTATGCGTTCTGGAAACTCCGCCCCTACGGTGACGCAGTCGGTTCGACCGGCGGCATCGCCTCCGGCCCGATTACGTTCATGCGCACCTACGACCAGATGTGCGAAACCATCGCGCAGGGTGGTGCACGGCGCGGCGCACAGATGGGCGTCATGCGTGTTTCTCATCCCGACGTCATCCAGTTTATCCACGCGAAAAACAAGGACGTCAGCCTCGCCAACACGCTTCGCCTGAACGACCCCGACGACTACACGCACACGTCGTTCAAGGACGCACTCGAAGAGGCTCGCGAACTCATCGACGAGGACGGACGCGTCCCGAAACACCTCCGAAACGCCGCCGAAGGCCATCTCTCGAATTTCAACATCTCGGTCGGCGTCACGGACGACTTCATGGACGCCCTCTACAACGACGAGGAGTTCGTCTTCACCAACCCGCGTACGGAAGAACCCCACGTCGCCACCGAACACACCGAGGAGCTCTACGATATGTTCGGCCTCGGCGAGTATGTCACGGCTGGCGAAGTGCTCTCCATCCCGGCCGACGTCATCTGGAACCGCATCGTGGAAGGCGCATGGGAGAACGGCGAACCCGGCGTTATCTACCTCGAACGAGTGAACAAACAGCACTCCTTCGACGTGGAAAAACACCCCGACCACCGGATTCTCGCGACGAACCCGTGCGGCGAACAACCGCTCGAAGAGTACGAGGCGTGTAACCTCGGACACATCAACCTCTCGACGCTCGCGGACGGCGAGGCTCCCGACTGGCGTGTCTGGTACGAACAGAACGGCGACAGCTACGGTTCCCTGTCGGAAGCCGTCGATGCGTTCCTCCGGAACGCCATCGATTGGGACGAGTTCGACTACCGTATCGAATACGGCACTCGGTTCCTCGAAAACGTCGTCACGATGTCCGACTTCCCGGTCGAAAAGATCGAACAGAAGGTTCGAGACATGCGAAAGATCGGGCTCGGAATCATGGGACTCGCCCAGTTGTACATCCAACTCGGCGTCCGCTATGGAAGCGAGGAGGGCAACGAAATCGCCCAGCAGTTGATGACCCACATCAACCACGAGTCGAAGTGGGCCTCCCACGAACTCGCCGAGGAGCGCGGGTCGTTCAACGACTGGACCGATTCCAAGTTCGCGACCCCGACCGACTATCCGGAGTGGTTCGAACATCAAACCGGTCTCGACGCCGAAAAGTGGAAAGACGGGTTCTCGGTTCGAAACCACAACACGACGACCATCGCGCCGACCGGCACTACCTCAATGGTCGGCAACACCACGGGTGGCTGTGAGCCGATTTACAACGTCGCCTACTACAAGAACGTCTCCGACGACGTGCAGGGGGACGAGATGCTCGTGGAGTTCGACGACTACTTCCTCCGCACGTTGGAGGCGAACGAAATCGACGTGGACGCGGTCAAGGAGGAAGCCCAGGAGCAGATGGCGAACAACGAGTTCTCGGGCGTCGAGGGACTCGACACCGTCCCGGACGCCATCGGCGAACTGTTCGTCGTGACGGGCGACCTCACCGGCAAGCAACACGCCGCGGTGCAGTGTGCCTGCCAGCAGGGTG
Organism: Haladaptatus caseinilyticus; assembly: GCF_026248685.1. Classification (NCBI taxonomy): domain Archaea; kingdom Methanobacteriati; phylum Methanobacteriota; class Halobacteria; order Halobacteriales; family Haladaptataceae; genus Haladaptatus; species Haladaptatus caseinilyticus. The sequence goes on along the minus strand of NZ_CP111036.1, from coordinate 640,485 downwards.
TCGACTCGGCCATCTCGAAGACCTGTAACTTCCCGAACTCCGCCAGCAAGGAGGACATGGACGAGGTGTACCGGTACATCTACGACCACGGCGGCAAGGGCGTCACGGTCTACCGCGACGGTACGCGCTCGAAACAGGTACTCACCACACGCGCCGACAACGCCGAGTTCGCGGACGAGGACGAGGCGGCGGAAACCATCGCGGAACAGATCGAGGAGGTCTTCGGCGGCATCGAGAGTTTCATCGAGAACGACGAAGTACAGACCGTTCTCGGCGACGAACTCTCCAGTCTACTCGACGAGGGTGTGACCGGCGGTGCCTACGCCAAAGAGCGTCCGCGTCCGGACGTTCTCCACGGTGTGACCCAGCGCATCGATACCGGGTACGGCAAGATGTACGTCAACATCAACGAGGACGAGTCCGGCGAACCGTTCGAACTGTTCGCCACCATCGGCAACTCCGGTGGCTTCACGAACTCCTTCACCGAGGCACTAGCGAAGGTCATCAGCTATGCGCTTCGGAGCGGCGTCGATCCGAACGAAATCGCGTCCGACCTACAGGGTATCCGTAGCCCGAAAGTCGCGTGGGATAAGGGTGAACAGATCAACTCCATTCCGGACGCCATCGGTGTGGCGATGCGGCGTTACCTCGACGGCGAAATCGAGAAGGCCTACCCACAGCAGGTGACGCTCGAGGAGACGACGGACGAGAGCGAGACCGACGTCGGAGCGGTCGACGACGAAACGGACGCCTCCCAGTCGCTCATCGACGCGGGCGAGAGTCCCGAATGTCCCGAGTGTGGGTCGCTCTCGCTGTACTTCTCGGAAGGGTGTAAGACCTGCGAGTCATGTGGTTGGAGCGAATGCTCGTAATCGGTCCATAGCGGTTCGACCGAGGGTTCGTCGTTTTTTCATTTTCGTCGAATGGCCGGAACTGACAAGTAGGGAGACATCCTCTCAGAGAGGGAGTTACTGGTGGTCAAGGAATGCCGAAACGGGGGTTATGGAGCAAAGGTGGAATCGGGAGGATGATGCATGGTTTCCTGGGGTGATACGACGCGACGCGGACTTCTCCTCGTTGTTGCAGGCGTGTTGCTCGTCGGTGTAACCTTCGGCGCGAGTTGGGCGTTCGCGCCGAACACGAGCGTAACGCCCGGTGACGAGACGAACACGACGACACTCGTCGGTGTCCAGGGCCCCGGATGGGGTGGAAGCGTCGTCGAACTCGACAGTAACGGAACGACGATGTGGAGTGTCGGGAACGCCATCAGCTATCAGGACGTTACGCAGTTGGACAACGGAACCGTTCTCGCGACGTACGCGGACAAATACAGGGCGTGCGGGCCGTACAAACCGCCGTGTAAGCGAACGGGCGTTCGCTTCATCGATCCGCAACCCAACGCGAAGGTTACCGGCGAATGGAGCTATCCGGTTCGGACCCGAAAGGACAGCGAGGTTCACGACGCGGAAATGCTCCCGTCGGGAGAACTGCTCGTCGCGGACATGGAGTACGAGAGCATCTACACGTACAACTTTTCGACCGGGAAGCCCTCGTGGACGTGGAACGCGAGTCAGTACTACGACACACCGTCTGACCCCACGAAAACCGACTGGCTCCACATCAACGACGTGGACCGAATCGGCGACGGACGATACCTCGTCTCCGTTCGAAACACGAATCAATTGATCATCATCGAGCGTGGAAAAGGGGTCGTCGAAGTGATAAACAAGGATCGCGACCCGTCGATACTGGATAAGCAGCACAACCCGCACTGGCTCGGGGACGGTGCCGTGGTCGTAGCGGATTCGGAAAATCATCGGGTGGTCGAACTTCACCGAAACGAATCGACGGGGAAATGGGAGGAAGCGTGGACCGTCTACGAAGTGGACGGAATCCATCTCGATTGGCCGCGTGATGCCGACCGCCTTCCGAACGGAAATACGCTCATCACCGACAGCCGAAACAACCGCGTGGTGGAAATAACACGAAACGGAAGCGTGGTTTCCAGCTACGATGTTCCCGACCTCCCCTACGAAGCGGACCGCGTTCCGTTCGGAGAGGCGTACGGACAACCGTACGGAACTGAGGGGGATTACAACGTCCTCGGTGAACGGAGCGTGAACATCCCGGTACTGTCCACGCTTCTCATCGGGGCTCGTCACGTCGTCTCGCTCCCGTTCTGGGTCTCTGAACTCCACGTCCTCGTCATCCTCGTCGCGGTCGGCCTCTGGATCGTCGGTGGCGTACTGCTGCTGAAAGGCCGATATTCCTGAGGACGGAGAAACAATCAAACGGGTCGAATTCGGTAGTATCGGTATGGATGAAGAACCGAGCGGGCGGCCCTGTCCGCTCTGTGGTGAGTCGATGTATCACCGCCACTGTAAGTACGTCTGCCCGCGACACGGCGTCGTCTACGACTGTTCCGATACGTTCTACTGAGGGTGCCTAGCCGTTTTCCCGCTCCCCCGCGAAATGTCGATACGCCGGTCCTGCTATCAGAAAGAGCGCCGCAACTCCGGCGACCGCGACGAGCATCCAGTTCTTCCCGAGTTTTTCTATCGACAGCGAATCGAATGAGCTTCCGGCCACCACCGCCGCGACCATCCACGGTATTTCGCCGATGGCCGTTCCGAGTACGAACGCCCGGAGCGGAACGCTCGACAAACCTGCGGCCGCCGAGACGGCGTCCGAGGGGGCGGGTGCGAGCCGTGACGCGACCATTCCGCGAACGTTTCCGGTCGTGTCGAAAAACCGGTCCCCCGAATCACCGAGACGGCCGAAAATACCAGTCCCAACGTTGAAATGACGCGCCGCGGTGAACGGGACACAGGCACTCGTGGTCGCTCCCGCGAGTGCGATGGGAAATCCGACGATCGGTCCGTACACGTAGCCAACTGCGGCGGCCACCACGGTCGTCGGCCACGCGAAAAACGGGCGAACGAGGTAGATGAAGACGAATAAACCGGCGGCCAGCAACGGATTTTCGGTCACGCGTCCGACCTGTCGAAAGACGAATCGTGGTGAGATGAGAACGCCCGCGACGGCCACCAGTGCAACGACCGCAAACCCGGCGACGTGCCGTCGGTTCTGCATGAAACCCATTCTCTCACAGAGAGTCGTGGGAGGAGCTAAATTCTTTCCACCCGACCGCGCAACGTTTAATCCGCTCCGTGTGGGACACGTAGTCGATGGACGAGGACGATGCCGTCGCGCTGGGGGTGGAACTGTTGAGTAAACTGGAGCACCCCGAACTGTCGGTTGCGGAGGCGGTAGACCGCATCGAGACCATCACGACCAACCCGTCGGTGACGCGGAAGATTCTCGACGTAGCGGAAAAACGCGGCGTCATCGAACGTGAAAACGGAATCATCCGACCGAAAGGAGGTGGGTTCGTGCGGTTCGAAAGTGACGTCGTGACGAAGGAGGGGGATTTCACCTGTCGTCGTTGTGGGACCGGCATCTCGACGGGATACTTCATGAAACTCGACGTTGGCGAACACGGACCGTTCGGGTCGTCGTGTATCCGAAAGGTGACCGGCCGCGAGTGAGTTGGAAACTTCCGACGAGAAGCGATCCTCACCGACCACGACCGAGTTCTTCGATGAGTCGCTCGATGGTGCGTTGTTGTTGTTCCAGAAGGTCGTTCTGCCGTTCGACGACTTCGGTGAGTGCAGCGAGTTGTGCCTCCATCGGGTCGTCTAAATTTTCACTCGCGGATTCGAAACCCGAGTCGGCAAAGCCGGTGGCCGTGTTGGACTCGGACGATCGTGCTTCGACAGTTTCGGACCTTGCCGTCTTTCCTTCGACCGCATCGGATTCGGTGTTCCGTCGTTCCGTCGTCGTCCGTTCGGTGGTCGCGTTACTGGCCGTCTGCTCGGTGGTTGCCGAGTCGGCAGTCGCTCGTTCGACTCCGTTTTCGTCGAGTGGGTCGGTGGATGGGTCCTCGGCGATTTGGCCGCGATCGTCGAGTTCGGGGGGATTCGCGTTGAGTGGTTCGACGCCACTGCCAAACACGTCGTCGTCATCGGCGAGTGAGATGGTTTCCTCGGCCGCGGGTTCCGAGTCGTCGGGTACGACTGACCGTTCGAACTCCTCGTAGCTACCGGCGTCGTGGTACGCGAGGAGCGATTGTTCGATCCGTTCGCGGACTTCACGGGTTCGGTCGCTCGGCGTTTTGATCCGCTGTGGGCGCCCGTTGACTTCGATGATGATTTGTGAGGAGACGGTGCCCTCTTCGACATCGAGGCGAGTTACGTCGGCGAAGTGAAACTGCTCGAAATCATCGTCCCAAATCGCTTCCCCGACGTGTTTCACGACGCGTGCGCTGGTGAGGACGAGGGTAGGTTCGCTGAACTGGTACGTCTGGATGACCTGTTCGTTCGCGTCGGTGACCCCCGCGCCGTTCAGTACTCCCGCGATAACGGGGTGAAGGGCGTCGTGGAGTCGCTTCGACGGAATCTTGAACTCCTTTGCCCCGTCGATGCCGTAATCGAGGGTGATGGTCGATTTTCGCCGCCCGTCGGAGACGGCGATTCGTTCTGCATCGTGTGAATACTCGTCGACGGATTCGTCGCTCAACAGGCCATCGGCTCGATAGATGAGTGTTCGTGTCGGTGTCACGAAAAGGACATCTTCGCCTCCGAGCGATACTTCTGCGGCAACATGTTCGTCTTCAAGACTGGACTGGACGATTCCCGGAACGCTCATGCAGGGAATGGTTAGGCCCGTATCTTAAAACCGCCGGGTGAACACGACACGGACAAGACTGGTCATTTTGATTCGATTGTCAAATAATTGTCTGACGAAACTCCGTCCGCTGGCCATCCGGGCTGGAAGACGGCGTCGCCGTCGTGCTATGTAGCCGTGTGTCATCCGTCGTCGGAGATGAGAACTTTAAAGAGTACCACATCCCTACCCGTAATCGAGCCCGGGTGGCTTAGCTGGACATAGCGCCGCACTCATAGGGTTCTGAGATTTGGCGCTCAGGCCTTGGAAGCCTCCCCATGTGCCCGTGAGGCCCCGCCAGGCCTCGAACCTGGGACATGCGGAGATCGAGGGTTCGGAGCCCTCCCCGGGCATTCTCTACACGTTTTGGAATACGGATGAATCCCTGACGCGTGAAACTATCCGTCTACTTCATGATGCGCTCGTCGAAGACAGCGAAAGTCGATTTTCCACGGCGACTCGCCGACACGAGATGTCCGTATTGTGGCCAGTACTGAAATGTACTGGCGGCTGTCTCATATGGTGGATATAATGGAATCCGACACGAACTACTGGGCGACAGTAGAACAATCTGATATCTGATACGTTCGAAACATAAATATTCGAAAACATCTCCAAATTCGGTTTTAAAAGGTCTAAACGTTTTTGAGGGCGTTGTAAAATGTCGGAGAACCGAGTGAGAATCATAAAAACGCGTAAATTTCCCTGTATGCTCACCTCGTTATATGACCCCTCCAGTCGTAGCAAGAGATACATCCCAGAGTAATCATGTCGAGTCCTCCAACGATACAGAACGACCGCGCATCGGAATTCGAGCCCCCTGCCCCCCGGAACGTCGCCGAGGCTGCGGCACAAAAGCTCTTCACGCCGGTTCAGTTCCTGAGTTTCTGGACGGCAGTTGCACTTCCCTTCGGGTATGTGCCACTTCTATACCACGGAAATTTCTCGTCGACTGCCGGATTTCTCCCCCTGCTCCTCGCCCTGAACGTCGTCGCCATGGTCGTCGGTCACGGCTACAAGCGCGACTGAGGGATCCGCAATAGGTACACGCGACGTGGTCCCCAACGGATGTTTTCGCAATGGTCGTCGTTTTGTCCAAACAACCCAGACGGTCGTCGATCCCTCATCGCTGAAAACGGTTCGGTCGAAGATATCCACCGTTTCGTCCCCGCTACACGTTCACCACGAACCGATTTGAACCATCGGCAGCGCTCGTGGGGCACCGGTTCGACGCATCCCATGATGTCAAAAATATCTTTCTATCTAAAAACTATCTTGACGTCTGCCCACATTCTACTTTTAGGTTGGCCAAAAAAGTAAGGGCGATGATAAGAATTATCCTCGCCGCGTCCCAAGTGTGAATATGGAGTTACTCGGCAATCTGATGCTGGTGTTCGTGGCAGGGCTGATTACGGCACTCGCGACCGGCATCGGGGCCCTCCCCTTTTTTCTCGTCGACGAGGTGAGCGACCGCTGGAACGTCGCGCTTTGGGGACTTGCCTCGGGAATCATGGTCTCTGCGTCCGTTTTCGGACTTATATTTGAGGGAATATCGAGCGCGAACGGCGGCAGTATCTCCGGCGTCGCCATCGGTATGCTGGTCGGTGTCGCACTCGTCGTCGTGAGCCATCACGTCATCTCCGGGGCAGAAGTGAGTCCGAAGAAGTACGAAGAAGCTGATTTCAAGAAACTCGTACTTATCCTCGGTATTCTCACCGTGCACAGCTTTCCGGAAGGGGTTGCCATCGGCGTCTCGTTTGCGGAACTGAACTTCGGAAACATCGAAGGAATTGCACTCCTTGGCTTCTTCATTCCGCTGTTGGCAGTTTTCATGACCGTCGCGATTTCGATTCACAACATCCCCGAAGGCGTCGCCATCTCCATTCCACTTCGTTCGATGGGCGTGAGCAAATGGCGAATGGTTTGGTGGTCGATCTTCTCGAGCCTTCCTCAACCAGTCGGCGCGGTCATCGCGTTCTACTTCGTGCGAATCGCACGGGATTTCCTCCCCATCGGGTTCGGGTTTGCGGCGGGGGCGATGATATACCTCGTCGCATCCGAGTTCATACCGGAAGCCCTCGAAGTCGGCGAGGGATTACCGGGTGGCGGTCACCGCGAACTGTTGTCCGGACTCACTGCTGGCGTTCTCCTCATGGTTCCACTCGCATTCATCTGAACACGTCTCGCTCGAATCGCTCGACTCGCCATCTGAATTTATGCGCAATTCGGGGAACGGGCTTCGACGAAACTGTCTCAAAAACGATTTTAAATCGTTTAACTGATTCACGTCGTCGGAAAGAACAATAGACAGTTCTGTTCATCGAGGGTAAACGGTGTGAATCCAACCCAACGCTCTCTACGCTATAAGGTCGCTCCTGTGGACGGCATAGGTGGGCACGGGTGTGTTACAATGTCGGGAACTCCCCCCTTCGAAAACGACGGCAATGCGGTCGCCAGTCGCACCGCTGTTGGACGCCGGAAACTCACCGCACTACACGCGAGGTACAGTGAACACACGCTCACGACACCGATTCAGTTCGTCGCCTTCTGGTCGGCAGTCACGCTGCCGTTCCTCTACGTACCCCTCCTGATAAATGGTCTCGCTGGCGCAGAACTCACGGCCTTCCTCTCCCTGCTGGCGTGCCACATCGTTGCCCTCTTTGCCGGACACTCCTACCGACAGGAGTGAGCGCCTTCGGTCGATTTAACCGTTTCCTCGAAAAGGAGTAGACATGGGACTCGAAACTGTGTCACTCGGTGATACCGGCACGAAAGTGAGTGAAATCGCGTTCGGAACGTGGCGGTTCGGTCGCGAGAACGACGACGGTGCGGTCGAAATCGGCGAAAAACGGGCCCACGAACTCCTCGACGCCTACGCGGACGCGGGCGGGAACTTCATCGACACCGCCGACATGTACGGTGACGGCGAAAGCGAGCGCTATATCGGTAACTGGCTCGCGGACCGTGACCGCGAGGATTTCGTCATCGCGTCCAAAATATACTGGCCAACCCGGAAGGACGACCCGAACGGACGTGGCCTCTCCAGAAAACACCTCCGTCGGCAGATGAATCTCATCCTTGACCGTCTCGGTACGGAGTACATCGACCTGTTGTACATTCACCGCTGGGACGACGAGACACCCGCGGACGAATTTATGCGAACTCTCGACGGTTTCGTCCGGGACGGCAAGGTGAACTATATCGGAACCTCGACACTCGAACCGAACGCCTGGAAAGTCGTCAAAGCGAACGAGATGGAGTACGAACCGTTCCGCCTCGCACAGCCGCGATACAACCTCGTCAACCGGGAAATCGAGTCGAACTACCTCCCGATGTGCGAGGATTACGGCATCGGCCTCATCCCGTGGTCCCCACTTGCTGGAGGGTTCCTGACGGGCAAGTACTCCCGAGACGAGGAACCGCCGGTAGGCACCCGCGGTGCGACCGACCAGCAGTTCCGAAACTCCTACCTCACCGACGAGAATTTCGACGTGTTGGAGGAAGTCGAAGCGGTTGCCGAGGATATCGACACGACTCCCGCGAAGGTCAGCCTCGCGTGGCTGCTGAAACACGACGCCGTCACGGCACCTATCGTCGGCGCACGAACGGTCGAGCAGTTGGAAGAAAACATCGACGCGACCGAGATCTCGCTCACGGACGAACAGTTCGAGCGACTGGCGAACGCGAAGTAAATCGATCCCCACGCCCGAGCCAAGCGTTTTTGACGGATACCGAACAATCACCTGCATGGACGAAATCTCGCTCGTCGTTCCGAACGCTATCATCGAATCGCTGCCAGAAGACGGAGACAACGCGGCCCGTGACATGCGCGAGGCCGTCGCAGGATGGGAAGCACGACTCAACCGTTTCTCCGAGGTCGATTCGGACGAAGAGGTCGCCGCCGCGGTCGTGGACGTGGTCGAACGATTCGAAACGCGTTGGGAGCAGTACGACGACTTCGTCGCCGAACTACGTGCGTGGGGACAGTCGCCTATCTACGCGATGGCGTGGCGCGACCTGCAGACCGCGCTCATCCAGCAGTTGTACGACCACGACGACCTGTCGGAACATATCGACCGCGAGCGCAACGCCCGTCTCGTCAACGACGGCATCCGATTCGGGAAATGAGCGACGACCGACCGCTGTCTCGCGTTCGACGGGCGAAGAGTCGTCGATCGCCCACGTCTCGTCTGGACGGCGGTGCGGTTGCGGTCGGGATGGTTGTCGTCCTCGGAGCGCATCTCGTCCCGGCGTTGCTCCTTCTCTTTGGAACGTCGGCAGCCCTCGTCCGTGCAACGGCGCTTGCCAGTACGGGTATCTTTCCGTTCGGGAGCTACGTCGCCGGTCGCTATGCGGGCGGTAACTGGGAACGCGGCGGATTGCACGGCGTATTCACCGCGGGGTCGTCGCTCGTCCTTCTCGGGGTTTCGGCCATCGCCCTCGTTGGTGTCGATCGAGCACTGGCCGAATTCGGTCGGATACTCGTTGCAGAAACGGAGTTGGGCTTCGGTCCGACCGGCGGGTCGCCGTTACTCGCGGGGACGGTCGTTTTTTTACTGTTCGCTGGCATCGTCGGTGGTGCCCTCGGTGGGAGATAAACGCCGTTGGGTCCCTCTCAGCGGAAAGAAAACGCCAGTGAGCCTCGCTCGGGGAAGCAACCGTCGTCGAACACTCGTACAACGCGACAACCGTTCCGCAGTCTGAGCGTTTATAATCCGGGCGTGCCATATTCCGGCATGGAACTCACGCTCCGGTTCTTTGCGAATTTCCGCGAAGATGTCGGACAGAAGGAGCTCGAACGGGAGTTTCCCGATGATTCGACCGTCGGTAACGTTCTCGAATCGCTCACCGAGGAGTACGGCATCGACGTGTTCGAGGGCGGCGACCTCCGACCGCAGATCTCGATCATGAAAAACGGGAAGGACGTCGTTCACCTCGACGGTCGGGAAACCTCGCTTTCGGACGGCGACAAGTTGAGTATCTTCCCGCCGGTCGCAGGTGGATAGATGCGACGCGAAAAATCCTTCCGGGGAATCAGCAAACGCCTCGCCCGCCACTATCTCGAAAACCTCGGCGGCGAGGTGCAAGACGACGGCAGTGTCGAGGGGGATGACTGGCACGTTTCGCTCTCGTCCGAGAAGGTGAGTATCGGGCCGACCGTCGAATTGACGGAGGTTACAGTCGTCTTCGAGGGTGACGAGGAGAAACTGGATCCGCTCGTCGAAGAGTTCTCGCAGAAAGCAATGCGCGCTGGCGGGTGATTTTCACTGGGCCCGCTCACGACGTTCGCTCACGGAGGAAGCCTGAATGACTGACGACGAACCGAAGCATCCGATCGAAGGCCAAATCGTCTTGCTGGCGGGAGCGAAAGCCAGCGTCCCACTCGAACGCCTTTCCGAACTCCTCGCCGAGACGCAGACCGATCTCGGCGGACGGATGGAGGAGTACCGACAGCAGTACGAATGTGTGTACGAAACAGCCGAGATGAGCGTCTTTCTGGTAGAAGAGGGGCACTGGAAGACGGTCGGAAATCGACTCGGATTCGACCGACGCGAATGGGACGCGGTTCGGCGAGCGCACGAACAACAACTCCACCGAACCGGACGGCGTGAGGGTCGTCGGTCGGAGTTCGTCAGCGCGCTCGAAATTCGGGATGTGGTGCTGATTTCGAACGAGAAGTGATGGCGGTCAAACGGTTCGATTCTGTTTCGGTGGCCTGGTGTTTGAAAGGCGAAATCGATTGGCGGGGGGGTGAGAACGGCAGCGGTGCGAAGGTGGTTTCGATCGGAGACGGAGATACCTCGCAGTACGGAATCGAACGCAGTAGTCGGGACATCGCGAGAGGGTGATTCTCGTGAACGCACCGCCACATGGACCCATCTCGAATACATCCTATTCGACGACTTCGAACGCGGATTCCAGGTCGGCGAGCAAGTCCCGCGGATGTTCGACGCCGACGGAAATCCGCAGGAGGGAATCACTGATTCCGATTTCTTCGCGTTCCTCGGGGGTCAGTGGCGAGTGCGTCATGCTCGCTGGATGTTCGATGAGCGATTCGACGCCGCCGAGACTGACGGCCAGCGCGAAACGGTCGAGTTCGGCGACGAATCGTTCAACCGCTTCGAGTTCGCCGTCGAGTTCGAAGGAGACGACGCCGCCGCCGCCGTCCATCTGGCGCTTCGCGAGATCGTACTGTGGGTGGGATTCGAGTCCGGGGTAGTAAACTTCGGAAACGCCCTCGTGCTCGTCCAGATAGGCTGCGATTTCGGCGGCGTTCGTTTCGTGTTGGCGCATTCGAAGCGGGAGCGTTTTCAGGCCGCGAAGGGTCAGGAAGGCGTCGAAGGGGGCGAGCATGTTCCCCATACCGACCTGCTGGAGGAAGCCAATTTCCGCCGCCAGGTCGTCGTCGCTGGTGACTACGGCACCGCCGATGGAGTCGCTGTGGCCGTTTAGATACTTCGTCGTGCTGTGGACGACCACGTCCGCACCCAGTTCGAGCGGTTGCTGAAAATACGGCGAGAGGAAGGTGTTATCCACGCCGAGGGTCGCGCCGACAGATTCGGCGATGGAGGCGATGGCTTCGATGTCACAGAGTCGGAGGAGCGGGTTCGTCGGCGTTTCCATCCAGATAAGGGTGGTCCTGTCGCGCACGGCATCCGAAACGGTATCGGTGTCCCGAGCGTCTACGAAATCGACTGCCACGTTCAGTCGCTCGCGGAACAGTTCCTTGAGCATCGTCTTCGTTCCGCCGTAAAGGTCGTCGAACGCGACGACGTGATCGCCCGGCGAGACGCATGCCGTGATGGTGGCGACGATTGCGGAGGTACCGGATGCAAACGCCATGCCATGGTCACCACCTTCGAGGGCCGCCAGTCGCTTTTCGAGTGCGTGCCGAGTTGGGTTCGAGAGACGCGAGTAGAGATACTGGTTTTCGTCGGGGTCCAAATCTTCGAGTGCGATGTCGGGGTCGATGCCACCGACCTCGTAGGTCGAAGCGAGATGGATCGGCATCGTTACGTCGCCCGCTCGGTCGTCGTGAGTCGGCTGTTCGGCGTGTGTTACCGCCATCGTTTCGAATTTTTCTTCGTCGCCAGTCCGGTCAGTCATTCCACCCTCACGTTCGATGACCACACTTAGAAACTTTCGATGCGGCAGGTGTTGCCATGCACCGAGTGAATGGTGTTCTGCTGTGAATTATCGTGGAGCATCCGAATGACATTTTACGGATACGTATTGGCTAATCTCAGGGCGAAACGATCGGATATTGTCCCCCCCCGTCCGGTCCGCGCGCGGGTGACGAGAACCGCGCGGTTCCAATGGGTCTGATTCGCTCGATGGCGAAAGTTACTATCGGGTTGGTATGAAAAACGAACTTTCGACTGTTCGACCTAGTCGTCGCCGGAGGCTGCCGCACCGCCGCGACTGACGCCGGTTCCGGGACCGACGTCGATGCCGAGTTCGTCCAACTTTTCGTCCGGCACGACGCCGTCTTCCCAGCCGCGAACGTTGTAGTACTCCTCTTTCATCTCGTCGAGTTCGGCGAGTTGGCCCTCCGATCCGCCCTCTCCGGGGATGGCATCGGGGTGCCCCTCGACGAACCGCACCGGCAGGTCGTCGTCGTCGCCGTCGAATCCGACGAGGTTGTTGTAGTACCGTTCAAGGTTGTAGATACGCTCGCCGGACTCCATCAGCTCGTCTTCGGACACGTCAAGGCCGGTCATCCCGTTGTACTGAAGGACGTACTCCTCGACACCTTCCGCGAAGGCGTTGAACTTGCAGATGTCGAACGAGTCGCTGACGGCGTGCATATCTTGGAAGGTTGCGCACAGCTCGCCCTTTCCTTCCCACGCGGCGGGATCGACCTTCTCCGGAATTCCGAGCAGTTCTGCGGCGGGTGTGTACCCGCGCAGATGGCAGGCACCACGGTTGCTGGTCGCGTAGCCGATCGCCATGCCTTTCATGGCGCGTGGGTCGTAGGCGGCCATCGTCTGGCCTTTCACGTCCAGCGCCATCTCCTCGTCGCCGAGTTCGGTTGCGGCGCGGGCTGCACCTTCCGCGAGCAAGTCTGCCAGTTCGTCCTCGCGGTGGGCTACGCGGTCTATCATATCGACCATCGTTTCCACGTCGCCCCATTCGAGACCGTCGTCCAACCGACCTTCCTCGGTGGCTTCCATCGCCATCGCCATGGTGTTACCCATCTCGATGGTGTCGAGTGCCACGTCGTTACACCGGTCGATCATCAACGCGACCTTATCGCGGTCGTCGGTCATCGAGTTCGGTCCGAGTGCCCACGCGGACTCGTATTCGTAGGACTCCATTCGCACGTTCATGTCCTCACCCTTGTGGTTAACCTGCACCTCGACTTCCTTCTTACAGGCGACCGGACAGGAGTGACAGGTCGGTTCGTCAACGAGGATGTTTTCGCGGACGTTCTCGCCGGAGACGTTTTCGGCATCGATGTCCCGTTCCGGGGTTCCAGCCTCCGCCTCTTTGCTGGTACTGGTGTATTTGGCGTTCCGAGTCGGAAGACCGTCCATCTCCTCCGTGACGTTCATCAGGACGTTCGTTCCGTACAGCGAGAGACCACCTTCGTTCGGGGCCGTTACGTCGGACTCCTGAATGGCCTGCATCGCCTGTTTGTGGCCTTTCTGGAACGTCTCCTGGTCCGCGGGCTTTTGCATCTTCGTCGTGGATTTGATGACGATTGCCTTGAGGCCTTTCGACCCCATTACGGCACCGGTGCCGCCGCGACCGGATGCTCGGTCGTCCTCGTTGATGATGCAGGCGTATCGAACCTCGTTTTCGCCTGCTGGCCCGATAGCCATCATGGAGAGGTTCTTGCCGTACGCACCATCGACTTCCTCTTCCAAGGTGTCGCGGGTTTCGTGGACACCTTTGCCCCAGAGATGCGACGCGTCGCGGAGTTCGATTTCACCGTCTTCGACGACCACGTATACCGGGTCGTCGGATTCGCCTTCGAACAACAGACCGTCGAATCCGGCCCATTTGAGTCGTGCGCCCGACCACCCACCATGGTGGGAGTCCGTCACAGTGTTCGTCAGTGGCGACTTCGTACAGACCGCGATTCGGCCACTCATCACCGTCTGTGTACCCGTCAGGGGCCCATTCATGAACGCCAAGAGGTTGTCCGGTCCGAGCGGGTCAACGTCCGCCCCCTGGTCGAACACGTACTTGACACCGAGTCCGCGCGCCCCGATGTATTTTTTTGCGTCGTCGTCATCGACGCTCTCGTAGTTCACCGAACCGTCCGAGAGGTCGACGCGAGCGACGTGGTCGTGAAAACCGCCTAAGTCAGTCATGGTAAATTCCAACAGTTATATTAGGCCGCTATCGTGTTAGCCGTTGCCACGTAGCCGTAACTGATTTTGGTTACGTGGACGGAACCAACACGCCGTACCGAAAAATCGAGAAAAGACGCTATCAGGGTCGACCGAACGAATGTAACTAGTTCGTATTCCCGGTGTAACGGGTTCCGTCTTCGACTATCGGGGCGTGTCACAGTATCTCTAACGTCTCGGACTGCAGCCACTTGCCACCGCTTCACGAAAACGTGTTGTGCCGAATCTACTCGTCGCGGTTGAACTTGTGGACGTAGCCGTCGATAGTGTTCTGGTAGATTGCGTTGTCGGTGACGACTGGCGCGCCGTATGCGTCACCAGTCGTCTGCCACGTCTTCTGTTTCGCACCAGTAGCGGCATCGAAGGCAGTGACCTGCGGACCGTATCCAACGTAAACGCTTCCGTCCTCGGCGGTCGATTCTGGCACGAAGTTGCCGTTCTCGGCTTTGAACTCCCACTCTTGGAGAGCATCGTGCGTACTGATCGCGACGAGATAGAAACTCGAATCGGAATACATACTGAGGAAGAGATGGTCCTCGGTCGCGGTCACGTGCTGGGCAATTTCGTAGTTGCCTACCGACTCCCACCACTTGACCCCTCCGTCGTCCGTGTCGAGCGCGATGACGTTCGGGGCGTCTTCGACGGATGAGTCGCGTGACACGCCGACGTAGAGGCTTCCGTCGGCGACCGAGAGGCCGCCGATGGCCGAATAATTGTTGTCTTCGTACGACCACAGGACTTCCCCGTCGTCCGCGTCAAGTGCCCAGACCGTCAGGTCGTGGGCGATAAAGATTTGACCATCTTCTTCCGTGATAGCACTGGTCACGCCGGAACCGCAGTCGTCGACGCTAAACGTCCATCTGGTCTCACCTGTTTCGGTATCGACAGCGTACAATACTTCCCCCGACGTCAGGTTGTCAGTCGGATAGTAGGCGGTTCCGCCGGCGACGATCGGCGACTGAACCGGTCCGTTTTGAACTCTCTTCTGGTCATCGAGTTCGCCGGTGTCGGCCACGTAGCTGGACAGTTGATATTCGTCGTTGTCGTATTCACCACCAACGTACACGCCGCCATCCGAGTAGGTGAGGCCGAGATGGTCTTTCGTTCCAGCGGAATCGTTTTCCCACGCGAGCGTTCCGGTCGAACAATCGATCGCACGGAGGGTACCATCATCCGAGCCGAGGTAGACCAATCCGTCGCCGACCGCCGGAGACGACTGCATTCTCCCGACAGGGCCATATCGCCAGCCAGTTGCGTGCGTTTCCACCGAATCAGTGTCCGCGAGCTCATCTTGCACTGTGAGAGGTTCGGCACGATTTTTGCTGGCTGTGTTCGCACTGACGACCCCTGCAGTACCGACGGCGATACCCACCGCCTTGAGGAACGTTCTGCGTGTATTTTTGGACATACAGGTTACAGCAGAGGAGGAGTACTATTTGCTATTCAGCTTCTAATTCGTTTTTCCTCATTTTGCTCGATTTCATGTGTCCGATTGTAATCGTTTTTCCGGTGAATCGTTGCCCACGACTGTGATTTAAATTTGTCATTTATGGCTGTGTCATCATACCTCCCTGAAACCACCGATAGTCGGATTATTACCTCCGTCTCCGTTTCGACGAACACGAATGTCGAACCTTTTGGAATAACTGACGACAGTAAACTCCGGTTAGTTATCCGATAAAATAGAATAGTTCGGGAAGTTTGGTCGAAGAAGTGATTCTCTCCCACGTTGGTCCACGTAACTCGGGTCGAAGGCTGCCGCGGCGATGGTACAGGGGTTGTGAACCACTTCATAATCGAGCCGTAGCTGCTACAACGGTTGATGGACGAACACGACGATAGAGGGGTTGTATCCTCGGGTTACCCTATCGAGTCACCCCCAAGGAGTAGAGGGTGTCACCGCTAACCGTGGACACGGTTCCGCTATCGGCAACGGGAGAGTGACCGACTCGTCCGAATCACCGTGCTTATCTTTTCCACGCCATAACCCGAACGAATGGCTGCGCTTCGTCACAGGGGACTATCCACCGACTGGCTTCTCGCCCTCATCCTTGCGGTCGGTATCTGCTACTTTTCGGTGTTTTCGACCCCGGACGCTGGCGTCTCTTCTCTCGGCCCACTCGGACTCGTCGGAATGGACAAGTGGTATCACGCGGTTGGGTACGGCGCGTTAGGCGCGCTACTCGCAATCGCGATGTCGAACGACGACAGGATGGCTACCAGCGTGGTTTTCATCGCGCTGATGGCCATCGCGGGAGCGACTGGATATGGTATCCTGATGGAAATCGCCCAAGCGTTCGTTCCGGTTCGACACACCGGAATCGGAGACGTGATTGCTGATGCAGTTGGTGCGAGCCTCGCAGTCGGGATATGGTGGGTCACAGTTCGCTGGCTCGCTGCTCGGTGAGACGAAGCCGATTTACGCGCGTAACTGTTCTTCCCGGACAATGAGTACGCCGACTCCCGAGAGCTACGAACAGGGCAAGGGGATGGATGCCCACAATTCCGTGATGCGCGATATCCGCGCTCGGAAGGAGAAACACTACGATCCACACGAACCGACCCGAGTGTGGTTGGACGAGGACAACACGCCGGACGGCGTCTACCAGAGCCTCACCATCATCCTCAATACTGGCGGCTGTCGCTGGGCGCGGGCCGGCGGTTGCACGATGTGTGGCTACGTCGCCGAATCGGTCGAAGGCGGAAGCGTCGCCCACGAGGCGTTGATGGACCAAATCGAAGTCTGTCTGGAACACGAACGCGAGAACACGGACGAAAAGAGCGGCCTCATCAAGATCTACACCTCCGGGTCGTTCCTGGACGAACGCGAGGTCGGGGCCGAGACCCGACAGGCCATCGCCGAGACGTTTTCCGACCGCGACCGTATCGTGGTCGAGAGCCTTCCGGACTTCGTCGAACAGGGGAAGTTGGAGGACTTCACCGGCGTCGGTCTCGAAACCGACGTGGCGATCGGATTGGAGACGGCGAACGACCGCGTTCGAAAGGATTGCGTGAACAAATATTTCGACTTCGACCAGTTCATCGAGGCCAGCGAACACGCCGATGCCGTCGGCGCAGGCATCAAAGCTTACCTGTTGATGAAACCGCCGTTCCTCTCGGAGGCCGACGCAGTACAGGATATGAAGGAGTCGATTCGAAAATGTGCCGAATATGCTCACACGGTGTCGATGAACCCGACGAACGTTCAGCGGTACACCATGGTAGACGAACTCTACTTCCGGAACGGCTACCGGCCGCCATGGCTCTGGAGCGTCTGTGATGTGCTACAGGACACGGCTGATGCGCCCGCAATCGTCGTTTCCGACCCAGTCGGCCATGGCTCGGATCGGGGCGCGCACAACTGTGGCGAATGCGACGACCTCGCACAGAAAGCGATCAAGGATTTCGACCTTCGGCAAGACCCCTCCGTGTTCGACGAAGTGTCGTGTGAGTGCGAACACACGTGGGAAGCCGTCATGGAGCGCGAGAAGAGCTATAACCTCCCACTGGCACGCTAGTCAAGCCCATCTTATCCGGGCTACGACGTGGATAACAAAGTACGCATCCCCCGACCAGACAGGTGGGGTGAATGGACGCAGACGAGTGTCCCCAGCGATGACGAATTCACGGGACCAATACGAGACGGTCTTCTGTCAGAACGGGTGGGTCGAAATCCGGAACCCGGAGCAGGGGGACCAATGGATCGCTATCGACGTACCGACCGAGGTACGGCGATGACCCTCGTCGGAGGGGCGACAGGTGTCGAACTGGAGGTGGTTCGGGGGTTGATGTCCGTCGCCGAACCGGCGACCGTCGCCGGACCAGTCGTCCTCTGGCCGCTTCTTTTGTTGTTCATCGGCGGCCTGCTGGTCAGTGCCGTGTGGTCGCTGCTTCGCGGACGACGTGGAAACTAACGACGAGGGGGTACCAAGTGCATTACGCTTCTAAATGACAACCGGTCGGTTCGCGACTCTCGCCGAACACTGCTACGAATTCGATACCACCGACGACTACGTATGCCCGTATTTACAGTTTCCGGGCCATCATGACTTCGTCCACGAACTCGTCGTCGATGAGATAATGGTCTTTCCTGACTGCTTCGGTCTCCCAACTGAAATCCTCGAGCAGGTCGATGGCCGTCTCGTTCGTGGCTGGAACGCTCTGGTAGACTTTCTGGTAGCCAACGTCGTGTGCCCACGCCATGGCACGCTCGAGCAGTCGGCTTCCGACGCCGTGTTTCCGATACGGACCGCGGACGCCCACCGTCAGCTCGGCGGTATGGCGCAGTTTGTCGAGTTCCGGTGCATCGATGTGAACCCACCCTGCGATTTCGCCCTCGTTTTCCCCGTCGCCGACGGTCGCCACGTAGAACATCCGCGACCGCCGGTCGTTGTTGCGGAGTAAGGCTCCTTCGTCGTCGATATCGGCTGAAACCCGCTCCGCGGCGATCGATGCACCCTCATCGGCGACCTCACGAATCGCGGTTTCGATTCCCCGACGGTCGAACTGATGGGCCTGCCGGATTCGATACGAAAGGCCGTCTTCGTCGTACTCCTCCACGTCGCTATCCAGCGCGAGGTGGAGTTCCCCCTCTCGCTCGACGAGGTGTCCCGCGTCCAGTAATGCGGAAACGTACTCGCGGAACTCCTCCGGTGGGATCCGAACCTGGGGTTCCGTCGTCCCCGAGCGTGCTGGTTTCGACCCTGACGGCGCATCGACACGAACTTCGTCGCGGACTTCCTCGATAGAAACAGACCCACTGCGTTCGACCTCGTCGTAGATACGTTGTTGAATCGCGTTTTCGAATTCGATGGTGGCGGGTACTCCCATAGTCGTGTGTACCGACGCGGAGAAGGTTATTATTTATCGCCTAATTTCCGACCCGTTTTCGAGGGTGTATCGATTTCGGGCTTATCCCACCGCTAACGTCGCCCTTCCGGCCTCACTTCTCTTCGACGTGGCGAACGTCCGCGGAAACGCCGCGCGTCGATTCCACCATCTCCGGTCCGGACATCTCTGCGCGACCGATTGCGAACGCCTTCGGTCCCTCGATGACGACCTCGTCGCCGACGCGAATGTCGTCGTCCGCGTCCACGATTCCTGGTGCGAGAACGCTCCCGTGAGGCGCGAAGGCGTCGATTTCGACCCGCTTTTCCGGCACATCGCTTTCGACCCACTGGCGCGCTCCGGCCAGCGTGAACGAGAGCGTGCCGTACTGCGGTACCATCGCCGCGAGTTGTTCGTCGTCCTCGTCGTGAACCCGGAGTTTCGGGTAGCGACTCTCGATGTTGATGGACGAGAAGAGTTCGTCACCTGCACCCTCGCCGAACTGGTAGTCGGCGATGGCCCGAACCGTGTTATGCTGGCGCTCACGCTTGCCGTATTTCAGTTCGCCGGAGAGCGTGCTGGCGAGGTTGGCGAGCGATTCCGTGCTCGTCGGATGGCCTTCCACGGTGTACTCGAACGTCACGTCGAGAGCCGCCTCGACCCGCTCGCATACGTCGCGGTAGCCTTCTTCGGGAACGTGCGCGATTATGCGGGGATACTCGTTTCGTTCCAGATACCGGCGTAGGACTTCGGCGACGAACTCCTTTTCGTCCTCGCTCCAGCGCCCCGTAACGACCGAGTCGTAATGCTGTGCGGGATAGGTGAGTTCGAGTTCCTGTGGCACGACACCGATTGGACTCGTCATCGACACCTTGTGCGCTCGGAACTGGATGGCGTCGTGATACTGGCCGTGGCTCTGTGATTCGCTGTAGGGCTTTTTCGCGGAGCACGGGAGCAGAACCAACGGGTTGTCGAAACGACTTCCGTAGCGTGACGTTACCCTCTCCGCGAACCGCTGAATCTCGACTCGGCGAAGGCTGTCTTCCGTAGCCGCGGCGAGTTCGGTGTTTCGGATGATGGGAGTGCGTTCCTCCACGTACCTCCACTGCTGGTCGAACTCACGAAACGCGGCGGTGAGCCACTGTTCGTGGCGCGCCTGTCCTTCGATATAATCCCGGAGTCGTCCCGACCGGATTCGCTGGCGGACGATGGCCAATTCGGCTCGGAGCGCGTTGACGTTGTGGTCGACGCAGTGCTCGCGGGTAAACTCGCCAGCCGGACGCTGGCAGGCGGGGCAGGAACACGGGAGTTCGTCCAGTTCGTCCAGATGGTACTCACCTTCCGTCGTCAGGTATTTTCCTTGGGTTCCCGTGACCACGGCGCGGTCCGCGTCCACGAGGTCTACCCCAGCGTAGACCAGCGTGGCGACGTTTTTCGGCGTGGCGACGCCGGATAGAAAGAGCGCACTGTCCGAGGGAATCGCCTCACGTGTTTCGATGATCGCCTCTCGAAAGCCCGCCCCGTGGCCGACGACACCCTGCGCGCCCGAGAGGACGTAGGCGTCGGTTCCGAAATCCTCGGCCGTCTCGGGTGCGACGACTGCGGCGCTCGGGAACTCCACGTCCGGGTAGTTCACCGCGAACGATTCCATCACTTCCTCGTCGGTGCCGCGTGGGAACGCGCGGTGTGGGAGGACGGTCAGTTTCGACTCGTCACCCTCGGGCATCTCGCGCTCCTTGAACCAGAGGCTTCCAGCGTCTTCCACTACGTCGTCGGCGAGTCCGGGCGTGGTCACGGACTCGGTGAGGCGGAGTTCCCCGATTCGGGCCGCCCCATCCCGGCCGTGAACCTCGAAATAGTCGGTCATACCCGTCTTTCGGGGCAGCGGATTCAACTATCTTGCGTAACGCCGTGAGTTGCGGTGTAGATGTGGTTTGGTTGCGCGACACTGTACGACGGGGCTCCATATGGTCGGCGATGATCGCTATTTCGAGACGAAGTTCACGCAGCAATCAGCACGGTAGCAAATCCAGAAACACCGGAAATACCGACCCATCTGTATTCCATGCCCTACCGCTACACGTCGTCCAAATCGACGATGTGAACGGTTTGTGGAACGTGGCGAATCGCCGATTCGGGCCAGCCGCGATGGGCGAGCGTGAACTCGGTTTCGGGGTTTTCCTCCACCAGCCTGGCCACACCGCGGGCCGCCGATTCGAACCCGTCCACGTCCATTCGGTCGGGCACCTCCGCCGTCAGGGGATACGTCTCCGAGAGTGCACGAGGGAACGGACCGAACGGCGGGACGACGTTCCACGACTCGTCGTAGCGACCGCTCGGGTTGCCCTCCGTGAGGAGAACCCTTCCTTCCGGATTCAGGCGCGACAATCGCTCGTGGTGACGCACGACTTCGGGGCGGTAGGCGCTCTCGCTGGAGAGGTAGAAAAAGGTCCCTTTCGAGGCCGGGTCGGCGCGTTCGAGTTGCGACGACTGTTCGACCAGCGCGCGGTAGCCATCGAGCATGGCGGGATGTGCACGGGCGCGGTTTTCGACAAGTTCGAGGAGGTTGCCCGACCGAATCGCCTGCTTGATGGTGCGAATCTCCTCGTACGTGACGTGGAGGTTGTGCTCCGCGAGTTGCTCTTCTCGCTCCCTGTCGTCCAAACTCCGAATTTCCTCCGGCGTGTTGTTCGCACAGATGGGACACGAACAGGGGAAGTATTCGAGGTCGTCCAACTGCTCCGTTCCGCGAACCGTCAGATAGCGGTCGTCACGGGCATAGAGGGCGTACGCCGCCGAATCGAACAGGTCACAACCCATGGCAACCGCCAGCGCGAACATCATCGGATGGCCCGCGCCGAACAGGTGAACCGGGGCGTCGGCACCGAGTCCGCGCTTCGCTCCGGCGACCATTTCCACCATGTCGCCGTATCGATATTCGTTCATCAGGGGGACGACTGCACCGACGGGGAACACGTCGAGCGAGGTCCCGTAAGCGTGGCGGCCCGCTTCTTCGCGAAGGTCCGGGTAGGTCGAACCTTGCACTGGCGCGTTAACCAGCATGTCGCCGACATCGACGGTTTCGGCCAGTTCGAGGCGTTCCTGCGTGACCGCGAGTTCGTCCTCGGCCTGCTCGTGGTCCACGTCCGGGGGAGTCGGGATGTCTACGGGGGTTCCGATGTCCGAACCGATGTCGTGTTGAAACTGGAGGATTTCCTCGGTCGTCACGGTGATTTCGCCGTATTCGGCGAGTTGGAACGACCCGGAGTCCGTCATGATCGCGCCGTCGAATTCGAGGAGTTCGTGCAGTCCCACGTCGAGTGCTTCGTCGCGGAAATCATCGCTCTTGTAGAGAATGTAGGAGTTCGTGATGAGGATTTCCGCGCCGAACTCCGATTCGAGTCGGGAGGGCTCGACCGTCACGACGTGTGGGTTGACGACCGGCAACAGTGCGGGGGTTTCGACCGTCACACCCGCACGCGGGACGGTGAGCTCCCCGATTCGACCCGCCCCGTCCTGTGCGCGGAGTTCGAAGATGTCTCGTTCCATTACCGCGTCGTTGCCACGGTGACGGTGTAAGAATTGCGCTATTCGGTCACCGTACGACTATCTACCCGTCGGCGCCGATATCGTTCTCGTCCGCACGGGACAGTTCGTAGTACGACACGGCGAGCACGGTTCGCCCATCGTAGACGCCATCGCCGTCGATCTCCGCCTTTAGCTCGTCGAGCGTCGTCGTCGTCGAGCGGATGCTTTCGTTGTAATCGAGTTCCTGCTCGGCGGTCGGGACGCAGTCGTACGCGACGAAGTAGTGCATCACGGAGTCGGCGATGCCGTTCGCGGGTTCGACCGTCGTGAGGTGAGTGACACGGTCCGCAACGTAGCCCGTCTCCTCGGTGAGTTCGCGGCGTGCCGCCGACGCGAGGTCGTCGTCTTCGGGTTCGACCCCGCCGACGGGCAGTCCACGCGAGATTCGCGAGACGGCCTGTCGCCACTCCTCGATGACGACGACGTCATCGTCCTCGGTGAACGGCAGAATGGCCACGCTTTCGGGTTCCGAGAGGTAGTCGAAGTCGGTTTCCGTTCCATCGGGGAGGCGAACGTCCTCGTGGCGGACGTCGAATCCTGGACATGTGTACGCGATGTCGGAGTCGAGCGTCTCCCATGCGAGCGGGTCGTCGGACATGTGAATCAGTAGCGAGTCGGTCCTGAAAAATCGAACTACCTGTCCGCGGCGCACTGCGGAGCGTTTCTCGATCGCTTCCCTCGAAATCGAGAGAACGAGTCGAAAACCACGCTACCCGGCCGACTCTGCCGACGTGGTATCGATTTTGCTCAGTCCGAGTTAGTCGGCCGGTTTCGACGGTTGCCGTCGGTAGGTTCGGGATACTCCGCACCGTCCACGTACCGTCACGGTAAGCCATCGTTGCCACTGAGGGTAGCAAACCGAACGATTCTCGTGTTTTATTCCGTCGCCCCTCGAATCCGGGGAGACGATTCATGAAACCACGTTTGAGCCGCCGTAACGTGCTCTCTACCACCGCACTGTTGTTGGGCGGATTGCAGGGATGCCGGGCGGCGGGGATGAGAACCGGAGCGAATCAGATGACCAACCACATCATCATTTACGGTGGCGGTTCGCGGAACGTTATCCAGTACGCCTTCTCGGTCAGTGGCCAACTGGAAAAAAGTGGCGAGGCTGGTGGAGCACCGATTTCGGACAGCCACGTCGGCGTGAACGACGAAGATACCATCTCCCGCGACGGAACTCACGCGAGTGGGGCGGTCGCCGGCGGCGGGGACGCATATTGGTTCACGGGGCGTCTCGTTCGGTTTCGGGTTTCGTTGTCAGCCGAACGTCTGAAGGAGGTCTCGGTTTTTCTGAACGGTCAGCGAGTCCGACTAACAGAACTCGGAGACGCGCCGGCAGTAGAGACGCCCATCGAATTTCTCGACTGCCGAACCGTACGAGTGACGGGGGACTTCCGTAGCGTCCGAATGCACACGAGTTTCTGGGACGGGACGGGACTCGGCACGAACTGGCTGTTCGATGGACCGATTCGAGGAACGACACTCATCAGTCCCATCGACGAACATGCACCGTACCCGTTCGCCATCGACTCGGTGAGCATCGATACACGGGAACTGCAAACACCGGGACAGCCGGCACAGTTCACCGCGGATAACCCGTTCGCAGGACCATGGTGTCGGGAACACGACATGGCGGCCTCGGCGAAGCATCCATTGGAGACGCTCCCGAATCACCTCGTTATCGTCGGTGGGAGCCCTCGAAACCCCATTCGGTACGAATTCGCCGTTAGCGGCCAGGTCGAAAAGAGCGGCAGCGGCGGCGACGCACCGATTGCCGACCGACACGTCACCATCGACCGGGAGGACAGGATTTCGAAGCGACGCGTTCGCGGTGTCGTCGCCGGGGGAGCTGACGCGTATCGGTTTTCCGGCGGAATCGAACGATTTCGAATCGGGAACGGTGCGAGGGTGTTCCTGAACGGTCGCCGAATAGACCCGGACGACTTCGATATGCAGGCGGACGACACCAAACCACTGAACGACGAAGACGGCCCGTCGAGCGATATCGAATTCCTCGCCTGCGACCGAGCCCGTGTGACGGGTTCGTTCGAGCGAATCACGACCAGTTCGTCGTGGTACACGCCGGAGGGAATCGCGACGTCCTACAACGAAATCGGCCCGGTGCGTGGACGAACGATGATCGACGAGTCGAACGTCGGCGACGTGGACGGCGCCGCCGGGTTCGTCATCACCGACGTCAGTGCGTACGAGTCGGGTGCAGCACGACCGACGATTTCGAAGCGACAACCGAACACGAACGCCTGTGATCAAGCGATCCGCTCCACGCAACAATCGACGACAGAAACGACGACGGAGAGGACGGAAACCACGACGGAGGGGCCGCCGTCGACGACGGAATCATCCGATTCGGCGACGGAGTCGTCCGGGCCGACGGCGAACTCGTTCGATTCGACGACTGAGCGACAACCTTCAGAAACGACACAGGGTCGAACATCGAAACCGTCGGACGCGGTGACTGGGTCGCCCCCGGAACCTTCGGAACCGACGGTTGAACCGGCAGCCGATACCGCCGAGAGCGGCGCCGAACCCGTCTCCGGAAACGAATCCGGATAAACCGCCGGTTTCAGTTCGCTTGGCACGCCATCAGCCGATTTCCATCAGGATCTTCGAACGTGACGAACGTCACGCTGCCGACGTTTTCGGGCCCCATTACGACCGAAATACCCCTTTCGCGGAGAAAATCGTCAGTCACCTCGACGTCGTCCGTCCAGAAGTAACAGAGCGGCTGTGAGGAGTTTTCGACAGGTCGATTCGAATCGAGTGTAAGCGTAACGTCGCCGGCCATCTCGAGGTCATAAATCGTCCCCTCGTGGCTCGATTCGTCGATCGGTAGGTCGAAGAGGTCGGAATACCACTCGATTGCGGTCCGCATATCCGAAACGGGGACGAACACGGAACCGATCCGATTGTCGATTGGAGAGTTCTGCATTGCCGAAAACTCCCAGTCGAACGAAATAACTGTACGGACCGTGGAGTGGACGTCATATCCGAACTCCAGCACCACGATACCCGCGACGAGAAATCAGACCGAGGTCGTGAGACCGCCATCCACTCGAACGTTTTGTCCGGTTACATAACTCGCCGCCGGTGAGAGTAGATACGCGACGGTGTCGGCGATTTCTTCGGTAGCTGCCGGACGCCCCATGGGTATCCTCTCTTTCGTTTCCGTATCGACTTCGTAGCTATCCACGAATCCGGGTAACACGGCGTTCATGCGAATCCCATCGGCGGCGAATCGGTCCGCACAGAGTTTCGTGAAACTACCAAGTCCTGCACGGAGGACCGACGAAACGGGAAATTCGTCGCTCGGCTCGAACGCCGAAAACGTGGAGATGTTCACGAACGCACCGCCTCCCTGTTCCTGCATTATCGGGGTCACGAGTCGTGCCATCCGAACCGTGTTCAGTAGAACGAGGTCGAGTCCGTCGTGCCATTCCTCGTCGGAGATATCCATGAGGTCACCGGTCGCCGGATGACCGGTGTTGTTCACGACGGCGTCGATTCGTCCGTATCGCTCGTGGGTGGCCTCCACGAGCGCCGAAAGGTCATCTCGGTCGGTGACCGACCCTTCGAACCCGACTCCGCCGATATCCTCCGCAACGTCAACTGCTGCACCGGATTTGGACAACAAAACGGGAGTGTATCCATCGTCAGCGAGTCGTCTGGCGCATGCCGCTCCGATTCCGCGACCTGCGGCGGTGACGACCGCGACTTCGTTCGAATCCATACCGATATATCGTTCGGCGTGGGGTTTGTGCGTTCTGGAATGGG
Source organism: Haladaptatus caseinilyticus (assembly GCF_026248685.1). Taxonomy (NCBI): domain Archaea; kingdom Methanobacteriati; phylum Methanobacteriota; class Halobacteria; order Halobacteriales; family Haladaptataceae; genus Haladaptatus; species Haladaptatus caseinilyticus. The sequence goes on along the minus strand of NZ_CP111036.1, from coordinate 614,191 downwards.
CGAGAATCGGCGTCGTACTCCGATTTTCATCGGTCTTTCGACTCAGAGAGTGACCTTCGACAGATCCGCTTCCAACTCGTCCACGTGGTCGTTGTACGCTTCGACGAATCCCCTAAAATCGTCAGCGAGTTCGCGTACGTCGGGTGCTGATGGCGGTTCGTACTGCGAAACGAGATAGGTACCACTCTGTCCTCCGACGCGAAGGTAGGACGCTGAGCTATGGTCGCGCTTCAACTCCCATCGCTGGCCGCTCACTCGTGTCGTGAACGTTCCGTAATCAACGCCGTCGTATCGGTGGAGTTCCCCGGCGATGGTGTCCGCGATATCGCGGATACGCCCGACGATACGGTCCCGCTCGGCGACGACCGACTCGGTTGTCGAAATCGGCGGAAAATCGGTCGAGACATCGTCCAGTACTCCGTCCTTGGATCCGACATACCGGTTGTACGCCCTCACGAACGCCTCGTAATCCCGCATCGCATCCGCGAGATCTTCCGGGTCCGGTGGCTGCTTTGACGAGACGACGTATGTTTCGCCGCCGGAGTTCCCCTTGAACCGGAGGTACTGAATGTCGCCTGCTTCGTATTTTAGCGTCCACTCCCCGCCGTTTGTCTCGAGCGTCGTTTGGCCGTAGTCGCCACCCTGCAGGAGTGCGAGTTCACGCGCGATTTCACCCGCATGTTGCGTGACCGCCGAGACGACCGCGTCGCGTTCCTCGGCGACGCGGTCGGTTTCCGTAATATCGAAATCGAGACCGTGACTCATTCCGGGACGGTAGGGGTGTGGAGGGCATAACCGTGGTGACTCGGGTTCGATGCCGAGCGCCAGTGCTGTTTCGTGTTCGAGCCCCGCAGTCGGCGCGGCTGTCCACCGAATGTGGTGACGTGGACAGAGTACACCCATCACCAACGCAGCCGAAATAAGACCGGTAGATTCACCGTCCCGGGACAGACCGACTACTGGTTTAACCCCTCGCTTTTCAGAGGTGAAGCCGGAGTCAGCTATACGCTGTTGGAGTTGGATGATCCGGAACTGCCATGCGTGGCGCTCTGGGAGTCGGTTTGAGAGTGCAGGAACGTAGTGGTCCGACACGGTTCGACTCACCACGCTGGTGACTCGTTTCGCTCGTCAGGGAGCGACGTGAGGTAGAAATGGGCCGGCGCGAATTCGAATCGCGGTTACGGCCACCCGAAGGCCGAAGGATACCAGGCTACCCCACCGGCCCGCGACTGGAAAATGGCGATACCTGCCTTTAACGGTTCCGGAATTAGGGTGTCAGTAGTCCGCGTACCCGTCCGTGTCGAGATAGTTGTGGACCACCGTCATCGCGTGATTTCCGTGGAGTAGCTTCGGCCCCAGACGAACGCGCTGGTCGGATTCCTCGGCGAGCAGGGCCGCCTCTTCGTCGGTGAAATCGCCGTGGTCGGAGAGAACGAAGAGGGGGTTTTCGGGCGCTTCGACATCGATCACCGGACTACCGTCCTCGTGCAGTTCGACCACGGTCGCATCCCTGCTGGCATCGGTGAGGACTGCCTCGAAATCCCGCTTAGAAACGTATACGCCCGGCGTGCTTTCGGCTTCCATGTGGCCGATCGCTTCCGACTTCGCTTCCAGTGCCTTTCGAATCAGGGCCGCCGTACTTCGCTCGTCGGGGTTGAGTCGCCGGAGTTCTCGTCCCTCGAATCGAACCGTCAGTTCGTCTTGGAGGACGAGAAAAAGGCGAACATCGCTCCGGAAGTCGTGCGAGAGAAAGAAGGCACTGTTGACACATCGGCAGAGGGCGTCGAGTCGGCCTGCCGCACCTGCGAGGTCGTCGAGTGAAAAATCGGGCGTTGTCGGGGCGTCGTGACCGAGGACGATGAACTGTCGCATAGTCGGATGCTGTGCACGGTGCGATAAGTCGCTTGCTGAATCTCGGTAGCACGACGACAGACCACTGCACGTCGATTCGACCCCGTCACTGGACGGAATACACCGTGTTCGGCGAACGCGGACTACCCGTCACCTTCGCCGAAATGCTCGTATACCCAGCCCGCGGTGGCAGAGAGTCGTTTCATGTAGGCGATGAAAAAGAGCAAGAGAACTTCGTACGTCGTCAGCGATGCTGCTGAAGTGACTCGTTTGTAGAACCGGATCGGGTGGGGCGGAAGATAGTTCCGCGGGTTCAGCAAACTCGGTTTTTCGACCCGCTCGGGATGATATCGCTGCATCTGTGCGCGACCCCGACCCAGTCGGAAATGCTTTTTGAGGAGTTCCGGGAGGGACGAACGGGCTGGATGGTACATCGTGATCGCGGGCTGGTAATGCTGATCGAACCCGGCGTCGTACACCCGGTTGCCGAACTCCTGGTCCTCGCCGGAGAACAGTCGTTCGTCGAAGTCCCCGACTTCTTCGAACACTTCACGCCGGACAACGAGACAGCCGGTCCCGGAGAACTGCTGTTCCTCGATATACTTCCGGATCGGGAAACCGAATATTTGGTTGTATTTTGCGGTGAGAGTGTCCTTACCGTCCTCGATATAGATTTCGACGTCACAACCCATGTAGTCCCAATCGTTGGACTCCATCGACGCGACGGCGTCTTCGAGCCAGGTTTCCTCGACGGTCATATCCGCGTCGATGAACGCGAGCAGCGACCCGTTCGATTGTGGAATCGCCTCGTTTCGGGCGGCGGCAGGACCCTGTACCTCGTCTTCTACGAGTAAGGTCACGAGATCGGGAAATCGTTCGGAGTATTTCCGAACAACGTCTCTGGTGTTGTCAGTAGACCCATTATCGACGACCAACACCTCGTATTCCGTAGAAGAATACGTCTGATTCGTGACGGCATCAAGAGTCATGCGAATCCCCCTCGGGTCGTTATACACGGGGATGATGACGGAGACAAACGGCCGCTCGGAATCCATATCCTCACACTGTTCTAGCACGCTTATAGCCCCTTCGATTCGATAAACGCAGTGCTCATCAAGTCCGATACCACTGTCCGTGATGTTCGTCCGGTCAGATGGCCTATCTTTCGGGAACGATCATGTTCGTCTCTCGCCCATTCGATACACGGACCGTCACTTCGGTTCTCGTATACTCGCATCATCTGGTACGCTACTGCGACGCAGTCACTCGTTTCCGCCCGATGTTGAGCCGATCGTAAGCGACGCTACTCCGGAACCGAGTATAAAAATTGTGGCAGGAATTGATAATTAGAAAACGACAGTTCTGGCGGGTTTGACCGACCCAATCCCCGATTTGGATCGAAGCGGTCGTCTGCGAGGGGCGTCTTTCCATGTCGCACCACCGGCGCCGCCCAGTATCGTGACGACACCGACACCAATACCAACGGTCTACAGTCGAACTGCTCGACCGCACAACGGAGGCGATCGATGCGAAGATGACCGACGACTGCGCTGGCGGGGACCGCAACGAGCGTCGTCGATTCGATTGCCGGAGCACCAGTATCGTGCCATCATACTGCCGCGGGAGGCGGCAGGAATCGGAGGGGGGTGCTACTCACGATGTGAATCCGCCGTCGCATGGCCGCCGAGAGTGGCGACGTCACCGTATTTGAACGTTCGCCGTCGAGTGCCGGGGAAATCATTCGTTTCGAATTCGGCGTTTCGAGCGCCATTCACTGAATATTAATCAGACATATTTCAACCAACAGTTCGATGCGTCCATCAGATACCGAACTGAGTTCCGTCGACATCGGTCCCGTTCAGTTCGATGTTTCCGGTTCATCGGAACTGCGCTCCGCCATACTGTCCGTTCCTATTGCCTCGTAATACAGTCATTTTAACGGATATTTAATCCGGTTATCGAACGAGAACAGCCCAATCGCGTTCGTTTAACGTCTAGATAGTAAGGTTACACGTCTGTTTACGATAAAATGCGTCAATCGAACGGTTCGATGTTGGCGCCCCGCACGAGTTGAAACCATGATACTACACTGGAGTAAACGATAAAAATGAATCGAAAACGAGCACGAATCGGGGTACTTCTAGCCCTTCTCGTCGTCATCTCGTCCGTATCGTTCGTCACGGCGACGACGCCACAGTCCCCGGCGCCGGCGAACAACGACTGGTCGTCCGACCGTGCCGACTCGGGACGGACCGGTGCGACGAACGACGCCGGACCGTCTCCGTACGCGGCCGAGGACTGGAACACGAGTTTTGATGCTCGTGCCGAGTCCGTTCCGGCCGTCGCCGATGGCACGGCGTACGTGTCGGTAACGACCAACGTGGAACTGCCTGCTACTGGCCGCATCATCGCTTACGACACGGAGGCCGGCGAGGAGCGATGGACGAGTTCGAAAGTCGGTGCGGCGAGAGGTTCGCCCGCCGTCGCTGACGGCGTGGTGTACGTGGCGACGCGCGGCACGAGCGCCGACGGGTACGAGAACTACGGCGGTCTACACGCCCTCGACGCGGAGACTGGCGATGTCGAGTGGCGCGTCAAAAACGCGCCAGATGGGAGTCCCATCGTCGCCGACGACACCGTTTACGTCGGTGGGACGGCGTACAACGCTGAGACCGGCGAGGAACTGTGGACCGCTCCCGGTGAGATAATCGGCGTCGTAGACGGAACGGCGTACGCGAAGAACGATACGTCCGTGATGTCGCTGGACGCCGAAGATGGAACGCCGAAGTGGAACGCACAGATGCCAGCTACGGCAGAATCGTACGCGGTCGATAGTGCGGTCACGAGCGACCGCATCTATCTCACGGTCGAAACCGACCGCGAGACGCAGCCGATTTACGCGCTTTCGACCGAGGACGGAACCGTCGAGTGGAACCGTTCGGTTCCACGAGCCGAAACCCACGAACGGGACCTGATTTCGGAACCGGCGGTGAAGGACGGGTCGGTGTACGTCTCTACCCGTGGGAACGATAGTGGGACGGTTTACTCCCTCGACGCCGAAACCGGCGACGAGCAGTGGACGTACGATACGTCAGCCGACCATCTCTCGGCACCGACGGTCTCCGATGGAACGGTTTACGTCGGCGGACGCTTCTTCACGAAACTGGCCGACACCGACGATATAGTTCGCCCGGCGGCACCCGCCGTGTACGCCATCGACGCGAGCAACGGGGAAGAACGCTGGAACTACTCGATTCGAGAGGCAGGTAGCCTCGTCGCATACGCCCCCGTAGTGGACGACGGCAAGGCCTACGTCACGGTTCGTGAATGGAACGGAATCTTCTCCGATGAAAGCGAGTTGTTCGCGTTCGAATCGAGCGACGAAAAGCCGCCTGTCAATCATCAAGTCGCTGAAAATAAGCCGGAAGACCCGAGCGTCGCCATCGAAACGTCCCCGGAGGATGCGGAGGAACGCACCTTCGAGGAAAACCGCACTGTCGTTCTCCGAGCGAACGCTTCGACGGCCGAGAACGACGAAATCGTCCGCTACGAATGGGACATCGACGGTGACGGCGAATACGAGAAGACCGGAAACGAAATCGAGATACACACGGACTTCTGCGGTGAGCGTACCATCACGGTACGGGTCGTCGATGACGACAAACTCACGGCGGACGATTCCGTGACGCTCACTCGACGCTGAAACCGGCAGCCTTCTTTTTTGAACCGAATCGGAAACCGGTTTACCGTGTGACTCCCACGGAACCAACATGGACGTACTTTCCGCGGCACGACGGGTCATCGACGAGGGGCCGGTGTGCGACGCCTGCCTCGGTCGTCAGTTCGCAGACCGGAGCTTCGGCCTGTCGAACTCGGATCGTGGCCACTCGCTTCGGGTCGCCGTCGCATTGGAAGACGACGCCGATTTCGAGGAACCGAACGAGGAATGCTGGGTCTGTGAAGGGCTTACCGACGACTTCGAGGTGTACGCGGAACAGGTCGCGGACGCCCTTTCCGACATCGACTTCGAGACCTATCAGGTCGGGACGCGCACTCCGCCGCTCATCGAGGAAAACGAGGTCCTCCTCCGCGATTTGGCCGACTTACCCGAGGACACGGGCGAACTCTTCAAGTCTGAATACAATCGCGAGGTCGGAAAGCGAGTCGGTGCCCTGACCGATACCGAGGTCGATTTCGAGCGACCCGACGTTCTCGCCCTCCTCAATCTCGAACGTGGTGACGTGGACGTGCAGATAAACCCCGCCTTCGTCTTCGGGCGCTATCGAAAGTTGGAGCGCGACATTCCACAGACAGAGTGGCCCTGCCGGGAATGTGGCGGGTCGGGCAAGCAGCTCGCCGAAGGCGGCGGCGAGGAACCCTGTGACTATTGCGGCGGCGACGGCTACCTCTACAGCAAGAGCGTGGAGGAACTGACGACGCCTCCGGTGCTCGACGCGATGGACGGCGACGAAGCGCTCTTCCACGGTGCAGGGAGGGAGGACGTGGACGCCCTGATGCTTGGAACCGGTCGTCCCTTCGTCATCGAAGTCAAGAAACCGAGACGGCGAACCCCCGACACCGATGCCCTCGAAGCCGAAATCAACGAGTTCGCCGACGACAGGGCGGAGGTCGAAGGCCTCCGTCTCGCCACCCACGAGATGGTCGAACGGGTGAAGGAACTCGACGCGAGCAAGACCTATCGAGCGCAGGTCGAGTTCGACGCCCCGGTTTCCGAGGACGACCTCGCCAACGTTGTCGAGGAGCTTCAGGGTGCGACGATCGAGCAGTTCACCCCCAACCGTGTGGACCACCGTCGGGCGAACCTCACTCGCGTCCGCGAGGTGTACGATATCGACGGACATCTCGAAGACGAAACGCACGGCGAGGTCGAGATTCACGGTGCTGGCGGCCTTTACATAAAGGAGCTCGTGAGCGGCGACGAGGGAAGAACGGAGCCGAGTTTGGCGGGACTGCTCGGTGTCGGTGCCGAAGTGACCGCGCTGGACGTGATTGCCGTCGAAGGGGAGAACGAACTCTTCGACGACGACGAATACCTGCGCGAGTGACCTCGGGTTTGTCGGTGAAACTGAGATGCGACCGATCGTCGTGCCGATACGACGAACGCGATCGCTAGGCGCAAGCCATACTGATTTTCCATCCACAATTCGACAACTCCCCCTCACAGGTCGAATCAGAAACGCCAATGTAGCGGGACGACGATCATCTCGTCGTGTTCGGGGTAGACGAAGCGGGACGAGGGCCGGTGTTAGGATCGATGTTCGCTACGGCAGTCGTCATCGAAAACGTAACCCACCTCCCAGCGGGTATCGACGATTCGAAGCATCTCTCGCCGGAGCGTCGCGAGGAACTTGCGGGATTGCTTCGCGCGGACGATTCCGTTCGGGTCGGCGTGTCGGAAATTCCGACGACTCGCATCGACGACCCCGAGACGGACATGAACAGTCTCACCGTCGAGGCCCACGCGGAAGCCATCTCGAAGGTTGCGAACGACGGCGCGCAGGGAATCGTCGACGCCTGTGACACCAGCGAAAAACGATTCGCCCGACGAGTCACGGAGGTAACTGAACCGACGGTCGAAATCACGGCCGAACACGGCGCGGACGAAACGCACGCGATCGTCGGCGCGGCGAGCATCGTCGCCAAAGTCGAACGGGATGCGCACGTTGCCCGTCTCGCGGAAACGCACGGCGAAGTGGGAAGCGGCTATCCGAGCGACCCGAAAACTCGGGTCTTCCTCCGCGAATACGTCGAATCCCACGGGGAGCTCCCTAACTGTGCCCGCGCTTCGTGGCGGACGAGCAAGGACGCACTGGCCGCCCGCGAGCAGTCCGCACTCGACCAGTTTTGATCTCGAGTCGCTGGCTTCGAATCAGCGATTCGTTCCGGCGTCCGATCCGTTAGTTCCCCGTAGGGGAACCGAATGGTGGAAGGTTCCATGCCTGCAAAACCCGCCACAAGGCGAGGACGACGAGAACGATTCCCGCAGCGGCGAACAGCGGACTCGATGCGGAGGCTAATCCCATGATGATGAACATGAGCCCCCAGTACAGAGCGATCGTCGCCAAGAGCGTCCAAAACAGACGCTCGCCGAGGACGCGCAGTTCTGCGCGAACCGCTCTGCGAACTACGGGTTCCAATCGCTCGTCGGAGATGTCGTTTGACATGGCTTCTAATGTATTCGAAGTTGATATTATTGTTTTGAATCCAACAATTTCTGACAGGAAAGTGGAACAACGCGACACGACACGGATTACCGGCCGATCACTGCCGACACGGCGCGCTTCACTGGTGCCGAAACTGGGTGAGCAACCCCACCGACGGTGTTCGCCACGTCGCGGGCGAACGGCTTCGGGTCATCCACCGAGAGGTAATCGAAGTTCGGTTCGGCGAACAGCGACCCGAGCACCGTCGCGGTTGCGCCGGGCACCGAGGGTCGTTCGACGTGGTCGTAATCGTCACGGAGAAGGCTGATGAGGTAGACGAGTTCGCCCCGCAGGACGTGGCTTCCGACGCCCGTTTCGTACCCCGAATCCGGTTCCGTGACTCCCTGTGCCAGTTGATAGTAGCGGTACGGGAAATCGACGCCGGCGTGGACCGCGAGCTGGAGCGACCCCCAGAAGCGCGGGTTCACTTCAAGTAGTTTGAATTCGCCATCGCGCGGGTCGCGTCGAAACTCCACCATGGCGGGACCGTGCCAATCGAGGGCCGACAGCAGCCGCATTCCCTGCTCGTGGAGTTTCGGATTCGACACCGACTCGCGGAAGACGCTCGCCCCGCCGGAGTACGTGTAACTGCGGATACGGCGATGCTGGAAGGTCACGACCGGCTCGCCGTGGTCACAGAGGGCGAAAAACCCGAACTCATCCCCGTCCGGAATACATTCCTGAACGATGGGGTCGTGGCCCATCTCCCGCGTCAATTCGTCGATATCCGGTTCCCCGGAGACGAACTCGACACCAGGGTACATCGTTCGATTGTCCCGAACCAGTACCGTGTATCTGGATTTGACGACCGTATCACGGGACCAGTCGTCCCACTCGGAAAGGAGCCGCGTTTCGGGTGCCGAGACATCGACGTCACGTGCACGCCGAAACAATTCGTTCCGGTCGCGAGCGAACCCCATCGTCTCGAAATCGGGCCAGGGTGTGGCGATGTGCTCCGCGAACGACGCTCGAAACTTCGAGAGGACGTAACACTCTGGTTCCCGAAGTGGAACGATAGTCTCTACATCGGGTCGTTCGGCGAGCGAGAGGAGCGCGTCCCGATATCCCGAAACGTCCTCGGCAGGTGCGGGTGTCCGAACCCTGTCGGCGACGTACTTCGAATCGAACGCGGGCGAATCGGCCGATTCGCCCGCCGCAATCACGGAAACTCCCTTGCGCCCTAGCGACCTGATGCAGGCAAGGCTGCTGCCCGCCGCAATTGCGGGCACGACGACGCTCATCGGTCCTCCACCGTAGTGAGAAACTCATCGACGCTACCGGTTACTTCCCCGTAGACTCGCCGAAACGTCGATTCGTCGGTGCTGTAGGGGTCCTCGATTTCGTATTCGCCGTCATCGACGAACGACCGGAGGAAGTACGCTTTGTCGAGTTCCTCCGGGTACTCCCCTTTCAGATACCAGTAGTTCCACGCGTCCATCAGCAGGACGAGGTCGCTCTCGCGAAGCATGTCGATATCGACACACTGTGACCGATGGTCGGTCAAATCCACGCCGAACTCGCTGGCGACGGACACCGCAGCGTCGGGGCTCGAACGTCCTTCCTTTTCGATGAATCCCGCGGACCGAACCGTCGCGCAGTCGAAATCGACGGACGACAGTCGCGCTCGGAAATATCGCTCCGCAAGCGGACTTCGACAGATGTTCCCGAGGCAGAGAAAGCAGATCGACGGTTCGGTCGGAAGCGAGCGAATCGCGGCGGTCGTGTTTCGCGGATGGGCGTCCGAACCGAGGCGGAGACGCTCCATCTCCACGGCGAGTCGCCGTCTGCCGTGTCGGAGGTGTTGTAGCATCGTCGGAGGTTCGACACTGTCGGTGTTATAGACACAGCACTGTTGCGAGAACAAACAGTCCCTACAGCGTTCGTAGGGCGTGGATACCCGAAACAAAACCGTGACGAAGGCAGTTATTTATCCGTCAGCAGATATCGCAGGATATCACCGTAGGCCGGACGCGTCACCAGCACACCGATGAGCACGCCGAGGATGGTGATGATGGCGAATCCTTGGAGGTCGCCGAGCGAGAGCACCGCCAGCGGACTCATGGCGATGATAGTCGTCGCGGCGGCGGCCCCGATAACCCAGAACGCCTTGCGGAAGCGCGACTGGAAGACGCGCGAGGAGTGAACGTCCCCTTCGCTCATCACCTCGTCCGCGATGATAATGAGGTCGTCCACCCCGGTTCCGATGACCGCGATGAATCCCGCGATGTGTGAGAGGTCGAGCGGTAACTCGACTGCCGCGGCGAAGCCGAGCAGGATGACCACCTCGGAGAGCGCAGTGACGATCATCGGCAGCGCGACCTCCTTTCTCCCGTATCTGACGAAGACGGTGCCGCTCACGGCGAACACCGCGGCCAGTCCCGCGATGAGCGAGTACGTCTTGAACTCCGTGGCGAGGCTCGGCGCGAGGTAGGTCGTCGTTCCCGCCTGCGTGTCGAGTGCCGCCGGGAGCGCCCCTGCGCGGAGGTTGATCTGCAGTTGGCGGGCTTCAGACATGTTCGTCGTCAACATTCGGAACGTCGGTTGTTGTTTGAACTCGCCGCTCTGGATGGACGGTGCGAGGCCTTCACCCATCGACGCACCGTAAACGACGCGGCCGTCGACGACCGTGTACAGACAGTAGCCGCCTTCGCTGGCGGGCGCTTGTGGGTATCTACAGGCCGCAATCCCCTGCTGACTCGTGAATCCCTTCTCGTTCATCACGCGGACGAACTTGTCCGCGGCCGAGTCGGTGAGCGTGACCGAGACGGATGACGCCCCGGATTGATCTTGTTCCGCCTGACCGATTTGCTCGAACGAGTCCTGCGTGAGCACCGTCGTGTTGTTGTAGCTTTCGTTGCCACTCGGATAGTGTGCGACGACGGTTACCTTTCCGCGTTTGGTGACCAGATCGTTCATCTGGGACTGGTTCGTGTTCGGCATCTCGATCTGGATGAAGTGGTCGTTGCCCGACGACACCTGCTGGACGCGGCCACCCGCGAGCCCGGACTTCGAAATCTTGTCGCTGAGCGTCCGGACGATTTCGCTGCGGGTTTGTTCGGTCACCCCCTCACGAACCTTCTCGTAGCCGATCCCAGCGTCGTCGAGCGAGGACTTTAGCTGTCCGGTCGTCACGTTTTCCGCGAACACTTCGATCGTCACGCCCGACTGACTGGAACGAACCATTACGTCGCTCTGTTCGACGCCGGAGATGTTCCCCGCGACGGCGGTCTGGACTGCACCCTCGCTCGTCCCGTTCGGGATATCGACGTTCTCGGCGGTGACGCCGTTGACGGGTGCACGGATTCGTGTCCCGCCCGCGAGTTCGAGGCCGTATTTCAGGTTTGTCGGGCCGGTTTCGTTGGTAAGTGCGTTGTTCTGGTTGCCGCCGGAGACCGTTCCAGGCGGGACGAACAGCGCGAACGCACTCCCCAGCAGGAGGAGGACGAGCAAGCCGACGCGCCACTGTTTGCGGAGGCTCATCGCGCCACCCCCTCGAACTTGTACCAGCGAAGGAGGCTCAGGTTGAGCATGTAGGTGTTCATCAGGTCAGTCGCCAACCCCATCACGAGCACCACGCCGATGGACGTGAGCAGGTCGATGCCGAAGAAGAACGCCACGAGCGCCATGACCGCCATCGCGGAGAGTGACGTGAGCGTCATCGTTACACCGGTTCGCATCGCACGATAGGTGCTCTCGTAGAAGCCACCCGACCGCCGAAGGACGTGGTTGTTGAGCAGGATGTCGGAGTCCACGCTGTAACCGATGAGCATCAGGAGTGCCGCCACCGTCCCGAGCGAGAGGGGAATTCCGACGATGTTCATCAACGCGAGCGGAATCACGATGTCGCTGAACGCCGAGAGGACGACAGCGATGGACGGCACGAACGTCCGAAACATGAGGAAGACGAGAATGCTCATGCCGACGAATGCGGCGACGAGGCCGTATAGTGCGAGTTGCTGTGACTGTCCGCCGAAGCTCGCGGACGTGCTCTGCACCGAGAGCACGTCGTATCCTGCCTGTTGAGCCTGCGATTCGAGCGCCTGCGTATTCGTCCCTTGGAACGTGACGATGTATTCGTTCTGGGCGGATTGGGACGGCGCGATCGAGACGGGGTCGAGCGTCGATTCTATCTGTGTCTGCGATGCGGTCGTCTGAATCCGCATTTCGGTTCCACCGGTGAACTCGATGCCGGGTGTCACCGGCGCGCCGGTGGTGATCCACCACCCGGCGAGCACGAGGAGGGCCAGCACGAGGACGGCAAGCGGTACCGCCGCCAGTTGCCGGTTCGAGTACCGAGTGTAATCGACCTCCGGTACTTGAAACTCTACCATGATCGATTGGTGCGGGATGGCCCTGAATAAGCCTTCTTAATTACTGTGGCCGAATGTGTCGTGTGAAATATGCGATAACGCATTTAGGCTTCGGCTACCTATGTCATTACATGACGACCGAAGAGGCCGTATCACCGAGTGAGACGGCGACCAGCGTCGTCGTTTCGTATCCGGAAGACCTGAGCAGTTGGGGCCAGTTTCAACTCGACCAGCGTCCGTTCCGCGCCTATCTCCTCAAAACGAAGGCCGAAGTTCGAGAGGGTGACGTCTGGGAGGAGTTTCTCGACGTGGGCTGTTGTGGCGATACGTTGGACGTTCCGCTCCGCGTCGAGTCGGTCGAAGGCGGCGACAGAATGGGACCGGAGACTGAAATCGTCTACGAAGCGCGGGAGGCCTGTGGTATCCGGGGTGGCTGGTTGGTCCAGAGTGCCGACGGTCCGAACGAGTTTTAGAACTGTTCGTCGAGAAACGCCTCGACGCGTTCTCTGGTCGGAGCGGTGCGAGCACCCGGTGTCATCGACGCCAGCGCACCGCAGGCGTTGGCGAACTCCAACGCCTGCTCGTAATCAGCGGAGTCGAGAAGCATGGTGATAAATCCCGCCGCAAAGGCGTCGCCAGCCCCGGTGGTATCGACCGATTCGACGCCGAACCCGGGGTGCGTGTAGGCTCCTTTCGTCGTGTCTACGCGCGCGCCGTTGCTTCCGTGTTTGATGACCACGACCCGACCGTGAAGTTCCGAGGAAGGGTGTTCCAAATCCTCGTCCAGCAGAGTCGTTGCCTCGTGGTCGTTTAGAAAGACGATGTCCGAATAAGCCAGTGCCTGCGAGAAGTTCCGTTCCACGAGACGACGACCGGGGTCGAAACTGACCGTCAATCCTGCTTCCGTCGCGGCTCGAGCGAGCGCTGCCGCGCTATCCGGCCGTTGACTGGTCAGATGGAGATGGGCTGCTTGCTGGACGTACTCGGCGTCAACGTCCTCCGGCGTGACCGCCTCGTTCGCACCCTCGTTTCCGAGCACCATCACTTCGCCTTTCTCGTCCACGATGAGGTATTTCGTCGTCGTTTCAACGCCCGTGACTTCGAGGACGTGTGTGCAGTCTACGCCTGCGGCGTCGAGTTCGCGCCGGACGAGCAGTCCGTGTTCATCCGTGCCGACGCTCCCGATGAGGCCCACCGGAATTCCCATCCTGGATAGCGCGACCGAGACGTTCGCGGCACTTCCACCGCCGGAGCGCTGTTGGGACCGAATTCGTGCTTCACCATCCGGGGTGGGGAGCGCATCGACGCGCAAGGTCACGTCCCAGTTGACGTGACCGGCAGTTACGACTCGAACCATGGTACTCCCCCATCGCGGCCCGTGAACGGCATACCGCTTCGATACGCGAGCACCAGTAAAAATCCTGACGACTCGGGGAAACCCACACGACTGCTCATCCCGTGATGGCAAAGAGAAGGAGGTTGTGTGCTCCTGGCCCCAGTCCAACGGCAGCAACCACGCCGAGCAGGAGGTAGCCCTCCACCGGTTCCTCCGCTACGTAATCCGCGAACAGGATGACGACGAACTCCGCGATGGCGAGTTTGACGAGGATGAACAGCCAGCCGACGCCGATGACGTCGGCCGTCGGGAGCACCTCCGCGAATTCGAGGATTGCACGGGAGACCGGCGTCCGTTCGCTCGCGTTGAGCACGTCGATACCGACCGCCGTCGAGACGGAATCGAGGGCGTGGCCGAACAGCGTGAGGGCGCCGACCGCTCCGGTGATGACGGCGACGTGTGGATAGAAATACTGTGTCGCCGCCCACAGAACACCGGTGAGGACTACCGCGACGACGAATGCGACGAACGGCCAGAACAGACGCAGACTGTCGTTTTGAATACCGTACCAGAGTGCAACGGAAATCACGAGCGCGATGCCGACGATGCCGACGCTCGCGAGCATCCGCGGAACGGCCGTTTCGAACCGGCGAAGACAGAACAACCAGACGACGCCAGCGACGACGAACGTCGTGAGATACACCGACGGTGTTCCGAACAGGGGTGCGATGATTTCGGGAATCACTTGCACTTGATAGAGAGCATGGAGTCCTGCACCGACGACCATCCACGGCGCGAGTGCGACGATGGTTCGCTCCGAGATGGCTGGCTCTGCGCGCCGAAGCGACCACACGACGATACCGACCGCCAACAAGAGTGGGAGAAGATAGGCCAACGGTGGGAGTGCGAACCCTTCCGGCAGTACCATACACCGACACGTGAACGGAGGTATCGAAAGGTTTGCGGTCTGTCTGTTAGGTCTCCACTATCGTCTCGTCGAGTCACGATGCCCGTTACGGACGGTTTCCCGTCACGGTGTCCGCTCCATTACCATTGCGTTCGGGCCTCACTCGGTCGATTCTCCGGACGAGGAGTCACCCATCGGTGCTATCTGGTCGAGAATCTCTTCCAATCGTGAGTCCCCGTGATATTGAACGTCGTTCGTCCCCGTGTCGTAGGTCACCAATTCAAAATCCATCAACTTCGGGAGGTGGACGTGGTGAAGTCGTAGCAACAGGCGCCGTTTGGGCCGGTCGGTACCATCCCCTTGCGAGTGAAGGTGCTCAGCGAGTTCCGTGACGGAACATTCGTTCTCGGACTGGGTTGCCAGATAGGTGAGAATGCGACGACGTAGGGGATCAGCTGCGATGTTCAATAGGTCATCCAGCGAAATCGGCGAACGTTTCCGGTCGTCGGATTTCTCCATCTAGTTCATGGATAACGGTGGCAACGATTAGTTATTGGCTTGTTCCTACGGGGGATTTATATACGACCCCTGATCGAACAAGTCAACTTCCCTCGTTCGTCTCGGTTACGTCCAATAGGGTCTGTTCGAGTAGAATTTTGTTCCCACGTCGAATTCGCTCCGACAGCGCTTGTTGGCTGATATTCAAATCCTTCGCCAGTTCGCTGAGCGTCACACGACTGGGCGATTCGAAGTACCCACGATGGAGTGCGAGGAGCAATGCTTCCCGCTGTTCGTCCGTGATCGAAGTCGGCGGTTTGGACCGTCCCACCTCCCGAAGTGTGTAGATACGCCCGAGCGTGTAGGTAACGTCGTTTTTTAGCGACTCGTTGTGAAAGGTGGAGAGGTCTTCGTACGAGGGAAACAGCAGTTCGAACAACCAGTCCTCGTCCCCGTATCCCTCCGCATTCCGGATGATTCCATTCGATTTTTGCAGCCCCTCGAGAAACGCTTCATCGGGTACCTCCCAGTTCATCAGGTAGAGGATACGGTCCTCGATGCGATGAAGCTCTTCGAGCTCGGTGACGTATTCATTGTCCAGTATGCGTCGTTCGAACTCATCGAAGTCGCCTTCGTCCAAATCGTCTGTCCACGCCCAGAATATAGGAACGACAAGCGTGCCAACCGGCACGACACGCTCGAACTCGATGTGAATATCCGTTCCGACGGTCAGGAGGTTCCCCAGGGGAAAATCGAGTGGATCGATAGAGAGTTCGGCTATGACCGCCATCGTGTCTCCCATACTATCGGAACGGTCTTAGTTACTCTGTGGCGGCGTCTTCGACCGGAACGGTTGGTGTTCCGTTACTCGTCCCACGGCTCTCCACTGTGCTGGTCGCCGAACAACTCGCGCATCAACGTCACGATACTCTCGGGCGGGAACTGCCCTCGCTCGGTGACGATGGCGTCCACGTACCGCGGCGGCGTCACGTCGAACGCCGGGTTTTCGACCGTCACCTCCCCGATCGCTTCGCGCTCATCGTCCGGAAGGATTTCCCGCTCGTCGCGCATCTCGATTTCGACGGTATGGCCGGTCATCGTCCCCGGATGCAACTTCAAGGTCTGGGCCGCGACCATGATCGGAACTCCGCGTTCGCGCGCGTTCACCGCCAATCCGGAGGTGCCGATCTTGTTGATGACGCTCCCGTCGGCGGCGATGGCGTCGGCACCGACGAGAACGTGGTCGGTGTCGTCCAGATACCGGCGAGCCGCGTTGTCCACGATGAGGGTGACGGGGACGCCCCACTCGCGCAGTTGTCGGGCAGTGATGTGTCCTTGCTTCCGTGGGCGCGTTTCCTTTACGATGGCGCTGATTTCTTTCCCATCTGCGAGGGCATGTCGAACGCAGGAGAGGGCGTCCGTGGAATGACAGTGTGTCATAATGGTATCCCCGTCGCGCAGGCGGTTCGCACCGATTTGGCCGAGGTTGTCCTGTGCCTGATCGAGTTCCCGACGGAATTCGTTCACACTCCCGATGACGCTCGCTCGCAGTTCGGGGACAGTGTCGCCGCTCATTCCACGGAGAACGTATCGGAGGGCGTTCGGGAGGCTCACCGCTGTCGGGCGTGTTTCGTGGAGTTGACGGGCCGCAGCTCGCATCTCGGCCCGAAACGCCGTCGGCGTTTCGGCGGCACTCGCTTTCGCCTGCTCGCCGAGTGCCGCCGCCGCCGCGTCCGCGATGGTCGCCGCACCGCGGATTTCCATCTCCGCGATGTCGTCCGCGGCGTCGGTGACGGCGGGGTGAATCTCGCGTTCCATAGGTATTCTAGAACGTTCACTCACAAAAAGATAGTCCGGGGGAAAGTCCACATCCGTGGCAATTGCAAGGGTGGTATGGACCTCGGCGTCACGGTGGAATATTCGAAATCGGTGATGCACGTCGCCGAACTCGTGGCGTTTGCTCTTAGCCACCTCGTCGCCGATCGATACAGTCGATAGCGGGATTTTTAGCCCGCCGGTCCATCGCCCCCGGTATGAACGAGACCGAACTCGCTAGCGCGATCGACCACACCGTTCTCGGCCCGGAGACCACATTGGACGACGTGAAAGAAGTTCTCGACGAAGCTAAGGAGTACGGAATGAACGCCTGTATCCCGCCGTGCTACGTGTCCGAGGCCGACGAATACGCTCCGGACGTTACGCTTGCAACGGTCGTCGGATTTCCACACGGACAACACGCACCCGATGCGAAGCGTGACGAAGCAGTCCGTGCATGGGACGACGGCGCGGACGAACTCGATATGGTCATCAACATCGGGCGACTGAAAGCAGGCGAACACGACGCTGTGAAAGCCGACATCGAGGAGCTCGTCGCCGCGGTGCCGATTCCCGTAAAAGTCATCATCGAAACCGCACTGCTCACCGACGAGGAGAAACACGACGCCTGCCGACTGGCGCAGGAGGCCGATGCCGCGTTCGTCAAAACGTCGACCGGATTTGCGGATGGCGGGGCGGAAATCGAGGACGTCGAGTTGATGGCCGACTACCTGCCAGTCAAGGCGAGCGGAGGTATCGGCGATTACCAAAAAGCGAAAGCGATGCTCGACGCTGGCGCAGAGCGAATCGGTGCAAGCAGTGGTGTCGAAATTATAGAAGACTTCCGCGGCTAGTCCGCGAAACCCCCCGTTGACAGTTTTCTACCCGTTGAGCGTTTTCTATCAGTCGTCGTCGTCGCTGGGCTGTGGACTCGGCGTTCCCTGACTCGCGCTGGACATCCAGCTATCGATGTGGCTCGCCACGTAATCCCTGCCACCCCAACCGAAGGCGACACCGACTCCGATGGCGACGGCGGCGGCGAGTCCCCACGCGAGCGCTCGCGCGAAGACGTACAGGATACCGACGTCGATTCCCATCGTGTCGAGACCGATGACGATGGCGGTGAAGTACAGGAACAGCCGAGTCCCGGTAGCGAACCAGTTGGTGTATGCGGTGTGCGTTGCCGCCCGGGTTCGCATGATCGCGTCACCGATGAAGTCCGCGACGACGAACCCGATAACGATCACCAGCAGTCCGGCGATCAGTGCCGGAAGGTACGAGACGGCGACAGCGACCCATTCGGATAGCGTCGCGATCGCTAGTACGTTCGCGGCGGCAAGGATCGCCAACGCGTAAATGAACCACGCGGCGAGTTTGCCGAACGCGCCGGAAACCGCGCTTTCGGTGCCACCGAGCATTCTTCCCAATGGCGTGTCGAGCACCATCCTGTCGAGTTCGATTCTGTCCGCGACCCGGCGAACGATCGCTGCCGCACCGCGACCGATAACCCATCCGATGAGCAGAATGACGATGGCACCGACCAATCGCGGTAGCAGCGCGATGAATCCGGCGACGGGGTCTTGTAACCACGGCGGTAGCCCCCCTACTTGCAGTACTGTATCCGTAACGAGGTCGTGTCGAGTCATTGTTTTTCTCCCCCCACTGTTGCGTGGGTAACAGAGGAATGGACTACAGCCAGTTTGTTGTTGACCACCTAAAACGAACGGACGACGAAGTAATGGTGAATGACTTGGGGAGCGTTTCGCCGAACTGATGTCGGAACGCGATAACTTCCGTCTTGGATCGTGTCAAGCTATTTTTAGTTTTCACACGGCTCGAAACACGGGAAAAACCCGTATCGACGGACTGTCTCCGTATTTTACTGTAAACGGACACGAGTCGTTAAACGCACTTTCCATTAGGGAGATACGTTTTTCGTATCCGTCCGTCTCTAAGCTCGTATTTTCTACGGGCCTTCGAGCACATACAGCATCTTCGGAGTGTCCGTCGGTCCGGTAATCGCAAACGGGGTTCTGTTCGCCCCAGCGAGACCCTGCCGAACACGGGTCCCGAGATCACGTTTCCAGCCACTACGCCGAATCGCCTGCCAGCGAACTCGGTTGTTGCCGTCCCCGAGGTAGAGAGCCATCGTGAACGGTCGGGGAAGACCAGTACACCGCGGCACCATCCTCGTCGGTTACCGACTACCGTTTTTCCCCTTTCTTTGCGTCGAACGCATGGACAGCGTCTCCGGCGATGACGTACATCATTCCCCCGCGATGACCGGTTGGGCCGTGGCGGTGCCGACGGATGCTCGCCACCGTTCTTTCACTCCCGTTCGTGGGGCGGTTCCGTTCGGATCGTATCCCGTATTCGCGTTGTCGTGTCCGTACATCGGCCAGTCAGTGGTGCCACCTGCCATCTTTGCAGCACCATCGAACGAGGAAGACGTGGAACTACAGCCAGCAGCGGCGGAGATAGTCGCCGACCCGAGAACGGCGAGAAACTCCCGACGAGGTCTGTGAAGGGTATCGGAGGGAATTTGTCAGCAGTTCGTAATTTGCCGTACTAGGTCTTCTGCACCCACAATCGTCGCCCTTTTGCCCGCGTAGCCGAAATCGAACACCGAATGGCTCGGTATCACATCGAGACGTACGGGTGTACCTCGAACCGCGGCGAGAGCCGTCAGATAGAGTCCGCGCTCCGCGACGCGGGCCACTATCGCGTCGAGGGACCCGAGCAGGCAGACGTCGCCATCATGAACTCCTGTACCGTCGTGGAGAAGACGGAACGCAACATGGTTCGCCGGGCCAAAGAACTCGAAGCGGAGACGGCCGACCTCATCATCACCGGGTGTATGGCACTCGCCCAGGGTGACGAGTTCGAAACGGAAGGAATCGACGCCCAAATACTCCACTGGGACGACGTACCGACGGCGGTGACGAACGGGGAATGCCCGACGCCCGGTCCGGGCGTCGAACCAGTTCTTGACGGCGTCGTCGGAATCCTGCCCATCGCTCGCGGCTGTATGTCCGACTGCTCGTACTGTATCACGAAGCACGCGACCGGAAAGATCGATTCGCCGTCGGTCGCGGAGAACGTCGAGAAGGCCCGCGCACTCGTCCACGCCGGTGCGAAGGAACTCAGGATCACCGGACAGGACACTGGCGTCTACGGCTGGGATCGCGGCGAACGGAAACTCCACGTCCTTCTCGACCGCATCTGCAACGAAATCGAGGGCGAGTTCCGCGTTCGCGTCGGTATGGCGAACCCGAAGGGCGTCCACGGTATCCGCGAGGAACTGGCGCAGGTGTTCGCCGAGAACGACGAACTGTACAACTTCATCCACGCGCCGGTGCAGTCCGGGTCGAACGACGTGCTCGGCGACATGCGCAGACAACATCAGGTAGGCGAGTACGTCGAAATCGTCGAAACGTTCGACGAATATCTGGATTACTGGACGCTCTCGACCGATTTCATCGTCGGTTTCCCGACGGAGACTGACGAGGACCACGAACAGAGCATGGCCCTCCTGCGCGAGACACGGCCGGAAAAACTCAACGTTACCAGATTTTCGAAGCGCCCGAACACTGATGCCGCGAATATGAAGGGACTCGGCGGCACGATAAAGAAGAAGCGCTCGAAGGAGATGTCCGAACTGAAGATGGATATCGTTGGCTCGGCCTACGAGGAGATGGTCGGCACCGAAAGGCGCGTCATGGTCGTGGAGGAAGGGACGGGCGACTCGGTCAAATGCCGGGACGAAGCCTACCGACAGGTCATCGTCCAGAACGCCTCCGACCACGGTATCGAACTCGGTGATTTCCTCGACGTGGAAATCACGAGCCACCAGACGGTGTACGCGTTCGGAACGCCGACTCGATAGGACAGAAAGTATTTATTTTCCCGACTACCTGTTCGGGTAATGCCCTCCCGCTATCGACGATCGTTTCTCGGTACCCTCGGAGTGACGCTGACCGGAATCGCTGGCTGTGTCGGCGATACATCGGTTGAGACGGACGCTAACGCACCCGCGGGGACGAAATCGCCCACACAAACCACGTCCGAAAACGCCGTACCGACCGACCCGAGCGAATCGTTTTCACTTCCCGATAGTTCGGTGAAACCCGTCGGCGACATCCGGGTCGCCGTCGCGGACACGGTGGCGAGGAAAGCGGTTTCCTACGAATCGGTGATGGGGTCCGGCGGCGTACTTGCATCCGATGGCAAACAGTTCGTCGTTGCCGCAGTGCAAAGCGAGTCCGACTCTTCGGTCGATACCGAAGCCGTCCCTCCCTACGATGCTTTCGAACTCGTCGCCGATGGCAGGACGTACCCTGCCGTCGAAATCGAGCAGCGAACGACGGGGGCGTATACGACCTCGCTTGCGGAACGGGGGAACATCCGATACGGCGGTTCCCATGCACCCAATCACGAGGTCGGTTGGGTTGCCTTCGAGCCTCCGTCGCCGCTCGAAGTGAGTAACGCCGCAATCCGGTGTAGAAACGGCGGTGAAACTGCGGAGTGGCGACTCACTGACGAACAGGTCGGGAAGCTCGCGCGTCCGGCTCCGACGTTTGAACCCCGGTCGTTCGAGACTACGGTCCGAACAGCGTCCGTGGAGGTGTCACTGGTTGCCGAGAACGTCTCCGAGGTGGATGGGCGGTTCCTCGCCGCCGTCTACTGGCCGACGACGGGTATCGCTGACGACGACGAGGCGACTATCGTCACTCGTTCGGTTGCCAGTGGCGACCACATGGAGTGGTCGAAGTCCTTCGGAACGATGTACAGCGGTGGCGAGGATGGAACCGTGGCTGTACGTGTGGAGGGTACCTTGACCGGAGAAACGACAGTTAACCTCGACGCCAGAGACGAAGGTACCTAGCGAGGGAGCTAACGGTGAACATCGCGCCAGTTACCTTCAGTACATCCGTCTATCGTGTTGTGAACTCTTGGGTTCCTGTATCCATGCTTACAAAGTCCGGTAAAAGATACCGGTCCCCGATTCTCACTTTCCGAAAACGAGTTAGTTAGTTATCATCACCGTCCCGAGTGTGCGTCTCGGCAAGTCTGTCCGCCTCGTCGTCGGCCTTCCATTCGCCGAGTTCCTTGGGATCGACATGGACGAACACGTCGTCCACTTCGGGAATCGCTCGGACCGATTCCATAACCTCGGTTTCGATGTTGTGAGCCTCGATGAGTGTCCTGTCTCCCTCGACTTCGACGTGCATGCTTACGTCGATTTCCGGCCCGACGTAGTGAGCGACGACATCGTGGACTCCCTCGACCTCGGGATGCGAAAGCGCCCGCTGGACGATTTTCGCACGAAGGTCTTCCGACGGGGCACGCCCCACGAGGTAGTCCACGTTGCTCTCGACGATTTCCCATCCGGTGTACAGAATGCCGAACGAGACGACGCCCGCTGCCAGTGGGTCGAGTTCGGGAATCCCAATTCGCGCACCGAGAACTCCGATAAGTGCCGCGCCAGCGGTGAGTATGTCGTTGCGGTTGTCCAGAGCGATCGCTTCTACTGCTGGCGAGTTGGCATCGTTACCGATTCGAAGACAGTATTGGAAGAGGCCGTACTTGATGGCTCCCGTTCCCACCAGAACGCCGACTGCGAGGGGGCTCATCGTCGTCGAGATGTCTCCCGAAATGAGGGATGTGGCCGAACGCCAGAGGATCAACCCACCAGCCGCGAACACGCCGAGAGCGACGAGCAGGGAGACGAACGGTTCGATTCGCTCGTGTCCGTGTGGGTGGTCGAAATCCGGCGGTCGAGTCGTTAGATACAGTCCCGCGAGGACGACGACGCTATACACCGCGTCCGAGAGGCTGTTGACCGCTTCGGAACCGACCGCGAGGCTCCCGGTCTGTAACCAGACGAGGCCCTTGGCGACTGCCAACAGGAGGTTCGCCGCCAGGACGACGACTCCCGCAGTTCGGACGGCGGTGGACCGGTCCATCACGCCTGCATTGGGTCGGGTCGCCTATGGCTATATCGGCGAAGTTCACTCCTCGTCCGAATTTCGTTTCGTTCTACTCGAACGAGACTGCGGTATCCGGGTCGGGTACCGTCGCACCGTCTTGTTCCGCAAACGCGTCGTGAACCCGTTCGTAGGTGTCCTCCAGCGCTTCCACGATGACCTTCGTATCGGAAAGGACGGGCATGAAGTTCGTATCTCCCTGCCACCGCGGAACGATGTGCGTGTGGAGGTGGTCGATGGATCCACCGCTTCCCTCACCGATATTTAACCCGGCGTTGAACCCGTCCGGGGAGAGGGCGGTTTCTAGTGCGTCGAACGTTCGCTGTTTCAACCTCGCGTGCCCGAGCAACGATTTGTCCGTCAGCTCGCGATAGTCCGCCGTGTGCTGGTCGGGAATGACCATCACGTGCCCCGGATTATAGGGATAGTTGTTCAACATCACGACGGCGTGGGCGTTTCGTGCCACGACGAGAAACTCCCGGTCCGCGCCACGATTTGGGAGTTCACAGAACACGCACCCCTCGATTTCGACGTCGCTGTCGTCGCGCTCGACCCATTCGATTCGCCACGGCGCGAACACTTGCTGCATGGGAAGTAATCGCGTTTCGAGTGTTTTATGTTTTCAGTCTCGTACTCGATTCGGCCTCCCATCGCGTCGCCACCATTGAGGGTTGTTTTCCCCTCCGTTCCCACTCGACTCCCATCTGCTCGCCGACGCCCGTATCGTGGGTCGAATTTGGAACTCGATTTACACGTAGTGCATGCCGATAGTGGCCCCAGAAATTTTCGCCATGGCATATTACTTAGTGACATCTCCTATCGGTAGTTCGAGAAGACAACGTGATTCTCGGTTTTATGAGTTACAGCTCGACACGACACACCTTCGGCTCAACCCCTCGGAAACTGCGGATACATCGTGTTTAATGGCTTCATAACCGTGACGAAACTACGACCTACCCGTATCGTTTCACGATCGTGGACGTGGGCGACACTGACCAGTTCGACAACAGTATCTTTTCAAATGCTGGCTTCGGAGAGGGGAACAACGAATGTATCTCATCATCGTCGGTGCGGGCGACATCGGCTCGCAACTCATCAGCATTGCGACGCAGAATAGCAACGACGTGGTGGTTATCGAGAAAGACCAGGCGCGCGCCGAACGCGCATCGATGGAATTCGACTGTCTCGTCCTCCACGACGATGCGACGATCATCGACACGCTGGAAGAGGCCGGTGCGGACCGGGCGGACGCCCTCATCAGCACGACAGACCAGGACGCGACGAACATCATGGTCTGCCTGTTGGGACAAGAGATGGACGTACCATCCCTGGTGTCCGTCGTTCACAACCCCGAACACATGAACATCTTCCGCCAAATCGGGGTAAACGTCATCGAGAACCCCCAGCGACTCATCGCGGAGTATCTGTATCGAGCCGTGAAACGCCCGTCCATCAAGGATTACATGAAGGTCGGCGAAACGGCCGAAGTGTTCGAAATCACGGTCGATTCGTACGCCCCAATCGCGGGTCTCACTCTCTCAGCGGCGGCGGACGATGGACTGTTCGACGAAGGGATGTTGGTGGTCGCCATCGAGCGTGACAATGACGTCATCACTCCTCGTGGGAACACGACGATCGAGGGCGATGACCTCATAACCGTCTTCTCCGAAGTCGGTGCAACGCCGGACGTGACCGACATTTTCGGCCACTACGAGGACCACGACTGATATGCCGCGACACCCGACGATTTCTGGGGTTCCGGCTGATCTCGCTGTGATCCTGCGAGATATCGGCGCACTCGTGTTGATGCAGGCGGCACTGATGGCGATTACCGTCGCCCTTGCACTGGCGTTCGGGGAGTTTTACGTAGCCCTCGCGTTTCTCATTGCGGGGGGAATCACGGCGGCGGCGGGCGGTACTGCCCGAAGGCTGTTCGAAGACGCGCCGAACCCGGTGATGAAACATGGTATGGTCATCGCCGCCGGGGGCTGGTTCGCGACCGCCATTTTCGGGGCGGTTCCGCTTTTCCTCTCCGCACATCTGACTCCCGTTCCGGTAATGAACACCTATGTCCCCATCGGTGCCGATTATCAAGCGATCCGAATCGACGGCGCGATGACGTTTTCCAGTCTCGCGTACTACGGAAACCCTCTCCACGCGCTGTTCGAGAGCATGTCCGGGTGGACCGGGAGCGGTCTGACGATGGCAGTTCACGAACCGTCGCTCCCGCGCGCCGTCCAGTGGTGGCGCTCGCTCATCCAGTGGGTCGGCGGTGTGGGTGTCATCGTCCTCACGACTGCGATTCTTGCTCGTCCTGGGAGCGGTAGTTATGCTCTCTACCGGGCGGAAACGCGCGAAGAGAGGATTCATCCGAGCATCATCCACACGGTGCAGACGGTGTGGCGGATTTTCCTCCTGTACACGATCATCGCCGTCGTCGTGTTGTTCGGCGCTATTTGGTGGAGTGAACCGCAGCAGAGCCTGTTCGAAACCTTCTGGCAGTCGTTGAATCACGCGATGACGGCCCTTTCGACCGGTGGATTCAGTGTGACGGACAACTCCATCGAATCGTACCATTCGCCGCTCGTCGAAGGTGTCCTTCTTCCCATCATGGCGCTCGGTGCAATCGCGTTTCCGATCCATTACGTGATGCTCCACGACCGGGACTTCGGCGAACTGTTCTCCGACCTTCAGACTCGTTGGCTGTTCATCCTCTTCGTCGTCGGGAGTTTCGTGCTGTCGGTTCAGAACATCATTTCGCTCCCGATTGCGAGCAGCGCGTTCACCCAGACAGGGTGGATCGGCGTTCAAAACGTCGGCTTGTCCGCGCTCGCGGGGGATGCGGCACGCGATTCCACGTTTCAGTTCGTCAGCGCTCTCACCTGTACGGGGTTCCAGTCGTCGGATATCGGCGCGTGGAGCGCAGGCGGGAAACTCATCGTCAGCGGGGCGATGGTGCTCGGCGGGGCGGCGGGGAGCACGGTTGGTGGTATCAAAATCATTCGAGGGTACATGATAAGCAAGGGTATCCAGTGGGAGTTCTCACGGGTGTTCCTCCCGGCTTCCGCAGTCATCAACACCCGAATCAACGGACGTGCACTCGACCGAAATCAGATGTACGAAGAGTTCAGCGAGGCCGCCATCGTCAGTATGCTCTGGATTATCCTGCTCATAACGGGGAGTGTCCTCCTCTCGAACGTCGCCCCCGGAGCCAGTTACGCTGACGCACTCTTCGAGGTTGCGAGTGCGCAAGGCAATGTCGGCCTCTCGACTGGAATTGTCGGACCGTCAATGTCTCCCTTCGGTGAAGGAATGCTCGTCCTGAATATGTGGGTCGGTCGGCTCGAGATCATCCCAGTACTCGTTTTTCTCCGGTCTACCCTGTTCGGTCTCAATCCCTGAACCAGTATATAAAGTATTCGGCTGTTGTAGAGCGTTCCACCCTCATTAACGTCTCACAGGCCTCGATAAACGAAATGGGACGCTCTCGATGTTCTATATGCCGAAATTGCAAGACTGAACCGGAAAAAACGGTTCGAACGTCCCCCAACAGAGAGGGGTTTTTATGCTCGTATCAGCGGTTGTATGGACTGAGCAGGAAGTCACCATGGCAACGAAAAATCAGGGGTTCCAGGCAATGGTCGAACTGTGCGACAACTGTGGGCGCGAAACCTCTCACGAGGTATCTGTCCAAATTCGAACCGAAAGCAAGAAACGCGAAAATGCCGAGTTTTCGCGCGAACCGTACCGAATCACCCAATGTCAGACGTGCGGTGAAGAGAAGAGCCAGCGAATGAACAACGCCTAATCGTTCGGCGGACCTGTCTGCTGTTCTCGTTATCGTCCGACACGAGTTACCGTGTCGTCACTACACGACGGATGACGATCCGGAGTCGTTACTTCGTGAACACTTCACAGCCATCCTCAGTGACGATGACCGAGTGTTCTTTCTGACTGACGAGGAAGCCGTCCTCCTCTTTGAGCACTGGATAACCGTGGACGATGTTTTTCATTTTCAGGCGGCGCAGTGCCATATCCGGGCGGGAACTGTCCAACCAGCGGGTTGCGAACGGAAGCGTTCGGAACTCCTCCGTGATCTGGTCGAGCGCTTTTCGAGCGCTTCGGTCACGAACTGACGCTTCGCGCTCGAGGGAGAAGATCTCCTCCTCTGCACCTTCCCTCACTTTTCCACTCCCGTCGGTGGCGAACGGTTCGATGGCCACGACATCACCGACTTGCAGTTCGATGCCCTGTGAGACGGCGCGGTTCGGGATGTTCGGTTCCGTGTGCTGTTCGTAGTGGGCCAGTCCGTGGCCCGAGAGATTGACGACGGGATTGTAGCCGTAGCCGTCGATAACGGACTCGATTTCTGCACCGATCGCTCCCGTCTCGACGCCGGGTTCGACGACTTCGAGCGCAGCGTTCAAGGCCTCTTCGCTCGCTTCTGCGAGATCGTCGTGTCCGGAGAGGTCCACCGTGATCGCGGTGTCGGCGAGCCATCCGTCTATCTGAACCCCGATATCGAGGTTGACCATGTCCTCACCGAACGTGCTCTCGTCGCCGATGCTCGGCGTCGCGTGGGCCGCTTCCTCGTTGATGCTGATGTTGACCGGAAATGCCGGTTTCCCGCCGAGTTCACGGATTCGATCTTCGGCGTATTCCGCGACTTCCAGATGGCTTGCACCTACTTCGACGCGCTCTGCAGTTTCCGTGCGAACCTGCGCGAGGATTTCACCGGCCTCCCGATGCTTTTCGTACTTCTCCGCCGAGAGGTCGATTGACTGGTCGCTCATAAAACGTGGTTCGCCCGAACGCCGGAAAGAGTTTGCGTTACAGAGGGAGGCTTCGGATCCGGCTACGAACAACTGTACCGCCATGCTATCATTCGTAATACAAAAATCGCATATGGGCGGATACATGAGTCGGCTTCTCGACATCTGTTCCTCACGATTGATCTGACTGTTCGTATCTGCAGAAGGGTACCGTATTCGCAGTGACACCGCTCGTAGTTGCCAGTCTAATGGTGGGTACGTTGGTAAACGTGGGGATGACGGCAGAGGACTGCCCTGTCACAGGACACGACTATCGATCGGCTCCACATCTGGACTTACGGAATCGAACACTCCATCCCGAGCGTCAGTTCGTTCCGCGACGTTTTGGACCGGAATGACTCCGAGCCGACTCCTCGTCTCCCATCTCACGACTTGTTTACCGCAGTCTGCATCGCGTCGCTGTTGAACGTGCTTCCAGTGTTTCCGTCCCGGTCGAGGACGATGACACCAGCACTCGATCCGGTGAGTTCGGCGAACTCCTCGATGGCGCGGTCTGCGGCCTCCTGTGCGCCGAAGCCCGATTCGAGGTGACGAACCGCTCGCCGGGTAAGCGTCGACTTTGCGATATCTTCGCCCGCACCCGTGGAACTGGCCGCACCGGCCGGTGCCGCGTAGAAGCCACTACCGATTTGCGGAACGTCGCCGACCCGCCCTGCGAGTGCAAGCCAGCGCCCACCCGTCGAGGTTGCGGCGGCGAACTCGTCGCCGTCGGAGGCGACTGCGCCGACCGTGTCCGCTCCGCCGAACTTCTCGTGGAGCCATTCGAGGTGTTCACTCGGCGCGCCATCGGGGGCATCGTACTCCTCCCATCGCTTCTCGCTCTTTTCGGTCCAGAGGTTGATTTCGGTTTCCACGCCGAAATCCGCCGCGAGGGAAACCGCGTGTTCCCCGCTGACGAGAACGTGTGGCGTCTCTTCCATCACGACTCGGGCCGCGCTGACGGCATGTTCGACGCTCGGCATCGAACATACCGCACCCGTCTCACGGTCGCTCGTCATGATTCCGGCGTCGGTTCGAATCTTGCCGTCGCTCTGAACCGCGCCGCCGACGCCCGCGTTGAACCTCGGTGATGATTCGAGAACGTGAACCGCTGCTTCGACCGCGTCAACGACGGTTTCGGCTTTGCCGCCAGTTTCTGCCGCTTCGTCGAGCACCGCCTGTCGAGAGGTCGGTTCGTCCGGTTCGCCGCCAGCACCGCCGTGAACGATGACTTTCATGCAGGGTGGTCTCGCGTGGGATGGCTTAAGTTCACGTCAAACGGCAGTTCGGACGAGGTGGTGATGCCCTGTACACGACCCACGGACAGATACTGGTTGCGCCACTTCGTGAGTCAACGAGAGCGGTGGAGAGCGTTCGAATGGCGATATTCGCGGACGAAACAACGATACTGACGTGACCGAGTCGGTCGCTCCGGCGATTCGGACGACTGCTAACTTCACCCACCGAAATCACCCAACTCTTTAAGGGCGTATAAGGCCCATACGAAGGGGAAACGGTAGGCCTTTTATCCTCCTCGGAACACTGTTCGAACGTTCATGAGCTACGAGTACGACAAGGTGGAAGTGCCCGAGGATGGGGCCACGATTACGGTCGACGAGGACACTGGTAAACTGGAAGTTCCCGACAACCCGATCATCCCGATCATTCACGGAGATGGAATCGGAACGGACGTCGGCCCTGCAGCACAGAAAGTGCTCGACGCTGCGGCGAAAGCGACGGGACGCGAAATCAACTGGATGCGCGTCTACGCTGGCGCCAGCGCCCGCGAAACGTACGACGAGAACCTGCCGGACGACACCGTCGAGGCTATCAAGGAGTTCAACGTCGCCATCAAAGGACCGCTCACGACGCCTGTCGGTGCCGGATTCCGCAGTCTGAACGTGGCGCTCCGCAAAACGCTCGACCTCTACGCGAACGTTCGACCGACATACCATCTCGACGGCGTCCCGTCGCCGGTCAAAAACCCCGAGGCGATGGACATGGTCACGTTCCGTGAGAACACGGAGGACGTCTACGCCGGTATCGAATGGGAAGCAGGCACCGACGAAGTCGAGGAAGTCAAGGCGTTCGTCG
Source organism: Haladaptatus caseinilyticus (assembly GCF_026248685.1). Lineage (NCBI taxonomy): Archaea > Methanobacteriati > Methanobacteriota > Halobacteria > Halobacteriales > Haladaptataceae > Haladaptatus > Haladaptatus caseinilyticus. The sequence continues at coordinate 584,358 of NZ_CP111036.1, read as the reverse complement.
AGGACGAGATGGGCGCGGATGGCGTCATCCACGACGGACCGGTTGGCATCGGTATCAAGCCGATTACGGAGTTCGGAACGAAGCGTCTCGTCCGCGAAGCGATCGAGTACGCCCTCGAGAACGACCGTGATTCGGTCACGCTCGTCCACAAGGGTAACATCATGAAGTTCACCGAGGGCGCGTTCCGCGACTGGGGCTACGAACTCGCAGAGGAGGAGTTCGGCGATATCACCATCACGGAAGACGAACTGTGGGAAAAATACGACGGCGAACAACCCGACGACAAACTCGTCGTCAAAGACCGTATCGCCGACAACATGCTCCAACAGTTGCTCACCCGAACGGCTGACTACGACGTCATCGCCACGATGAACCTGAACGGCGACTACATGTCCGACGCCGCAGGTGCACAGATCGGTGGCCTCGGCATCGCACCCGGTGCGAACTTCGGCGAGCACCGCTGTCTCGCAGAACCGGTCCACGGTTCCGCGCCGAAATACGCCGGTGAGGACAAAGTCAACCCAACCGCGATGATTCTCTCCGGCCGTCTCATGCTCGAATACATGGGCTGGAAGGACGCCGGTCAACTCGTCCGCGACGCCGTCGAGGAGACGATTTCCTCCGGCAAGGTCACCTACGACCTCGAACGCCAGATCGAAGGCGGCGAGAAACTCGCCACCAGCGAGTACGCTGACGCCATCGTCGAAAACATCGAAAAATTGGCGTAAACCGATTTTTCGGCACGCTGGAGGTCGTCCAGCGGCGTTTGCGGCCACACGTAAGCGAGTCGTGGAGTAACTGGACGTCGCTCGGTGACGCCGTTTTCGTCTCGCTTCGCCTTTTATTCTCGTTTCACCTTTTTATATGGAGCTTCGACACGGGAGTCCCGATTCAATGGTTCGAACCCTCGAATCCGATAACCGGAGCAACGCATAGATACGCAACTCGCCTACTGTGTGTAATGGCGTCTCCTACTGACCGACCGAGAATCGGCGTTTCCTATTGGCACACCGGTGGGAACGCCGTCAAACTCGAATTACTCGACCGACTTCGAACGTGGGCCACGCTCGTCCTGATGGACCCCCGTACCGAACACTGGGATCTGGACGAACTCGAACTCGACTTCTATCACATGGCGCATTGGCATCCGGCCGCCCTCTCGGACTTGAAACGCGCTCACGAAGCCGGAATACCGACGGTAAACAGTTACAGCGGGGCGTCCGCAACGGCCGACCGACTCACCTGCTATCGGACGCTTCGACGTGGTAACGTCCTCGTTCCGGAGTACCAGTACGCACGAGCGCCGGACGTCACGCTCCCGCCGCCTACTATCGTCAAACCTCGGTACGAGTTCGAACCGAGCGGACACGAGTTTTCGGTTCATTTCGCCGATGCGTACGACTTTCCGGAAAAACGAATCGTTCAGCGATACGTCGTTCCACATCGAAGTTACAAACTGTTCGGCATTGGCGATGAAATCCGCGCCGTCAGATTGTTCGGTGACGGCAGCGTTCCTGTCGAACAGCGGATCACCCCAAGCCTCGCCCGCTACGTCGAGCGCGTTCGAGTTTTGTTCGACCTCTCGCTGTACGAATTGGACCTCCTCGTGCACAAATCGATCTACGTCATCGACGTCAACCCCGCCGTGAATCTCGACGGCGTTCTTGGGGGTGCGGCCCTATACGAGGAACTCATCCGAAGGAAAATCGACGACGAATAGTGGGCCGGTATACCTACGGTGACGAAGTGGGGTCGGTTCGTCTTCACGTCATTCGATGCTTGCACGCGATGTCGGGTCGTCGGCCGACGATCACTTCCACGGCACGTCCAGTCGTGGCGGGCTGAACACGTCGATTCCGCGAACCGGTTCGTCGGTTTTGTTCTCCGCAGCATGTGGTTCGTCGCCGGGAATCGCGTAGGAATCCCGTTCTTCGATGATGATTTCCTCGCCATCCACGAGGAACGTCAGCGCACCGCTGTAGATGAATCCGGTTTGTTCGTGCTCGTGGCTGTGTTCCGGCACCGTCGCGCCGGGTTCGATATGAAAATGCTGAATGCTCATCCGGTTCCCGGCGGCCAACTGCGCGAGAAAGACGCCATCGGTTACTTCAGTGGGCTCATGGTCTGGGAGTGCGCTCGTGTCCATGCGATCGATTCGCATGTGGGACTGGTAAACCTCCGGGAGAGAGTTTAAATATGAGAACGGACCAACTCCGGGGAGATGAAGGGGAAAAACACGTCTGCCAAGCGGATCAACCCGAAGCCCGAACGGAGGGTTGAACTGGGAGGCAGTCGGAGACAGAGGTATGTACAGCGTCGTGGGTTGTACTGCCTGTAGCAACCTGTGGATAGTCGATGGAAGACCCAAAACGACGCAGTGTTCACGCTGTGGAACGCAGCGAAAGTTTCGGAAGTTGAAGAAGTTCGTCGAAACCGACGACGAGGACCATGCGCGAGAGGTTCGCGCTTCGATGCTTGCGAATCGGCAGGGTCACGGCGATGCCTTCGCCGAACTCGACTCGTTCGCCGAGATGGAATCACGAGTCGAACACGCCGGAATGGACGACGACGAGTTTTTGGACCGCTCCGGAATCGACACCGAGGAAGTGTCTACCGTCGAAGACCGCTCCCGGCGTGGTAATTCGAGCACGAGCAAGAAACAAGTCGTCCTGAATGCCCTCTCGACTCTCGACAGACCCGAGGAGAGCGAAATCGTTGCCTATGCCGGTGAGCGCGGCGTGTCTCGGGATTACGTCGAAAAGGCACTCGAAAAGCTCGCTCGGCGTGGCGAAGTTAGCGAGAGCCGTGGGCGATATCGTCGGGTTTGAAAGTCGGGAGACGGCGGGGAGATTCCCGACTCAGAGGAGCGCACCGTTCAGTCCCTTCCACACCGCGACGACCAGCGTTAGCACGGTAAGCAACAGTTTCAGGAACTGGAGGACGTGATACGCCCTGGAGTCGGTAATCGGTGCGTCCCCATCGGAGGTGGATGTAGCCATTGACGGTCACCATCGGACGGCACGATGCGAGAGCATACGCCATTCGCACGTGCCAATTACGTAAAGACTCCCCTCCGTAATAAATTTCTAGGTCAATTTAGGTGAATTTAAATGAGGTCTTATCGTCCGAGCTCCTCGTGCGCGCTCGAGAGATGGCGCGATGCGAGTGCCGCCAGTAGCGAGAGCTCTCCCGCGAGCGCGCCGACTGCGATAACTTCCGCGAGTGCGTCCGTGTTGCTTCCCGCGGGGTCACTGCCGCCACGGAGTCCCAGTACGTCGAGGGCTTCCGACTGCGTGGGAAGTTTCGTCCCGCCGCCGACCGTGCCGACTTCCAGGCTAGCGATGCTAACGCTGGCGTACAACTCATCGTCCCGCGCTTCGACGGTCGTGATTGCGTTACTTCCCTCGACGACCTGCGCGGCATCCTGTCCGGTTGCGAGGAACGCAGCGGCGACGACGTTCGCGGCGTGCGCGTTGAAGCCGAGACTCCCTGCCTTCGCGCTTCCGATGAGGTTCTTTCGCGTGTTCGCCTCTTCGATCGCCTCCGGCGTCGTATGGAGTCGATTTTCGACCGTCTCCCGCGGAATTCGAACGTCCGCCGTGACGCTCCGACCGCGTCCCTCCACGGCGTTGATGGCGGCGGGTTTCTTGTCGGTACACAGGTTGCCCGAAAGCGCGACGAGGCTCGCGGGGGTTTCGTCCTCTACCAGTTCCGCGGCTTTACGCGTCGCGATCGTTACCATGTTCATCCCCATCGCGTCCTTCGTGTCGTAGACGAATCGGAGGAAGACGGAGTCGCCGACGACGTAGGTGGTAACATCGAGGAGTTCGCCGTGGCTGGTCGTGGATTCGGCCGCTTCGGCGAGTTCGTCTCGGTTCTCGCGAACCCAACTGACGACTTCCTCGGCCTCCGCGATGCCCTGCACGCGAAAGACGGGCGCGCGAGTCATTCCGGTCTTCGTGACGCGGGCGTCTGCTCCACCAGCAGTGCGGATAACCGAACACCCACGGTTGACGCTGGCGAGCAGTGCACCCTCGGTCGTCGCGAGGGGGAGGTAGTAGTCACCCTCCGCGGAGCCACCACTGACGGCAATGGGTCCTGCGACACCCATCGGAATCTGGGCGCCACCGATCATGTTCTCGATGTTCGGTTCGGCTTGCTCCGCGTCGAAGGAGTAATCACCGACCGTGTCCAGGGTCGCGTCGGTTTCCGATTCGAGGAGCTTGCGGCGAGCCTCGGCGGCGGTATCGTTGTCTGCATGGTCTTCAAGTTCGTGCAGGCGGAGGTCGCCCGCTCGAACCTGTTCCGCGAGTTCGTCTGCGTCGGTCATGGTTCGGAATTTCTCGCGGACCCCCTAACTGTTGCCCATTTGTACGAGCCAGCAACGATTTGACCGCCCTGCGAGAATAGATACCATGGAAACGAAACGCGTGACGAGGACGGATATCCCCGAAATCCGAACCATTTCGCGCGAAGCGGTGGAAGCGGCATATGACTTCCTCCCTGACAAGGAGCGTGCGGCAACGGTTCGCGAACGATTCAGCGAGGAACGACTCGAAACGGCACTGGCGGACGACGACGTGATAATCGTTGCCGCAATCGCGGACGGCGACCCCGTCGGGTACGCGCACGTAGATGTCGTCAATCGGGCTGACGCCGTCGGAGAGGCGAGGTTGCAGGGGATATACGTCACACCCGACCGCTGGCGACAAGGTATCGGAACCGCGCTTCTCGACGGTATCGAGGACGAAATTCGAACGCAAGGTTTCACACAGCTATCGGTCTCCGTCCTCATCGACAACGAACGAGGCAAACGGTTCTTCGAATCGAAGGGTTTCGAGCGAGTAGAAGAACGTGTCGAGGACCTGTTTACGGGGGGAACAGCCTATCAACAGGTCTACTATCACGATTTCGCGTAGAAACAAAACAGTCACTTGGATCGGGAACATCGCATATCTACGGTCGACGTTTCGATTCCGATATTTCTCGCCGTTCCGCCTGCCCTCCTCGGTTCCGTGTGGCTGTATCGTGATGCCGGAAAGCGAAGGATGGAGACCGTGGATATGTGGGCGGTCGGATTCTTCGTCGCATTCTTCATTCCGCTGATCGTGAGTGGACCCATCGTGTACGCGTTCTACAGTTTAAAACGAAAGCGCGGAGGCGGATCTGTCTACGCAGTCCCGCTGGAGTAGCGGTCCCTTTCATCGGTTCGCTTCCGAACTTCTGACTCGCGATGTTCCTCCGGTGGACGGTCCCCGTCGTGAACCACCGTCAGCACGAACTCACCGTGCGGACTGCAATCCGGAATCCGGAGGGTTACAGTGTCGTTTACTAGCGAGGGCCGCTTCCGCTTCATCGAATGCGTTCTGCCGCTCCCCGAACAGTTATCGCCGTCGGAATACACCACGAAAGCATGACAGCGCCAGCGGATGTGATTTTCACGAACGCCGAGGTCCACACCCTCGCGGACACCGACGAAACGGCGGAAGCGGTCGCCGTTCGTGACGGGGAAATCGTTCGTGTGGACAACGCCTACGAAGTCGACTTTCTGGAGGGTGTCGAGACTGAGGTAATCGACCTCGGTGGTCGAGTCCTCTTGCCTGGATTCATCGACGCCCACACGCATATGATGATGGTTGGGAGCTATCTCGTCAATGCCGACCTTTCCGTCGCCGACTCCCCTGCTGACTGTGTGGAGCTGCTCGCCGAGCTGGACGCCGACCGTGAGTGGGTGCTCGGCTACGGGTTCGACGAGAGCATGTGGACGGAATCGCGCTACCTCACCCGCGACGACCTCGATTCGGTAAGCGAAACCCGTCCCGTCGTCGCCTTCCGCGAGGACATGCACACGGCCTCGATCAACAGCGTGGCCCTCGCCCGACTTCGTGACGTGATGCCGGACGAGGACGTAGAGACAGAAGGAAGCGAACCGACCGGCGTCGTCGTCGAGGACGCCGTCGACGCCATCTACGAGGCCATCGAACCCGACGCCGAGACGATGCGGGAGCTCCTCCGTTCGGCGCAGCGGGACGTCCACGAGAAGGGGATCACGGGCGTTCACGATATGGTCCGACGCTCCCGTGCGCCGGAAGTGTACCGCGCACTCGAACTCGACGGCGACCTCGCTCTTCGGGTGCGCATCAACTACTGGAGCGACCATATCGACGCGGTCGAAGAAATCGGCCTCCAGACGAATCACGGAAGCGAGTTCGTCCGGACCGGGGCGATAAAGTCGTTCACCGACGGGAGTTTCGGCGGTCGAACCGCGAAGCTCTCCGAACCGTATGCGGACGGCGACGGAACCGGTCAGTGGGTCGTTCCCCCGGAAGAACTGGACGAACTCGTCGAACGCGCGGACGACGCTGGAATGCAGTTTACGGCGCACGCCATCGGCGACGAGGCGATCGAGGCAACCCTCGACGCGTTCGAGGAAACCGACGACCCCGGTGCGAAGCGACACCGGGTCGAACACGTCGAACTCGTCACCGACGACCAGGTCGAACGATTCGCCGAATCCGGCGTCGTCGCCTCCGTCCAACCGAACTTCCTGAAGTGGGCGCAGGAGGGCGGCCTCTACGATACCCGACTCGGAGAAGAGCGTCGAAAACGGACGAATCGCTACCGAACCCTGCTCGATGCTGGCGCTTACCTCGCGTTCGGAAGTGACTGTATGCCACTCGACCCACTGTTCGGAATTCACCAGACCGTCAACGCACCGGTCGAAGCACAGCGACTCGGCGTCACCGAAGCGCTCCGTGCGTACACGCACGGAGGGGCCTACGCAGGCTTCGACGAGAATCGGCTTGGAACCGTTGAGAGGGGCAAAAAGGCCGATTTTGTCGTCCTCGACGTATCCCCGTGGGAGCACGAAGACCACATCGAAAACATCGACGTAGCGATGACGGTCGTCGATGGCACTGTCGTTTTCGACGGGCGGAACGATTAAGCCGTATCGTCATCGTGTTTTTATCATGTCTTTGCCCCTCCTCGCTGCCGATTTCGGCGGTGTATTCCCGTTGTTTCTCCTGTTCGTCGTGGGTGCACCCTTCGTCCTCTGGTCGCTCATCGACTCGGAAAGCGACCGGGAACTAACGGAGCACACGGATTGGCAAAGTGCCGAACGTGCGGCCCGTCGCGACACACGCGACGATGATGACTCCTAGCGAGTAGGCAGTCAGCAGTCGATTACACTACCACATTGCCCGTAAACCGTTCTCGCTGTCGGTACCGACCGCGACTCGGCGATTCGTGTTTTTGGCTGTCGAGTAAACCGAGCATGGTTTTACAGTAGGGTGAAAGCTACTCGTATGGACTCGTTCGAAGGGACAGCAGTGCGAGCGTGTCGGGCAGCAGGCGAGTACCTCGTTTCGGAGTTCGAAGCTGAGTCACTGGAAGCTAACTACGGAACGGACGATGTGAAGGCGGTCGCGGACAGGGGTTCCGAACGTCGAATTCTCGACATACTCTCCGCCGAATACCCGCACCACGGGATTTTCGCCGAGGAATCCGGCGAACAGGCTGGTGAAAGCGACTATCGGTGGGTTATCGACCCTCTCGATGGGACGAACAACTTCTGTTCGGGGATTCCATATTTCGGAACCGCGCTGGCACTGCTCCACGAGGACGAACCAATTTTGTCCGTGATCCACGACCCGCTTCACGACGACACATACGTCGCCCGTCGTGGCGAGGGGGCGACGTTGAACGACGAGCCGATGCGCGCGGACAGCGATGTGGCGAGCGACCATGCGACGGTTTCGTTCGTTATCGGTATCGACGTACTTCGAAATGACGGGCTGCAAACGCGGGCCGACGAACTCGATTCGGCGCTTTCCGGGCACTGCAAACGTGTCTGGAAAAGCTGGGCACCGACCCTCGACTGGGGATTACTCTCCCGTGGCAAACTCGAAGCGGTCGTCTGTTTTCATCCGGACGAAGTGGAACAACACGCGGGGTGGCTTCTCGCCGAGGAGAGCGGTGCACGATTGGCGAACGAGGGAGACCTGTTCGTGGCGGCGGCGAGCGACGAGGTGTTTACCACGCTCGAATCGGTGATCTGATGCGACCGTCTTTTCGATCGTATCGATACTCCTATATGACGGGGCTGGATCTCGAGTTGGACGCATGAACCTTCCGCGCAGTGCTGTCCTGAAATACTACTGCTATCGTGCGTGTATTCGTGAAATCCCGTCTCGGCCTTCGACGCTGGTTCGTCTCGATTCCTCCGCCACTCGGCGCACTACTGGCATTACTGTGGTTCGTACCTATCGCGGCGATTCCGGCGTTCTTCGCGGTGAGTGCGGTCGATAACGTCACTCGTCCCTTGGCAGGACAGTACGTGAACGATTTGACGCTCTCCGTCGGACGGGCGACGGTACTGAGTTCCGCGTCCATGGTTTATTCGCTCGTGACGATTCCGTTCGCGGTTGGAAGCGGCGTCGTCGCCGACTCGATCGGCCCGGTGAGAGCGCTCGCAGTGCTCGGTGGACTGTTGGCGGTTGGGTCGCTCACCCTGCAACTGTGGGAATCCCCGGTCGAACACGAGCGCGTAGTTACGTCGTCGGACTAGCGGGTGGGTCTGAACAATCGTTACAATTATTATCTGGGGTGATATACGTTACCACATGGCGATCAAACAAGGTCGTTCTCCGTTCGATAGGCTCCGAAAACATTACGAAAAGACGGAACGGCGATGCACGAAATGTGGTTTCGTGGACGAAGAGGGCGACTGGCGGGTCACTGCGCGCGGCGGCGAAGTTCACTTCCAGCACATTTGCCCGCGCTGTGATGCCGTCGATACGCGGGTGCTTCGGTATCAGCGGTAGAGGAGCGATTCGCCCGTCATCGCGTCCGGTTGTGGAACCCCGATGACCGAGAGGAGCGTCGGCGCGAGGTCACAGAGCGACCCGCCACTGCGGATTTTACTGCTATTGTCTCCCTCCGGCGAGAGATACACGAGCGGAACGGCGTTGTACGTGTGCGCCGTGTGTGGGTCGTCCGGCGTCCCCATGTCGTCGGCGTTGCCGTGGTCAGCCGTGATGAAGACGTGTGCGCCGTGCGCTTGCAGGCTTTCGACGAGTCGGCCGAGCTGTTCATCGACTGCCTCGACAGCGGTGACGGCGGCGTCGAAGTCGCCGGTGTGGCCCACCATATCCGGGTTCGCGTAGTTCAGTACGAGCACGTCGGGGTCGTCCGATTCGATGACCGAGATGGCCGTGTCGGTCACCTCTTTCGCACTCATCTCCGGTTTTTGGTCGTAGGTCGGTACGTCCGGACTCTCCACTATTTTTCGGATTTCCCCGTCGAATTCGACCTCGCGACCACCGTTCAAGAAGTAGGTAACGTGGGCGTACTTTTCGGATTCGGCGAGTCGAAGCTGTGTTTTACCGTTCTCCGCCAAAACCTCGCCCAGCGTGTCCTCCGGTTGATCGGGCGGGAAGGCGACGGGCAAATCGAACTCCGCATCGTACTGGGTCATCATCACGAACTCGATTTCCGGGGGGTGGGTTTCGAACTCCCAGACGGGGTCGATATCACAGATCATGCGTGTGAGTTGGCGGGCGCGGTCGGAGCGGAAGTTGAAGAAGACGACCGCGTCACCGTCTTCGAGGGCAGGGGTGCCCGAAATCACCGTCGGTTCCACGAATTCGTCCGTCTCGCCACGCTCGTAGGATTCACGGACGGCATCGACAGCGGTTTCGGCCGTGTACTCGGCGTCTCGATTCACGATAGCGTCGTAGGCACGTTTCGTCCGCTCCCAGTTCTGGTCGCGGTCCATCGCGTAGTAGCGACCCGAAACCGTCGCGATTTCGCCCGTTTCGTGTTCCCCCACGACTTTCTGTAGGTCGCCGAGGAAGCCCTCGCCGCTTTTCGGTGACGTGTCACGCCCGTCCGTGAAGGCATGTGTAACTGCCTCGACGCCACGATTCGCGGCGAGTTCGATGAGTGCGTATAGGTGTCGTTGAGCCGAGTGAACCCCGCCCTCGCTGACCAATCCCATGAAGTGAACGCGGCCGTCGTGGTCGTTCGCATACTCGAAGGCGTCGGTGATGGCGTCGTTTTGGCCCAGTTCGTCCGCCTCGATCGCGTCGCTAATACGGGTGTATTCCTGCCTGACGACGCGGCCCGCACCGATGTTGAGGTGGCCGACCTCGCTATTGCCCATCTGACCTTCGGGAAGGCCGACCCGGCGACCCGACACGTCGAGCGTCCCGTACGCGCCCACGTTCGCAATTCGGTCGAAGTTAGGCGTGTCGGCGGCCTCGATGGCGTTTCGTCCGCCGTCGTCGCTTCCAAGTCCCCATCCGTCGAGCACGATGAGTCCCGCTTGCATGGGCGAACCGTCGTCGTGGGGGTGTAACTAAGCTTCGCTCGAAAGGTGGCCTTTTTCCGAGTGCGATGGGATGAGGCGTGCATGACCCTCGACCCCGTCCACTTCGATGGCATCGCCGGACTGGCCGACAGAATCGATTACGAGGGAGAAGAGCGCAACCATCAGGAACTCGCCAGAAACGTCTGGGAGAACTATCTCGACCCGTTGTACCACGAAGGTATCGCGGTTCTCGAACCCCTTGATGACCTCAAGCGACGGTGTGCGAATATCGAGAACCTCGCCCTCGAAGACGATCGGTTCGAAACGATGCACGGTCTCGACTCGGGTACCATCAACCCGCAACCGTTCAAAAACGGTCTGGTGGTAGACGTTGCACACGCCGCGATGAGTTCGACGCCGTCCGACCTCGACCTTCACGACTCCCGGACGGTCGTCAAGGCGATTCACACGAACGACGTGGAGCGGAATTTCGGTACCGACTGGGAATCCTACAGCGAAGGAAGCAAACGCCGAATCGTTCATGCACCTCGTCGGGACGACCACGAGGAAGACATCGTTCATGCACTCGCCCTGTATCGTGCCGAAAGTCGGCACGCACTGGACCATGCGAGCGAAGTATCGGACTTTCTACTACTCGACGGACCCGTGTATCCCAAAGGGATCATCCGGTGGCGTGACCGCGGGACGGTCCTCCCGAACCTTTTCGAGGAGTCGGAGGACATACGGACGATTCTCGAAAATTACGTCAGGCTGGTCGAAGCGTTCTTCGAGCGTAACGTCCCACTCGCCGGATTCGTCAAGAACATCTCCGCGAAGTCGATTATCCGAACCCTCCGGGGGAAAGGCGTGAACGCACCGTGGGCACACGACGCGGCGTTCTTCTCGCAAGTGCTCGAACGCGGGGAGTACGAAGACGGTCGATACGAGCGATCGACCGATGACCTGACACTATCGAATTGGTTCGTCTCCCGTGCGGGGTCCGACTCGTTTTTCGGAAGCGAGGAAGCCGACCGCTACGTCGAGCGGGAGTACGAACCGGAGCAGTACGAGGTGACGTTCTGCGTCATCTACGACCCGCGTCGGGATTTGCTGTACAAGGTCGAAGCGCCACGGATGTTTACGGCGGACGAAGATTGCAGACGGCGCATCGAACGGCAGATCCTCAAGGAAATCGCGGTCGCTGGGGGACCGCCGCTCGTCATTTCGAAGGCCGATTCGCTGGCCAACATCAGCCAGCACAGTACACAATCGTTGATACGGAGCTTCGAGCGGTCGTTCGACAGCGAACTCGATGCGAACTACGACGCGATTCGCTGGGGTCGCAACTACTGAGGGACGTTTTTTTCGACCGTAATCTCGACTTCGCTCACGTCCACGCCGATACGCGCGAACTGCGTCCGAATGTGCTCCTCTGCGGCAGCGATGGCCTGTTCTCGGGTGTCGAACCCGCGCGGCATCGGTGTCTCGAACGCGACGTTTACCTCCTCGCCGGAGACCGTTTGGGCGGTGCCCCCGCTTTCGACTTGATAGAACTCGTCACACACCCACACGTAGGGAGCGTCTTCGTCGGGTGCGCCTTTGAACGTGGGCGCGCGCTCGCCCCGCTCGTACAGCGTCCCGGTTAGGGTGGTGCCCCCTGCTTCGCCGCGAACGAGTAACATACCACGAAATAAGTTATGAGGACATAAAAGGAACGCGGGAAGATAGGTATGTCAAAACATATCTCCCATGGACCCGACAGCAGTATTTTCCACTTTCGACGTCACGGTGGTGCGATCTCATCCCGACTCCGGGACGACCTGCACGAAGTACGTTGTACGGTATCTCGCGAGATATCGACCATCCGAAAGGAAGCTACCGAGACGGGACTTCCGATTTCGTGCGAAACACGTTTTAGCCACGCATGAGATGGCAGGCGCATGAGCGATTTGCGTAATTTCGAGGACTTCGGAAATGATTCCGGCGACGACGAGGAGACAACTGCGTCGGACGCCGAAGAAAAGGAGTCGTCTCCGGGTGATGGATTCGACCGCGTCGAACTCGATCCTGTCGGTGACGACCGAGGTATCGGAACGCTTGCCGTGTCCGAGGGGTTGGCGATCGGCGAAGATAGCGACGACACGCGACTCCGCGCGTACGTCACCGCCCCGAACCGAGCGAACGTTCGAATCGGGAAATATCTGCTCGTCCCCTATCCGGATGGCGAGAAACTGTTCTGTCGAATCACGACCCTCGAATACGCACAGGAGTTCCACAGCGACGACGCTACCGAGATTCACGCCCGGCGGGCCATGCGAAGCGAATCGATAGACGAGACGGATTACAAGTTCATGGCCACGTTGGAGCCGATTGCAGTCCTTTTCGAGGACGATAACGAACTGAAACGCCGGATGACCGACCGCGTGCCGAAACCCGAAACCGTCGTCCGACAAGCCCGCGATAAACGCGACATCAAAACCGGGCTGAAAATTCCGGAGGACGGTGTCTTCCTCGGTCATCTCTCGGTCGGTGGCGAGAAAGTCAGAACCGCGGCGGAACCGCCGACGATAGATTATCGCGTAAAGGACGATTACGAGTCGGGTGACCCCCTCGTCTTCCGTCACACGCTCGTCGCCGGTGGAACCGGTTCGGGGAAGACTCACGGTGCGAAAAACATCCTTCGACAGTATCTGTCGGGCGAACGCACCTATCCGATGGAGGACGGCCGCGACGCCAGAATGGCAGTCGTGCAGTTCGACCCACAGGACGAATACGCCCAGATGCACGACGACAATCCCGAAGTGAGTACGGACGACGAACGAACGTGGGAACGCGAGGGTGTCGCGTACGGAGGCCACGACGAGACGGTCGCGTTCGTTCCGAAAGTCAGCGGCGTCTCGTACGCGGCGGACCACCACCGTGCGGAACAGGTCGAGTTCACGATTCCGTTCTCGATGGTCGAGGACAATCCGTGGCTCGTTGCGGGGGCGAAACTCAACGATAACCAGTACGGTGCGCTGACATTCCTTATCAAGCGATTTTTCCGTAATTATGGCGGGAACGGCACGTATCAGAACTTCCTTTCGTATCTGGATGACCCTGCACTCCGCGAGGAGTTGGACGAGAGCGGTCGTGTTCACGAAGCGACGTTCGACGCCGTCAAACGCCGCGTGCGATCGGTCCCGAGCAGCGTCTTTGACCAGTCAGCCGAGCCGATTACCGACCTCGTCCCCCAGTTCGTTCGCTCGGGCCGGTTGTCGGTCGTTCCGACGTACCATCTCCCGACGAGTCGCGCGAAGGAGATGGTGGTACTCGCGGTGTCCAGTCTGCTGGTCGATGAAAAACTCTCGAACTCGCCGGAGTACTCCGAAATCAAGGAAACGCCGTTAGTCGTCGGGATGGACGAAGCGCACAACTTCCTCTCCGATGCGGAGAGCGTGCAGGCACAGAAAGTCATCGGGAAGTTCACGGAGGCCGCAAAACAGGGGCGCAAGGAGCGGCTTGGACTCTTCCTCATTACGCAGGACCCCCAAGATATCGCCGAACCGGTCTTCAAGCAGGTCAACACGACCGTCGTGCTGAATCTGGGCGACGAAGACGCTATCAAGAGCGTGAACATCCCGCCGAACCTGGAGAAGAAGGTGCCGTATATGGAAAAAGGACAGATGGTCGTCTACTCACCTGACAACTCCGAGCCGGTCGAACTCATCGGTCTTCCGAAGTGCGTCACTCGCCACGGACGTGATTGAAGAGCCGATATAGGAATGCATTTCTCCGCACATTCGATTTATCGCTTGTAATAATTGCCAACAACTGCTATTTTATTTACTAAAAATTATTATGTATTAATTAATTATATATGAGTATAATTTAGTTAAATAAAATATAGACGTAAGCTTAATATCGCTTGTAACATGGTTCAGAACGTATTGTTGGACTCCCTCGAATCGAACCCACGAATGATTAGCATCCTGTTTACGGCGAGCCTATTGCTGATGCAGGCAGGGACGGCTCTCGCGTGTTGTGGGGGAGCAAACCCCGGACCTTAACTCGAGCTATCCAAACAGTCCACGGTTATTTTGTCGCTCCAATACAACCCGTTTCCGGTGGTTATTGGCAACACCCCACAGTCTAGGTATTCGCTCAGTGTTTCTTTCGATACGACCCAGCTATCGAGAACTCCGGAGTTGAGATACTGCGTACGTTCTTCGTCGAAATAGGGGTGGAACAAGCACCCAATACCGTGGGTTCTGGAGGAATACGCGACAATATCGACCTCGAACAGGTCGTCTTGTCTGTGCTCGACTCGCAGGTGCATCGGGCATCCACTCTCACACTGTACCAGCGCCATTCCACCGTCACCCACGGTAATATACCGGTACCCGGTCAGAATCTCGTTCTTCGCTATTTCGAGTCCCGTCCGAAGCGAAAACCCGATGTTGAGCAGGCGGGCGAGTGCCCGCCCGACTTTGGTCGCGCTGACGTTCGCTATCTCGGATAGCGTTACGACGCCACCCTGACTTCCGGTTTCGACGAGCGCCATACCCTGTTCGTAGGACCGACAGGCGTTGAGCAAGAACGCCCTCGTGCGAACGGTGTCCAGCGTTTTCGCGTCGAGATACCCATCGGAACACTGTATCCCTTGGTCATCCACGTGGCCGATGTAGTGGACGAAATCGATTGGTTGGGCGAACAGTTCGGCGAGTTCGTCGGTCGTCAGGTCGTATGAGATGTCCACGTCGAACTCCAGAAAATCCCGGAAGCCGTAGGATTCGTTGACAATACCTTCCTCTTTCATCTGTTCGTCGTTACAGACGACGTGGATTTGGATGTTCGAATCGTCGGGTGCAGTCCGTTCGATTCGACGCCGACACGATTCGATTGTCGTTTTATTACTCCCGAGAGGATAGCCATCGCCGATCCATGCGTGCTCGATGGATTCTGACGGGTCAGGTTGGACGATATCGTTTACGGACCCGGCGTCGTCCCCGCCCCGAACGAAATCGGAACGATAGAACTCCGACAACGGTTTCGGCTGTGAACGCACCGTTCGCGTGGTCGGTTTGGGTGGACAGCGAACGAGCGAAAGGTCGTTCGCGACGAAAGGAAGACACTTTACATTGTCAGATGTCGGCACCACGTCCGTCGTGAGATGCCAATCCGGAATGTACGGTTCGAGCGTCTCGAACGGAATGGAGAGATACGCTTCGAGTCGTTCCGTGAACGAGGCCTCGTAGAGCGCGGCAAAATCCAAATCGACAAGCGGTTCGACCTGCTTGCGTTCGTGCAGCTCCACTCGATAGTATCCCTCCGTTCGAGTGAGACAATCGAGGAAAAACACCTGTCGAAGCGTGTTCGCAACCGCGTGTTCGAACCCGGTGGAACTCGTAAGCGACCGTTCGAATTCGTCGGCGACGAGTCTTGGATACTCGCCGGGGACGACTTTTGCCCCCAAATAACATGCGAGTGGCGTCGCTGCGTAGGTCACAGCACGCTCGCGTGGTAAAACGAGCGTGACGCCTGTATCCGGACGCTCGATACCGTCGGGGGCCGAGAACTCGTCTCCGTACTCGATAAGTGGTGGATGACCACGCAAGGTTGGAAACGACCGTTCCGGACTCGTCGTTTTCAGTGCCGAGCCGAACAACGAGACGGCCCGCATCACGTCTTCGATCTGGTCACTGATGGTGATGGTTCCCGCCGGTTGCTCGTGGAACGAGCGCGCACCGACTCTGAGAGGGGTCTTTTCGTCGAAGTTGAGGATGATGGACTGGTTTCGCGCTTCGATCGATACCCCGCTTTCGACGGCGAGATACAGTTTCATCGGTGCCGTATTGAGCTCGAGGTTGTACGCACCCGGTGGAACCGTCGTGCTCCCGTCGGTTACGCTGAAATTTTCCGTGAGTGTACCGCCCTGTGTTCGAATATAGATGCCCGTGTTTTTTGGAATTTCAACCCTGTTCGTTTCGAGCTCGACGGCGGCATCGACTGGAAAACGAAAATCGGCCGGGTCGGAAGCGCGGAGCGGCGACTGTTCGGGCGTGTAGAGTGCGAAACGGACGCTTTCGATGGGGTCGGTTATCTGTAGTCCCTGGCGGTTCGGGGGTGGGGCGAATGCTGGTTGCATCGTCTCAGAGTCGTACCCAGTTGGTACTCCGGTCGTGAGCAGGCACGTGCCATCGTTGCTCCGGAACCAACCCGTCCCGCTGGCGCAGTTCGATACGCGCATCGAACAACGGTCCAATCCTCTTCACGAGGGTGTCGTCGTCGGCCATCGGGAGGTGGTAATGACCCATCCCTCGGACACCCCTGATCATTGCGGTTAGCATCCGGAGGAAACATTCGAACTCCATTCGGGTGTGCTCCTCGGCCAAAAAGCTGAGCGAATCGACTGAAAGGCGGAGTCGTGCCGGTTCTAACCCGTCAGTCGTGGTGTCGAAGAAGCTGATCGCGAGGGTGGCTTCCTCGGCAACGTCCCAGAGGTCGTTTCCGCTCCTTTGCCGCGGTGGAAGCTCCACGTCACCGACTTTGGCATCGACTGAGATCGATCGTTCGTCGCTCCGTTGGTCGATGATCCACACGCCGGCGCTATCGAGTCGAACCCCTGTCGGAAGACACGGCTCGGCCTGTCGAGTGGTCGAATCGGTCAGCACCAGTATTCGCTTCCTGTCCGCGGCGGGATCTCCGAGGAGCATTCGTGTCGCTCGTGTACTGACGCGCTCCGATACCTCGCCGGTGATGAGGAGATTGCATCCGTCCGTTTTGAGTTCCGAGAGCAGTTCTGAGAAGTCGGGGGAACTTTCCTCGCCGCGGAACTCGATACTTTCGAACCCCATTTTACTCTATTGATGAAAGTAAGAAGATAAAAACGCTCGGGTCAGTATTCTTTCACGACTGTATAAAAACGTGTGAAATACTATACCAATCCCGCTCGTACCAGTTGCCATGAACAAACGGATTCTCGTTCCAATCGACGGGTCGGAGCACTCGGAGAAGGCACTGTCGTATGTGCTTGCGGAGTTCCCGGACGCAGAACTCACCCTCCTCAACGTTATCGACCCCATCGATGTCGGCTACTCTTCGACGGTCGGTATGCCGGGGTATTCCGAGGAGTGGTACGAAGAATCGAAAGCGAACGCCGAAGCGCTGTTCGAAAACGCACGGAAGACGGCGGCAGAACACGACCGGACGGTTTCGACGGCGACAGAAGTGGGGCGACCATCGCACGTCATCGTGAACTACGCCGAGGAGAACGATTTCGACCACATCGTTATGGGTAGTCATGGACGAACTGGTGCCTCCCGAATCCTTCTCGGGAGCGTCGCCGAGACTGTCGTTCGGCGCTCACCGATGCCGGTGACGGTCGTTCGGTAACCGACGCTCGCAACTTTTCGTTCCGAGCGTTGAACACGAGCGAAGCGGGTCGTTCAGAAGAGGTTAGCTTGTTGGTACACACTGATTCCCTCGTTCGTGATATCGTAGGGTTTGATCTCGCGCGAGTGGTTCGCATCACGTATCTTTTGGATTTCGACCGCGAGTCTCGTCTCGCGGAAATCGTCCGTGCTTCTGACGTACTGGAGGATGAATACGGCGTCAGTGAGATATTCAATGATTCCGTGACGCGAGGCGTAGGGGTTATCATCGCTCGCTTCGCTCGTGAGCATCGTCGTAACGCCGGCTTCCTTCAAACTACGGGTAAAATCATAAATCTCGTTTCGTCGGGTTGCACGCTCCTCGTACATCATTTCGAGCAGGGATACCGAATCGAGGACGAGGCGGGTCGCATCGAACTCGCGGACGAGTCCGGGGAGTTCACTCCGAATGCTCGACAACGAGTTGGCCATCTCGATGGGATCGACATCGACGATCGCGAGGCGGCCGTCCTCCTCGTATTCGTCGTAGGGCCACCCTTTCTCCGTCGCGCTGTCGATGATTCGGTCGTGGCTCTCCTCCAGGGTGACGTAAACCGCGCTTTCACCGCGCGACAGGGCGTGGTCCAGGAACTGCAGTCCGAACGTCGTCTTGCCGGTCCCGGCGTTGCCGATCGCGACCATCAAGGTACGTTTCGGGATACCGCCCTGAATCATACTGTCGAGGCCGTCGATACCGATGTCGGTCCGTGGAATATCCGATTCGAACGCCTCATCGTCGAACCCATCGGTATCGAACCCGCCGCTACCGCCTCCGAACCCACTACCGGCGAATCCGGCATCATCGTCGAACCCCCCGCCAAAATCGAGGTTCCCTCCCGGCCCCGCACCGGGCGCATTCGAGAACGCGGACGCGAAGTCATCCTCGAACAGCGAGTCACTGCCGGATTCCGAAGTGGAATCCGACGACTCGGAGTCCGATTCCGGAATGCTGTCGCCCGCGGCCGTGTTCGG
This sequence comes from Haladaptatus caseinilyticus, assembly GCF_026248685.1. NCBI lineage: Archaea > Methanobacteriati > Methanobacteriota > Halobacteria > Halobacteriales > Haladaptataceae > Haladaptatus > Haladaptatus caseinilyticus. The sequence continues at coordinate 565,662 of NZ_CP111036.1, read as the reverse complement.
TTCCGTCTCGATGCCAAAACCGCGGGACGATTCAGTGCTGGCGTTGGCCACCTCGCCCGCGTTGAGGTCTGACTTCTCGACGCGGGCGTCTTCGACGTCGTCAGCGATCGGTTCTGACGTAGCGGGCGAATTTGTCCTTTCATCGTCATTGTTTCCGGTCTTTGCGTCATCGTCCCGGAGTGCGGCCTCGAACCAGTCGTCTTCCTCGGTCACGCCACCACCGCCGTCGGGGTTCGGGGAACGTCACTCCAGTTCGTACTCTCCTCGCCCGTGTCCATTACGTCGGTATTTCGGGAGGGAGTTCTCATTATCCTGTCACTGGAACCCGACGCAAATTAATGTTCGTGTCGGCGGCTTTTTGAGCACCCGGCGAGAACGAAGTCGTGATGAACGTCGGTATCGTCGCTCAAAGGGGAAACGAGCGGGCCGCAACACTCGCAGGGCGACTGCAGGAGACGCTCCGGGAAGACAGCGTGACAGTTCGCATCGACGCCGCGACTGCCGAGCGACTGGGCACCGACGGAGTGGACGTCTCCGAGATGGCTGGAAACGACCTCGTCGTAAGTATCGGCGGCGATGGCACGTTTCTGTTCGCCGCCAGCGGGGCGGGCGGAACGCCGATTTTGGGCGTGAACCTCGGCGAAGTCGGTTTTCTCAACGCCGTCGCACCGGAAGACGCGGTGGACGAAGTTCGGGCAGTCGTCGAAGAGTACTACGCATCCGAGACGATTCCGTCGCGTGAGGTCCCCCGACTTCGTGCGATGGGGAACGATGACTGGTCCGTCCATCCTGCACTGAACGAGATCGTTGTACAGGGCGCACAGCGAGGGCATGGTCAGGGGCTCGATTACGAAGTCCACGTTGACGGCATCGAATACGGAAGCGGTCATGCGGACGGTGTACTGGTTTCGACACCGACCGGGAGCACAGCCTACAACCTCAGCGAGGGAGGTCCGCTCGTCCACCCCGGGGTGGACGGGTTGGTTCTCACCGAGATGTGCGCGACTGACCCCATGCCACCGCTCGTATTCGACCCCGACCACGAGGTCGAAATTCACGTGGAAAACGCGCCGTTCGCCGTAGTCGGTAGCGACGGGACACAAGTCCGAATCGAACCACCGGAAACGATCACGGTTTCGCTCTCGCCTGAACCGGCACGGATCGCCGGGCCGTCTCCGAACTTCTTCGGGGCGCTCTCGAAGTTGGACTGAGTGCCGAACGCGGACCGGGAAGGAGTTCCGGAAGCGGAAGCCTCTAATTCTGTCTCTTACAACAGAGGGACAATGAAACAGCAACTTCCCGACGTGCAGGCGACGGAACCCGACGTGACGGTCGGGTTGAACCGAGTCGGCGTGACGGGTGTCGAAAAGTTGGTCGAAATCGCCCGCCCCGACAAACGACCCTACGTTCTGACCGCCGAGTTCGACGTGCTCGTCGACCTCCCGAGTTGGCGCAAAGGCGCCGACATGAGCCGAAACATGGAGGTCGTGGACGAGGTCCTCGAAGACGCCGTCAGCGAACCGACCTACCGCGTGGAGGACGTCTGTGGCGATGCCGCAGAACGTCTGCTCGAAAAACACGAGTACACGACGAAAGCGGAAGTCCAGATGGAAGCGGAGTTCATGGTGCGCGATACGACACCCGAAAGCGGACGACCGACGCAAGCAACCGTGGACATCATCGCCAGCGCGACGGCGACCGAAGAGGAGACGAAAGAGGAAATCGGCGCGCGCGTCACGGGAATGACGGTCTGTCCCTGCTCGCAGGGGATGATGGGCGGTCGTGCGAAAAAGAAACTCCTCGACCTCGGCGTCGGCGAACAGGAGGTCAAAGAGTTCCTGCGCGACGTTCCACAGGCGGGCCACTCCCAGCGCGGACACGCCACCCTCACCGTCGAGAGCGCAGGTGCGCCGGAAGTGGACCTCCACGAACTCATCGAAGTCGCACGGGATTCGATGAGTGCCAGAATCTACAACCTCGCGAAGCGCCCCGACGAAGACCACATGACGTTTCAGGCGCACGCCGACGCGAAGTTCGTCGAGGACTGTGTCCGCGACATGGCTCACGGCGTGGTCGAACAGTTCCCCGACCTGCCGGACGATGCGGTCGTGACGATGAAACAGAGCAACGACGAGTCCATCCACCAGCACAACGCCCACGCGGAGCGCATGGCGGAGGTCGGGAAGCTTCGTGAGGAAGTCGCCGAGAACGAAGCGGACGAGTGACGTCGGTTCTTGTTCCGTCTTTTCGTTCGTCGTCGCGGATATCTTTTCAAATCGTGTCTCAGCACGAGCGCCCTCGGATCGTTCAAACCACGAATCTCAACCGCAGTGAAGACGCTCCCGGCGGTCCTTCGGTCACCTCTCACGCGCGGAACGTTCTCGTGGACGACCCGTCCGAAAAACGAACCTCCCAAATCGCGGGGTCGTAAGACGTATTCCATGCGCCGACGAATCCAACATTTATGATAGGTATCGTCGGCGGGGGAATCGCCGGATTGGCCGCCGCCTACCGCCTCCAACAGCACGACTACGACGTGCAGGTGTTCGAAGCGAGCGACGACGTCGGCGGACTCGCCGCGACGTACGAGACGAACGGCGACCGCATCGAGAAGTTCTACCATCATCTCTCCGCGTCGGAAGAAACCATCATCGACCTCATCGACGAACTCGGACTCGGCGATGATCTGGAGTGGCCCATCGGGAAAAACGCCTACTACGTCGATGGTGTGGTCCACCCTCTCGACAAGCCGTGGGAAATCCTCGCTTACCCGCATATGAGCGCCTACGACAAGTTCCGTCTCACCCTGCTGACGCAGGAAATCGACATTCGAGGCGGCATCCCGAAGTTCGACACCTACGAGCGATTGGAGGATTTCGAGGACGTCCCCATCGACGAGTTCCTCATCGAACACACCTCCCGCGGCGTTTACGAGAACTTCTTCGGCCCGCTTCTGGACGCGAAATTCGGAAGCAGAAAAGAGGACGTGAGTGCGGCGTGGCTCCTCGGACGGATCAAGTTCCGCGGCGAGCGCGACCTCCTGCGTGGGGAACCCCTCGGCTACCTTCGCGGTGGCTTCGGGCGTCTCATCGATGCCCTCGTCGAGGAAGTCGGCGAGGAAAACATCACGACCGGTGTACGAGTCAGCGATATCGATACCGCGGATGGCGAGGTTCGGTCGCTTTCGACCGAGACGGCCCAAACGGCGGCGACGGCCGCTGCGGCGGACGGCGGAACGACGACGGAAACCCACGACGTGGATAGCGTCATTGTCGCGGCGATGCCGAACGTCCTCGAAAGCCTCACGGGGTACGAATGTGACATCGATTTCCAAGGGGCGGTCTGCGCGCTCGTGACTATGGACGAATCGCTGACCGACACCTACTGGCTGAACATCGGTCACGAGGCGCCGTTCGGTGCGCTCATCGAACACACGAACTACATTCCGCCGGAGCGCTACGGTGGCGACCACCTGCTCTACGTCGCGAGTTACATTCAGGACTACGAGGAGGAGTTGTGGCAGATGAACGACGACGACATCGAAGACCTGTGGCTCGATCACATCGAAGGGATGTTCCCGCAGTGGAACCGTGATGCGGTGAAACAGTTCCGACTCGCGCGGAACCCTCGCGCCGCGCCGGTGTACGAACGCGGCTACCTCGATATGGTCGTTCCCTACGACCTCGGCGACGACATCGCGGACGGTATCTACTACGCGGGAATGGCGAGCAAGGCCCAGTATCCCGAACGCAGTCTGAACGGCGGTATCGTCGCGGGCTACGAATGTGCCGACAGGATAGCCGGCAAAAAGCAAGTCGTCAGTCCGAGATAACCCGACGAGCGCCGTCGTATCCCGCAATGGCGAACTCGCGCGGACTCGTTACTCCCGTCGACTGTCGGGTTCGACTGTTGTCGCTTCCTTCTTGTTCCATGCATGAACTTTTCTTGTTGCGCGACTAGTATACTGTACTATGGTGGGGGTCGAGCAGGTACTCTTTCTGAGTGTCGGCGCAGTGGCGAGTTTCTTCATGGCGTGGACCGTCGGAGCAGGGTGGACTCCGTACGCCCCGAGCGTCGGCGCTCGAACGACGACGATCATGCGTGGTGCCTTCTTCACGGGGCTGTTCGGTATCGCTGGTGCCGTGTTGCAGGGCGCGAACGTCACGGAAGCGATGTCTGCCGGGCTGATCAAGGGCGTGTCGCTCTCGCCCACCGCGGCAGTCATCGCTCTCATCGTTGCGGCGGGGTTGGTCGCCATCGGCGTCTTCGCGGGCTACCCCCTCGCAACGGCGTTCACCGCGACGGGGGCTGTCGTCGGCGTCGGACTCGCACTCGGCGGGCAGCCTGCCTACGCGAAATATCAACAAATTTTGGCCTTGTGGGTGTTGACGCCGTTCATCTGTGGCGGCGTCGCGTACGGACTGGCGCGACTGATCCGTCGGGACGACATCCCAGACGAGTACACGATACCGCTTTTCGGCGCGCTCGTCGGGTTCATCTTCGCCAACTCGCCGTTTACGTTCCTCGCTCCAGCGAAAGGCGGGGCATCGATTGCGGCGGTTCTGTCGGCAGGCCTTCCACTTCCATCACTGATCGGACTCGTTAGCGTAACGCTGTTGGTCGGTATCGTCGTCGGCGGCGCACTCTTGCTCGAAGTGCGGTCGAGCGTCAGAAGGGCCCAACGCCATCTGTTGTTTGCAATCGGTGCGTTGGTGTCGTTCTCGGCGGGTGGGAGTCAGGTCGGACTCGCGGTCGGACCGCTCGTTCCGATGCTCACACCGCTGGAACTGCCGCTCCTCGTCGTTCTCGTCTTCGGTGGTCTCGGCGTCATGCTCGGAGCGTGGATGGGTGCGCCGCGAATGATAAAGGCGCTCGCGCGTGACTTCTCGTCGCTCGGTCCACGGCGGGCGACGGCCGCGTTGATTCCGGCGTTCGCGATCGCACAAACCGCAGTGTTGTTCGGTATTCCGGTCTCCTTCAACGAAATCGTCGTGAGTGCCGTCGTCGGTAGTGGGTACGCTGCGGGTGGGGAGCGGACCAGCACGGGAAAAATTCTCTACACCGTCCTCGGTTGGGTCGTCTCGTTGCTCCTTTCGTTCGTCCTGGCCTTCGGGTTGTTGGCGATCGTAGAGATGCTGTGATTCGTCTTCATGTTGGCCATACAATATCCTTTGGCGACGAACGAGTTGTGCTAACTCTCAGAACTCCATTAGTTGTCAGAAATACGGATATCTGTGGCAGGCGTCATAGTGGTATGGAGGAGAGCGTCGCGGGGTTCAAAAAGCGAGGGGACTGGGTAACCATCGTTGAACACGGTGAGCGCATCACACAAGCGCTCGAGGACGAGGGAATCGATAATTCGGATTTCGACGACTGGAACGAGTGGCGCCCGAAGGTTCACGAACGTCTCAGCGAGGACGTTACGGAGAAAACGGCGGAACAGGCGAGTGCGGCGAAGGGGGAGGGGGAAAAGGCCGGTAAATCACCGACGGAGGACGTCGGCGCGGCAGGAGACGAACTGAAGGATTCGGTCACCGAACTCGCGGAGGGTGATTTGGAGGATGCTATCGACGAAGGCCAGGAATCGCTCGAACGGGCCACTCGCGCAGTGGATACCGCGGGGCGCAAAGCACTTCGGACGGTCGAGGAGACCGTGTACAAACACGTCATGACGCAGGTTTCGCCGGTGTATTTCGACAACGAACTCGTCAGTGCAAACGTGGAGCGAACGCGTGACCGCGACCAGCGATACGTCTTCGAAGTGAACGTCAACGACGACGAACTCAAAGACCGCGTTCGAGACCGGTTGGAGGAGTACGATGACGAAAAACGGTGGCGTGGCGAAACGCCGAAGAAGACCGATTCGGTGGAGGCAGCGGAAGGAACCGAATCCCCCGAGTAACCGGAACTGTCGTTTCAACACCGTATCGTCCGGTCGAACGGGCGGCAACAACACGATTCAAAACCATGTACGAACGAATTCTCATACCCATCGACGGGAGCAAGGCGGCGAAAAACGCGATTCCACACGCACTCGAACTGGCGGAAATGTACGATGCGAACCTGTACACCGTCTCAGTCGTCGATACGAGCGAAGCCAAATCGAGTGAAAAACGCGAAGCGATGTTCGACGAGTTCGAACAGCAATCGCAGGAAATGGTCGAAGACGTGATTCACAGGGCGGAAGAGAGAGGGATCGGAACGACTGCCGGTTCGATCGCTGAAGGTAAGCCCCACCGTGCGATTCTCGACTACGCCAACGCCCGGGATATCGACCTCATCGTGATGGGAACACACGGTCGAAAGGGTATCCTGTATCCGCTTCGTCGCAGCGTCACGGAAAAAGTCGTCAGACGGGCGACTGTTCCCGTCGTAACTGTTCGACTCGGGGAGGGCGAGGAAGAAGGGGAGTGATTGGCGAGGAAAGATCAGGACTGATGTCGGTCGAAACGGGACCTGTTTAGGCCTCGCCTTCGTCCACACCGACCGCGTCCGAGATGTCCACATCCTCCGGTTCTTCTTGGCCGCCGATTCGAACTTCGCCGTCGTCGCCTTCGACGTAGACGTCGTCCGCGAAGCCACCCTCCGCGTGGGGATGTTCCGGGTCGTCCAGCTTCTCGGGCGTGGACGGTGCTTCGGGCATCTCTTCCGGCGCGAACTCGCCGAGGGGGTCGGCGATGGTGATTCCGTGCCGCTCGAAGAACGTCTCGTACCGTTCGTAATGGTCCTCGAGTTCGTCGCCGGGGAACTCCATCATCTCGGTCCAGCCGTGGTTGTAGAAGTCGAAGTTGGCTTGAATGTGCGTGATTTCGCGGGCTTCCGCCTCGGGTGCACCTTCCTGGAGTGCGGCGAGATAGGAGTCCATCGTCGCGCCGAAGAACGCATCGAGTCGTTCCCTGCGTTCGTCCTGATGGTCGGGGTCCGCTTTTTTCAGGAAGATTTTCGTGTGCAAGTCCACCAGTTTCGATTTCACCACGTCGCTCACGACGGGCAGTTCGAGTGCCTTTCTCGACGCGAAGTGACGAGCGTTCTGACGGATTTTCATGGACGAGGGTTGGAACGCGAGCGTCTTCAACGTCCCGGCACACTCGTCGGGGAGAGGACTACTCCCGGACTCGAAGGTGTGTTGGCCTTTGACACCAATTTCGAGATAGCAATCCACTTTAACCCTGACGCAGAACTTCTCCCACATGAGCGAATCGTACGTGATTATCGGCGACGGTATCGCGGGCAGTTCCGCGGCGGAGACCATCCGCGAGGCGAAACCCGATGCCGACGTCGCCGTCATTACCGACGAGGGCGAAGCCCTCTACAATCGTATTCTCATCAAGGAGTTCGCGAAGGGCAAACTTCCGGAAGCCCCGATTTCGATCCACGAGGAAGATTGGTACGCGGAGCGCGACATCGACCTCGAACTGAACACGTTCGTTACGGATATCGACGCGGACGCACACGAAGTCCACACTCACGACAGCGGCACCTTCGAGTACGACAAACTGCTCGTCGCCACGGGTGGAACACCGACCCAACTGCCGGTGGACAACAGCGACGCGGACGGCGTACACCACTTCTGGACGTTCCAGGATGCGCGCAAAATCGCGGAGAACGCGGAACAGGCCGACACCGGCGTCGTCGTCGGTGCCGGACTACTCGGCATCGACCTCGCCGCGATTTGTGGCGAACAGGACGTTGACGCCCACTACATCATGCGCGGTAATCGGTGGTGGCGCTACGGTCTGAGCCTCGACGGTGCGGAAATCATCCACAACGCGCTCGAAGAGAAGGGCGTCACGCCGGTTCTCGAAAGCGGCGTCAACGGGTTCAAGACGGACGACGACGGCAACGTTGTCGCCACGCTCGACGCGGACGACAACGAGTACGACAGCGAGTTCGTCGGCATCGCCATCGGCCTCAACTTCAACACCGAATACCTCCAGGGAAGCGGTGTGGAGACCGACAACGGCGTCGTCGTGGACCAGTACATGCAGACGAACGTGGAGGACATCTACGCCGCCGGTGACATCACACGCTATTACGACGTGATTCTCGACGAATACGCGCAGAACGGGTCGTGGGGCAGTGCGAAACAGCAGGGTGCCATCGCTGGCAAGAACATGGTCGCGGATGGCGACGACGAGAAAGAGGAGTTCCGCTGGGTCTCCTCCTACTCCATTACGCACTTCGACTTCCCGTTCCTCTCCTTCGGCTTCCCGACGATGGGCGACGACGAATGCGAGGAGAAGTACAGCGACACCGAATGGCGGCGGCTCTCGTTCAAGGACGGCAAACTCATCGGCGGCGTTCTCATCGGCGACATCGCGCCGCAGGGCAAGTACAAGGACCTCATCCGGAACGAGGTCGAAGTCGCGGATCAAAAGGAGATCCTCCTCGAAAAGGAGTTCGATCCGGACAAACTCGCACAACCACAGGAACAGTAACGGCGCAAGACGGTTTCGAAGTCACTTTTCGTCGTAGTTCATACAACATCGGCTACTATCGGATTTCCCTTTCGGCGATCGATTTATTCTTTTCACGTAGAATATCCCACAACGTTTAAGCTATGCCACGACAATTGGTATCATACATCAATGGCTTCGAACACGACAACTAGCGTTGACACTGTTCCGAGCGGTGGTGCGAGTTCCCTCGTCGTCCGCCGAACCGAAACCGTCGCTCCCGAGACGCGAGTCCGTCATTTCGACGAACTGTCCGAGGCGACACAAACGCTTTTCACGGCGTTCGATGGCGACGAGATGACGGTTCCCCTCACACGCGAACTGGCGACAGACATCGCCACCGATACGACCGTCGTGTTCACCGACTACTACCGAATCGACGTCGTCTAACGCCACCGGCGGCGGAACAACCGAAGCCGTTTTCTCCGGCAGGCCGGGATGTAGGGATATGAACGGAAGCGGAGAGATGACGCTGGCGTTCGAACTGTCGGCGCTCAAAGCACTGGCAAGTCCCGGCGCGGTGTTCGACGACGCCCGGCGCTGGACCCAGTACGTCGGCGTTATCTCCGACCAACCGACCTACGTGGTGACGAATTTCACTCGAAAGAACCGTATCCGGCAGGATTTCTTCTCCGGCCCGAAAGGGAAAGCCGAGAGTCTGGACAGCGTCAAAGCCCAGTTCGACACCGACCGCCACGTCTTCGTCGCGATGAGCGACGACGACCGCGAACTCGCCGAAGCGCACGGTTGGGAGTTCCTGCACGTCGAAGACGCGGCGGAGGCGGCGGATTGGAGCCTCGCATCGGACGATGATGAGGACGAAAACGCGGTCGAAGAGGACGTCCGCGACGACTGGCCCTAACGCCTCGAATCGGCTATCGGGAGAAGCTCTGCACCGAACTTCTTCGCAGACACTGACGGCCTCGTTCCGTAATCTCGTAACAACACCAGTTGGTGTTGCGGACCAAGCCACTGTCCGCGAGCGAGCGGCAACGTCTCGCCGTCAGGAGTCCGGGGAGGGAGAGTTGCTGCTCGATGTCGACTCGTACCTGCATACCCTCCACGTCGAGCAGTCGGAGGATTCGCTCGTCGGTCGGTTGTAGTCGGTCGGGGACCCGGCTTGCCTGTGCCATGTTCTCCGTTAATTATTCCCCCATCAAATAGCTCGCTAAGAGTACAATATATTTCGAATCGTCCGAACTGAGGACTATTGTCCGATACCTCTACGGTTCGATCATGTATCCAGTTCGTGACAAGATCGAATGAGCGACAATCACGTCGTTTAAACTCGTAAAGGACGAACCCTCGACTATGGCAGAACCGCGCGTGCCGGGAAGCAACGGTGCGACGCTCGACCTTCCGTGTGGCGAGTCGGTTTCCGTCCAGCGACTCGACATGGGAATGCGCGAGTACGACTGCGACTGCGGCGACTCGCACGCAGTCGTGATGGATATCCACCCGCCCTCACGATTCGTTCCGGAGTTTCTCGTAGATATCCTCCGCGAAACCATCGAAACGACGGACGATGCTGGGGAGTTCGGTACCCTACACATCATGGGCGTCGTGCTGGAGGAGTTCCCGAGCGAAGTCGTCGCCGAGGATGTCGCCGAAAACCCCGACGTCGGCTACGCGATGGTCTGGGTCGCCGACTTCGACTCGCGACGACTCCACGAAATCGTCGTCGAACTCATCGTCGAACTGATGGAACACGCCGTCAGCCACGCCGAAAACGAAGACGCGATGAGCCAGTTCGAAGCGGACATGCTCAACTTTGATGTGGCCGAATTCGTGGACCAGTACCGGAACGAGCGGGATTTCACCGGTCCACACGACCGCCCCGCATAACGTCTGCCACACGTCTGACTGAAGACTAAATAGCATTCATCAGTAGTATGAAATATGCACGCTCGGGGTCACGCGTTCGATCGAATTCGGGCAGTTATCTCGAAAACTGGAGCCGACGATCCCCTTACGGCACGTGAAATCCTCTCACTGCTGAACGACCACGACGAAGAGTTCGAGAGTGCACACGAAATCGCAACCGTGCTTGGACGGCAAGCACAGTTCGGAGACGTGACCGTGATTCGCACATCGCCCTACCAGTACGAACTCGCCGACGGTTCGTAGTCGATTTTTTCCTGTCACCCCCATCGCTTTCTCTCCGCTCTCTGTTCCAACACACCAAACTACAAGACAGTAGGACACGCGCTTCGAGTCGATGCTGGACGAGCTGCTCGGGCGTGCGGAATTAAAGGAGCGAATCGACGACCTCGAAGAGGAAAAACACCACCTCGAACGACAACGCGACGCCGAACGGGAACGCCGATCGGAGGCCGTCACCGAACGACAGGAAGCCGAGGAGCGAGCCAACCGCCTCGAAGATAGAGTCGAGGAACTCGAGGACCGAGTCGAACGGCTGCAAGGCGACGAGGATACCCTCGAGTTCCGAGGCGTCGAAACCGTTCGGGGGAAACGGCTCGACGGCGTTCTCTCCCGCCTCCGATCGGTCGAGACGGACCCCGAGGGGGCACTTACCGCGATGGTTCGTGACGACCTCCCTGATGTCGTTCGAGACGAGTTCGGTGACCACGCTTCGCTCGTCGCCCGTGCATCCCCGTGTCTAGCAGTGGCCGACGACGCCGGGCTCGTCAGCGCCGCCCTCGTCCCACCGAATCCGCCGGAGCAGTTCGTCACGTGGGCAGATGGGTTCGAACTCGATACTGGATGGTTTCGCCCCGAAGGCACGTTCGCGCTGGCACTCGTTCGCTCTGACCTCTTCGCCATCGGTGAGTACGAGGGTCCGAAACGACAGTCGATTTCGGGTTTCGAGAGCGACGTGAAAAGCGACCACTCGAAAGGCGGCTTTTCCCAGGGCCGATTCGAGCGTAGACGGGACGCCCAAATCGACGAACATTTGGAACGCTGTCGCGAGAAAATCGAAGATAGAGGGGCGGAACGACTGTACGTCGTCGGCCAACGAACGCTCCTTTCCGAATTTCGAAACGAGGCAGAGCGGACGAAACCAGTCGATGCGACGGGTGATCCGGAGGACGCACTGGATGACGCGTTCCGCGAGCTCTGGACGACACGTCTGTATCGGATTTAGATCGGCATCCCGCACCACCGAGACGTTCAGTCGATTTCCGCGTGAAACAACAGGCGGCCACATTCGGGACACATCCGCGTTCGAACGGCTCTCGTTTCGTTCAACCCGAGAGACCCGAGCAGTCCTCCTCTCCGGTCGTTCGTTTTCACGTGCGGTTGCCATGCGTCGCTCATCCCGAATTTGACAGGTTCGAGTGTGACGCTACAGTCTGGACAACGGTTCCTATCCGTCATATCATCACCGTTTCCACGGGTCCCCGTGGTCGTTACGTTTTCCGTACGATGGTGGCTCCACCGCCGACCGACGTTTGATAGGCTCGTGCTTCGACCCCGACGTCGAAGAAGGCGTCGAGCATCGCGCTCGCAATCTCCGCCTGCGTTCCTTCGTGACAGATTGCCAGCATGCTCGGCCCTGCACCGCTTACGGCGACGCCGGTTGCGCCCGCATCGAGCGCGGATTCTCGAACCGAGTCGAACCCGTCGATGAGCGGTTCGCGTGACCCGGTGAGCGAGTTGTCTCGGAGTCCCTGTCCGACGAGCGTCGGGTCGTTTCGGAACATCCCCGCGGTGAGCGTCGCGGCGTCACCAACGGTTCCGACGAGTTCGTCGATAGCAACTGATTGCGGAACGACCTGTCGTGCGTCTCGCGTCGAAACCACGATTTCGGGAAGACACGCGACCACCGGAATGGAGGTATCGACTTGCGTCACGTGGTCTTCGGAGACCACCGTGAATCCGCCAAGGATGGCGGGTGCGACGTTGTCGGCGTGAGCCTCGCCCGAGACCGCGGCTTCACCCTCCGCGGCGACACGGACCAACTCCGTCGGCGTGAGTCCGCAATCGTAGAGTTCGTTCAACGCGACCGCGGCAGCAGCAGCACTCGCCGCCGACGAGCCTAGCCCGGACGACGGGCGGACTCCCTTGTCGATTTCTATGTGTGCTGGCGCGTCGAGTTCTTTGGCGACGATACCTGCTGTGTTTTTCGCCGGATCCTCCGGAATATACTGTTGTCCGACTCCGATAACCTCTATCGTCGTTTCGGGGGCACGTTCGACCCGAACCACGTCCCCGGGTCGTTCCAGCGCCAATCCGAACACGTCGAATCCGCTTCCGAGGTTGGCGCTCGTCGCAGGTGCCCGCACGGTGACCATAATCTACATTTAAAAACCAGGGCCAAAAGCCTTCGCCTCGAACATGTATTTGCGACTCGAGCGGTCATCGAGTCCGGTGAATCGTGGCCGGGTTGCTGACCTCTCCGCCCGTCGGTATGAGCGCAAGTTACGTCGGGAATTCGGTGTCTTCACCCTGCCAAAATCGGTCACGACACGGTCGATTCGGCTGGAAGATCCCGTTTCGAGTCTACGGCATATCTTCGACGCCTTCCAGTCCGGCATCCGTAATTCGGAACTGGGCACGCTTCCCGGCGGGTTTCGAGCGATGCTTTTCGAGAGTCGCCCGGCGATTCCCTCCCCGGAAGCGGTCGACTCGGAGGACCACACCGGTCCAGTGTTCCAGCGTGTGGCCGCCGAGGGGGCGGGTACCGTCCGAATCCGGGTCGGTGTACACCTGATTCGTCAGGAGAACGGCGAGGTCGTGCTTTCTCGCTAGCGAGAGGAGGTGAGTGACTTGTCGGGCGACGCCACGCAGCGCTTCGCCGCCCTTGGTGTCGTCACTTCGTTCGAGTCGGTAGAATCCGGTTGCGCTGTCGAGGACGACGAGGTCCGCGCGGTTGGCGAACTCGGTTACGTCTTTGACGGCCTCCTCCTGCTCCGAAAAATCGAGCGCCTCCTTGATGACGATGCGAGAGGCGACGTCGTCCACGTCGTCCACTCTCGCTTCCGCGACTTGCTCGAATCGTTCGATAGAGAGTCCTTCGGTGTCGATGTAAACCACCGTCCCGCCATCGCGCGCGGTCTCGATCGCGGTTCCCAGCGCCACGTTCGTTTTCCCTGCTGCGGGCGGCCCATACACCTGTGTTACGGTTCCGCGTTCCAGTCCTCCTCCGAGCAGGTCGTCCATGGGCGGGCACCCGGTCGTCAGTTTCTCGGCGTCGGTCACATCCGGTCGTTAGCCCTTCTCACGCAAAAGGTTCCGGTTTCTGCTCGACCGTTGGGATTTTGTTCTATCCCTGCCAATACCGAGCAGTGACAGTCGTCGTTGCGACAGCGGATTTCGAAGTGTACCACGACGTGGTAAACGAACTGCGCGACAGGGGCGTCCAGTTTACCACCATCGAACCGGGCGATGACCTACCGGAGCAGGCACGGATTTGCATTCGAGCCGAGGGGGACGATGTCGACACGGAACTCCCGGTTATCGTCGCTGACTCGAACCATCCCCGGAAGGTCGTCGAGGAGGCACTCGCGGTTCTCCGCGGGGAATCGGGAAGAACAATCATCGGTATCGATCCCGGAACGCGCCCCGGAATCGCGATTCTCTCGGGCGACCTCGTCGTTTCAGCATTTCACGTCCCACTCGCTGATGCCGCGGCTGTCGTCCGCGAAGAAATCGAAGACGCCATCGATCCAGTCGTCCGAATCGGCGACGGCGCGCGCTTGCAGGGTGCACAACTTATCCGCGAACTCGAAGACGTGCTGGTCGAACTCGTGGACGAAACCGGTACGACTCCGTATCTCGGCACCGGCGCGCGCGGCATGGGTGACGTGCTCGCCGCGGTCAACATCGCGCGATTGGAGGGCGACGTCGTCGAGGAGCGCGATATCGACCCGACGCAAGGGGAACTCGGCGTCATCAAACGTCGCTCACGTGAACGTTCCGACGACAACCGGGAAATCGACGAGCAACTCGCCCGCCGAGTAGCGGCGGGCGAGTTGACCATCGAGGAAGCACTCGCGGAACATCGCGAGGAGTGAAAACCAGCGCCCGACGGGAGTCGTCGTTCCGACACCGATAAAAATCCGGCCCAACACCGATCAGAGTTCTACCAACACGGTATATCGGTGGGTTTCGTCCACCGGACACCGGAGAAACTCCTCTTTCAGGATCGTCCCCGAGAGCAACTGTTTCCCGACTTTCTGGAACTTGTCCAGTTCGACGTGACCCATTTCGCGGGCGACGACTTCGCCCTCCGGGTCGGTTTCGAACTCACCCATCCCGTCGCAACCATCGAACGGACACTGCACGCGAACGAGGACCATACGTTTAGTACAAACTGTCGTGTATTATCGGTTTCCGTGTATCGCGTTTTCCGCCAGTCGCATCACTTCCCGAACCGTGACCCCCGTCTCCTCCGCCACTGCGAGGGCATCGTCGAATTCGGTGCTCACGTCGTAGACCGACCCGGATTCGTCGCTCGCGATTTTCACGGTGACGTCGTACTTCGACTCGTCGATTTCCAGGGATATCGTCTCGAACTCTCGGTGGGCGATCCACCGATGGCTCGCACCGGAAGCGCGAACGCCGAGGGTGCCGGTCTCCTCGGCGAGCCTTCTCGCGACTCGTTCCGCGTCTTCGGGTTTCGTGATGATCTTCACGAGATGCCCCGGACGCGATTTCTTCATCGTCGCCGGGAGGATAGATACGTCTCGTGCACCTACGTCTGCGAGCGTCTCCTGCAGTCCCCCGAGCACTTCCGGCGGTGCGTCGTCCAGATTCGTTTCGAGGACGGTGATATCGTCGCGGACGAGTCCGACGATGTCCTCCGATTCACCGGCCAAAACACGGAGGACGTTCGGATGGTCGGGAAAATCGTATCCTCCTGCGCCGTAACCCGAGTTTTCGATGTTGAGGGTCGGAATCGTCTCCACACCGTCCGCGAAATGCGCCAGAATCGCCGCACCCGTGGGAGTCAGTAGTTCCGCATCGATCGGACCGCCCGAGAGCGACCAGTCCGCCTGCGACGCGATTTCGACCACGGCGGGGGCGGGAATCGGATACGTTCCGTGGCTCATTTCGACCTCCCCACCTCCGGTCGCGAGCGGCGTCGTCACGATCCGTTCAGGGTCGAGATCGGCGAACAGCAGGGACGCTCCGACCACGTCCGCGATGGCGTCGTCCGCGCCGACCTCGTGGAAGTGCGTCGAATCGAGGTCGGTGTCGTGGACGTTCGCCTCCGCTTCCCCGAGAATTCGGAAGACGGCTTTCGCATCGGATTCGATGTTCTCGTCGAGCCCCATCGATTCGAGCAGGTCGATGACCTCCCGATAGGTTCGTGCCGGGCCTGCACCTTCCGCGTGCTGGTGGTCGTGTGAGTGACCGTGATGACTCGCGTGTTCGTGCCCGTGATGGTGATGCTCCCCATCGTCGTGTTCGTGGTGATCGTCGTGGGTATCGCCCGCATCGTGAGTCTGTTCGTGGTCATCGTGACCTTCCTCGTCGTCGGATTCCCCATCGTCCGTCAACAACACGCGAACGCGGGTCGCGGAAATCCCACTTTTCACGGTCCGTTCGACTTCGTATTCCACATCGAGAGCGTCTTCCACCGGCGCGAGGACGTCGCTGTTCGCCCCGGCGTCCAACAGCGTGCCAAGAATCATGTCGCCGCTGGCTCCCATTCGCCCGTCGAACGCAAGCATTTCCATACGTCGCATCCCGTTCCGGAACGCGAAAATTCCACCGGTCATGTCGGCACCACTATCCCTTTGTACTGTTATCCCGTAGTGTCAACCATCGCACGCGGGCACCGTCCACCGATATCGGGAGATAGCGTGGCCGAGAACCCCGGTAGCAAAGGACTTATACCCCGCGAACTATCACCCATAACTATCCCCCGTGACTGAACAATCATGAACGAAGTGCAACTGGAGGTTGCGAAAGCGTATCCGAATGATTCGGGGCGCGGTATCGCCCGTCTCGACCCGGACACGCTATTGCATCTGAAGCTGAGCCCCGGAGACATCATCGAAATCGAAGGCGGCGATACGACAGCGGCGAAAGTCTGGCGTGCCGACCGCCAGGACTGGAACACCGATACAGTCCGAATCGACGGGTTTACGCGCCAAAACGCCGACGTCGGCATCGGCGAGCGCGTCGAAATCCGCAAAGCTGAGGCTGAAAAGGCCGATAAACTGGTGCTCGCGCCGCCGGAAGAGGCGAGCGTCCAGTTCGGAAGCGACGCCGCAGGCATGGTCAAACGCCAGATTCTGAAGCGTCCCGTGGTCGAGCGCGACATCGTGCCCGTCATGTCGAGCACGAACCACCCGTTCATGCGCTCCCCCGGGCAGGCAATCCCGCTCATCGCGGTCGAAACCGACCCGCAGGGCGTCTGCCTCATCACCGAGGACACCGAAGTCGAACTCCGCGAGGAGCCGATTTCGGGCTTCGAGAAGACCGGTGGCGGGATCACCTACGAAGATATCGGTGGTCTGCAGAACGAAATCCAGCGCGTTCGGGAGATGGTCGAACTCCCGATGAAACACCCGCAGATCTTCCAAAAGCTCGGTATCGAACCGCCACAGGGGGTTCTCCTCCATGGCCCACCGGGTACCGGGAAGACGTTGCTGGCGAAAGCCGTCGCCAACGAGACCAGCGCGAGTTTCTTCTCCATCGCCGGTCCCGAAATCATCTCGAAATACTACGGCGAATCAGAACAGCAACTGCGTGAAATCTTCGAGGATGCGGCCGAGGAGTCGCCATCCATCATCTTCATCGACGAACTCGACTCCATCGCACCGAAGCGTGAGGACGTGACCGGCGAGGTCGAACGCCGCGTCGTCGCGCAACTGCTGACGATGATGGACGGCCTCGAAGCGCGTGGTCAGGTTATCGTCATCGCGGCGACCAACCGTGTCGATTCGGTCGATCCGGCGCTCCGACGCCCCGGCCGTTTCGATCGCGAAATCGAAATCGGCGTGCCGGACGAGGAAGGCCGCACGGAAATCCTCCAGATTCACACCCGCGGAATGCCGCTCTCTGACGACGTGAACCTCCCGAAGCTGTCGAACGACACCCACGGCTTCGTCGGTGCCGACATCGAGAGCCTGACGAAAGAAGCCGCGATGAAGGCACTTCGCCGGTATCTGCCCGAAATCGACTTGGACGAGGAGTCCATCCCGCCGTCGCTCATCGACCGGATGATCGTCAAGCGCAAGGACTTCAGAGGTGCGCTGAACGAGGTCGAACCCTCCGCGATGCGGGAAGTGCTGGTCGAACTCCCGAAGGTCTCGTGGGACGACGTCGGCGGTCTCGAGGACCCCAAGAGCCAGGTCAAGGAGAGCGTCGAGTGGCCACTCTCCTCGCCCGAGAAGTTCGACCGGATGGGAATAGACCCGCCGTCCGGCGTCCTGCTTTACGGACCACCCGGAACCGGGAAGACGCTCATGGCGAAAGCCGTCGCCAACGAGACGAACGCCAACTTCATCAGCGTGCGTGGCCCGCAGCTGCTGTCGAAGTGGGTCGGCGAGTCCGAGAAGGCCATCCGTCAGACCTTCCGCAAAGCGCGGCAGGTCAGCCCGACGGTCATCTTCTTCGACGAACTCGACAGCCTCGCGCCCGGCCGGGGCCAGGAGGTCGGGAGCAACGTCTCCGAGCGCGTGGTCAACCAACTGCTCACGGAGCTCGACGGCCTCGAAGAGAAGGGCGACGTGATGGTCATCGGCGCGACCAACCGTCCGGACATGATCGACCCGGCACTCATCCGATCGGGTCGCTTCGACCGCCTCGTCATGATCGGTCAACCCGACGAGGAAGGCCGCGAGCAAATCCTCAAGATTCACACGGAGGACACGCCGCTCGCGCCCGACGTGAGCCTGCGTGAACTCGCGGAGATGACCGACGGGTACGTCGGCAGTGACCTCGAATCGATCGCCCGCGAAGCGGCAATCGAGGCCCTCCGTGAGGACGACGACGCCGAAGAGGTCGAAATGCGTCACTTCCGCAAGGCGATGGAGAGCGTGCGCGCCACCATCACCGAGGACCTGCTCGATTACTATTCGGAGATCGAACAGGACTTCAAGGGTGGCTCGTCCGGCCCGCAACGCCAGGCGGGCGGGCGGATCGGTTTCCAATAGAACGTTTTACCACGGTCGAGGGACGAAGCCAGCGCGATTCGCGCTGGCCACGTCCGTCTCCCTGTAAAACGTTCATCAAAAGCACTCCTCCTTCACTTCGTCACGGCAGACTCGCGGTACGAGTCCGTCGGACTCCATTCAGTCGTCGGCCCGCTCACTTCGTTCGCGGTGAGTATGCTTGTCCCTGTGAAAAGTAGGCCAGCCTATCGCTCCTTCGTCACTAACGAGAACTTCTCAGTGACGTAGGATAGCGAGCAACGGGAGCGATAGGTCAGTGACACAACCGGCAAAAGCAGCAAATTACACACCCGCTGGCGGCCAGTCCATTCTCCGGAAAATTTCCAATTTTCCGGGCCAAGGAACCTTCGACGGAGCGAGAAAACGAGCACCGCGAGTTTTCGAAGTGACGGAGGAGGTGACGCAGTGCTTTTGGTGCAGATTTTTCCAGGGAGGTAGGCCGAGACGAACGCCACGTGGCGTTCGTCTCGGCTCCCGACCGCAGAAAAAGGTGTGTTCTAGTAGATGAGTTCGTCGTCGTTTTCGACCATGTAGAACGTTCGTGCGGCGATGTTAACCGCGTGGTCGCCGATACGTTCGAGGTCGCGGATGGTGAGCAGGAGGCGGGAAACGTCCTGGAGGAGCCGTTCGATTTCCGCTTCGGTGTTCTCTTCGAGTTCGGTCTCGATGAGGTCTCGAACGACGAGCGCGCTGGCGCGCTCACAGAGGTCGTCCAACTCGTCGTCCTTGTCAGCGACGGCGTAGCAATTGTCGGTGTTGTCCTCGGCGTAGGCCTCCATCGTCGCCTCCAGCATGTCGAGCGTGACGGTCCCGAGTTCCTGAATATCGACTTCGGGGAACACGTCGTGGTCCGCCTCGAGCGTGTACTCGCCGAGGTTCACTGCAAGGTCGGCGATTCGTTCGAGGTCGGTGATGATTTTGAACGACGCGGCGATCATCCGAAGGTCGCTCGCAACTGGTTGTTGCAGCGCAAGCAGGTCGATACAATCCTGTTCGAGGTCGAGATACATCTCGTTGACTTCGTAGTCGCCCTCGATGACTTCCCGGGCGAGTTCCCGGTCTTTCTGTTCGAGCGAGTTGAGACCGAGGCGGAGGCGCTCCATCACGACCTCGCTCATGTAGAGGACGTTTTCGCGGAGGTCCGCCAACTGCTGTTGGTAGCTTTTGCGTGCCATAGGTTGTATTTGAGAGTTAGTAGTGTGTTCGAGAGTCTTCGGTATGAATCTTATCCGAATTTGCCCGTGATGTAATCCTCGACGCGCTCGTGTTCGGGGTTCTCGAAGATCTTCTGTGTGTCGTCGAACTCCACGAGCTCGCCGCCGGTCAGGAAGACGGCCGTCTTGTCGCTGATACGTGCCGCCTGCTGCATGTTGTGCGTGACGATGACGACGGTGTAATCCTCCGCGAGTTCAGCGATGAGATCCTCGACTTTCGAGGTTGCGACGGGGTCGAGCGCGCTCGCGGGTTCGTCCATCAACAGGACTTCCGGGTCGGGTGCGATGGCGCGGGCGATGCAGAGTCGCTGTTGTTGCCCGCCGGAGAGTTCGAGACCGGATTCGTCGAGCCGGTCTTTCACCTCGTCCCAAAGTGCAGCGCGCTTCAGCGACTCCTCGACGATTTCGTCGTAGTTGCCATCTTTGTCCTGAATGTCCAGGCCGTAAGCGACGTTGTCGTAGATGCTCTTCGGGAACGGGTTCGGCTTCTGGAACACCATCCCGACGCGTCGACGGAGTGCAACGGGGTCAACATCGTCGTCGTAGACGTTCTTGCCGCGCAGGGTGAGTTCACCCTCGACGCGTGCCGCGTCGATGAGGTCGTTCATCCGGTTGATACACCGGAGGAACGTGGACTTCCCACAGCCCGACGGACCGATCATCGCGGTGACGCGGTTTTCCGGGATCTCCATGTCGATCCCTCGCAGCGCCTGATCGTCGTCGTACCAGACCTTGACGCCTTTCGACGTGATGATGGGTCGGGTGTCCGCACGGTTGACGCTTCCCGAGTCCACTTCGGTGTCGATGACCATCTCGTCGGTCATCGAGTCGGACGGTTCTTCCGCTCGCTCTCTGTCGCTCGTTTCCTCGTTCTGCATGTTCTCTTGACTCATTGTTTATCCCTCTCTCTGAAACCTGTTGCGCAGTGCGATGGCGACCGAGTTCATCGCCAGCATGGCGATGAGGAGGACGATGACGCCCGCCGGAACGACCCGGTTGAAGAACTCATCCGTAGCGAAGTCCCCTGCCCACACGTAGATTTGCATCGGCATCGCGGCGACGACCGACTCGAACGTGCGTGGAACCGGAGCGATGGCCGCCGCACCGATCATAATCAGAGGCGCGGTCTCACCGACTGCACGTCCGAGTCCAAGAATCGTTCCGGTGAGGATGCCGGGGAACGCCCGGGGAAGGACGACGTTTTTCACCGTCTGCCATTTAGTCGCGCCCATTCCGTAGGACGCCTGTCGCATGTCATCCGGAACCCCCCGAACCGCTTCCTGTGACGAGATGATGATAATGGGTAGGATAAGTAGCGAAAGCGCCAGTCCTCCCACGATGATGGTACCGGAACCGAACAGATTTCCGGCGACATATATCGGAGAGAGGCCGAATGGATTCGCGATCGCTGGCGGAAGGACCGGAATACCTGGGCCGAGATAGGTGACGAAGACACCTGCAGCGAGCAGTCCGTAGACGACGCTCGGGACGCCAGCTAGGTTCGAGACGTTGATCGTAATAATTCTGGTCAACTTGTTGTCTGGTGCGTACTCTTCGAGGTACACCGCTGCACCGATGCCAACCGGGAACGAAACGAGCGCGACGACGAACATCAGCAACACCGAACCGACGATTGCGGGATACAGACCCGCATTCGCGGCCTCTCCCGAACTGTCGCCCGTAACGAACGCCCAGTCGAGCCACGAGTGCGGTCCGGCGAACGAGAACACGTCGACGAGGAACGCACCGAGGAGCACGCCGACGACGACGATGACGGGCAGTGCGAGCCCGATGACGTATTCCGGTCGATGAGCCATCGTACTAGCGACGTAGAGTCCGACCGGGACGAGAGCTATCGTCGTCAGAATCGGTGCGGGAACCGCCCCGATACCGACGATGGCGCCGACAAATGGCGACAACATTGTTACGAGGAGAACGATACCGGCGGCAATGTCACCGGTTCGTTTTCCGTCCCATCGTTTACCCACGTAGCTTCTCGCGGCCAACGCAGCCACCGAACCGAAGGTGAGCGCCATCGACATCCCGTTAGTCGGGACGTAGAGCAGACGGAGGATGCCGTACGGCACGAGCGCGAACGATGCGGCGAAGGTGAGTATTATGATACCCAGCCATCCAAGGAACGGGATATCGAAATCGCTTCGACTCAATCCAACGGCGAATACGACGGGAACGGCGAACGCGGCGAAGTATGCGAACCACATGAGTGGGTACACCACGTCGATGAAGACAGTCGAGATTCCCGCCGCGAATATCGTCCCGACGAGCGGCACGCCGAGCGCGGTTACCCCAGTCGAAAGCGATCGTTCGTCTGTTCGGTTCAGATACCAGGCGACGGCGACGGTCGGTAGAACGAACGTCGTGAAGAAGACGAGGTACCATCCTGGGTCGGCGGTGAGCGGTTGAATGGCGTCGTTCGCCACGTACAGCAGCAGCACGCCGAGCGCAACGATTCCGAAGAGTGTCGCGGCCAGGAGTGCATATTTGAAAATCGTCCCGGTGGTTCGGCTGACCCTCGAAAACTGTTTCGTCGATTCGTATCCGCCAGTGTCCGTTGCCATCTCAGTATTCCTCCCGGTAGTGTTCCGCGATGAGGTCGCTTACGACATTCATCACGAGCGTGATGATGAACAAGGTGAGACCGACGGCGAACGCGCTTCGATACGCGATACCGCCACCGGCGAAGTCACCCGTGAGCGAGTGCACGATTGCCGAGGTCATCGGCATGTTCGGGTTGGTGTATGCCGCCGGGTTGAGCGGATTCCGGAAGAACGACACGCTTCCTGCCGCGATGGTTACCGCCATGGTCTCCCCGATCGCCCGCGACAGTGCGAGGATAAACGAGGAGAAAATACCCGAAATCGCCGCGGGAATAACGATGTCGACCGACACGTCGAACTTCGTCGCACCCATTCCGTATCCTGCTTGCCGAAGGCTATCGGGAACGGCGCTCATCGCGTCCTCGCTAATGGATGCGACCATCGGGATGATCATGATACCGACGACGATGCTCGCCGATAGCATGTTGAAAAACTGCAAATTTATAAAGATGTCGAAAAACGGAGTGATATAGATGAGCGCGAAGAATCCGTAGACGACGGTTGGTACCCCGGCGAGGATTTCGAGTGCCGGTTTTAGCACCGATCGTGTCCGTGGACTCGCGTACTCACTGAGATAGAGTGCGGTCGCGACACCTAGCGGTAACGCGATGAACGCTGAACCGATGGTCACCATGAGCGTTCCGGTCAGCGGTGCCAACACACCGAACTGACCGCTACTGGGTCGCCACGTCGTATGTGTGTAGAAGTCGACGATGGACGTGGTTTCGCCGCTGACGCCCAACAGTCCCGCAGTTTCGCTGAAAAACCGCAGCGATTCGTTGAATAACAGAAGGACGATACCGACGGTCGTGATTATCGACAGGAGTGCGCAAGTGAAGAAAAATAGGCGCGCTAATAGCTCCCGTGACGAATTTCCTGTTCGTCTTGTTAGGGTTTGTGTTATCTGATCAGTACTCATTGTTCGTAATCTCCGGTCGTCTTCGAAAAGGCCTTCGTTTACCGATTCGGTCGCTTCAGTTACCGTTCGCCTTCTCGATTGCCGTTTCGAGGGTGTTCATCTGCTCTTTCTTCTCGGCTTCGTCGAGCGGGACGTATCCGACGCTGTTCGCCACGATCTCCTTGCTCGTCGCGTTTTCTATCCAGAACTTCGCGAACTCGGCGACGTGGTCTTCGCTGAGTGCTGACTGCTTCGGATACGTGAACAGCGGCCGCGAAAGCGGCTTGTATTTGCCGGACTTTGCGGTTTCCAGCGATGGCTTCACACAGCCGTTACCGTTATCGACTCCAAGTGCTTTCACCTTGTTTTTAGCCTCGCTGTAGTAGGCGAATCCGAGGTAACCTAGAGCATATTTGCTTTCTTCGACCCCCCCAATGATATTACGGTCTGTTTCGCTCGCCTGGTGATCCATCCGATGTTCGTTGTCCTCCCCGACGATAGCCTCGTGAAAGTAATCAAGCGTTCCGGAGGCTTCGGTCGGTCCGTAGAGTATGATCTTCTCGTCCGGCCATTCCGAGTTCACGTCGCTCCACTTCGTGACTTTGTCGTTCCCACCTTGCCAAATCTGTTTGAGTTGATCGACGGTCATACAGTCGACGAAATCGTTGTTCTTGTTGACAACGACTGTCAGAGCGTCCGTCGCCACTTTCAGTTCGACGGGAACGACGTTGTTCTTCTTGCAAGCCGATATCTCTTCCTTCTTAATCGGTCGAGAGGCGTTGTTGAACTCCGTGGTTCCTGGACAGAAGTGATTTGCGAAGCCGCCGCCGCTTCCGGTCGATTTGATGTCGATGCTCACGTTTTCGTGTTCTTCGACGAACTTCTCCTGCATCGCTTGGGCCAACGGGAACACCGTCGAACTGCCCGAAATGCTGATCGATCCGCTCAGTGCATCGTCGTCTCCCGAACCTTCGGAACCGCTGGCCGCCGGGTTTTTGGTACAACCCGCGATGGCGATTGCTCCCGATGCACCTGCTCCCACGATGAACTTGCGCCGTGAAACACCGTTTGACGACTTCCCTGACATCACTGAATTCCAAGAACAGAGCATAATAATACGTTGCTATTATTTCTATATATTCCTACGTATGGTATTGTTCTACGGTTGGTCATGTATGTCATCCGGAATCGTTTGGTATCCAGATACCGCTCAAACCCGTATTTAGACGACTTGTCCGGATTTATACGGCGCATTTATTTTATAATTCCATCCTTTTAGCTGCTTGAATTCTTCTCCAAATATGAATCATATGAGTTTGACCTATACTGTCGGTGAAGATAGTGTTATACTGGAAGATGTATATAGAGATAGTTGGATTTATAGTGTGGTCGAAACCACGTGAGGGTATGGAGACGCGCAAGGTGCAGGTTACCGGCGGTTCGACGTATACCGTTTCGCTCCCGAAGACGTGGGCAACCGACAACGGCATCGAAGCCGGAAGCGTCGTCGAGTTCTATCCGGAATCGGATTCGCTTCTGCTCACTCCGAAGGACGAGCGGGACCAACTCGAGGGGTCGCTCGACATCAGGGACCTCCGAGACGAAGAGTTGAAACGCGCGGTCATGACGATGTACGTGAGCGGCTTCGACATCATCACCCTCGAATCGAACCGTATCACGACCGAACAACGAAGAACTATCAGCTCCGCTACGCAGGGCCTCGTCGGACTCGAAGTGCTGGAAGAGACCGGCAACAAGGTCGTCATTCAGGATCTTCTCGACTCCTCCGAGCTGTCGATTCACAACGCGGTCACACGCATGCGACTCATCGCGCTTTCGATGTTGGACGACGCGATAACCGCGCTCGCGGAAAACGACGCGGATATCGCACGCGATGTCATCACCCGTGACGAGGACGTTGACCGCCTGTGGTACGTCGTCTCCCGGATCTTTCGGGCCGCACTCAGGACGGCGAAAGCGACGGAGGAACTCGGCATGTCACGTGAGGTGTGTTTCGACTACCACTCCAGCGCACGGCAACTCGAACGTATAGCGGACCACGCCACCAAGATCGGTCGGTTGACGCTCCAGATGTCGTCGAGTCCACCCGAAGACGTCATCGACAGCCTCGAAGAACTCCACACCGACGCGACCACCGTCATCGACACCGCGATGGATGCGCTCTTTTCCGACGACAGCGACGAAGCGACCGAACTCGCGAACGATGCCCGCCAGTCGATCCTGGAAATCGACGAACACGCACGCTCCATCGACAAACTGCTCCGCGAGCAGGACCCACAACAGACCCAGTCGCTCGGACTCGTCGTGGACTCGTTATCTCGCTGTGCCGACTACGGCGGTAACGTCGCAGAGACGGCACTACAGAAGGCGGCACCGCGTCCATAATCGACGTATCGGTTTTTTCGCGTTGTTCGATAACGGTTCGAAATCACGAAACACTAACGACTACTTACATGGCCAGCGACGGGTATTGCGGAAAGCCGATGACAGTGACAGAGCACACAGAACTGCTTCGAACGCTCTACGAAGGTGTGTGGAACGGCACGAATCCGGATGTTGCGGACACACTCGTTGGTTCAGAGTACATCATTCACGACCGAGAAATCGCCGAGGAGATGCGGGGTCCGAAACTGTACAAGACGCTCGCGGACATGACCCGTGAAATCTTCCCGGATATGATGTTTACAATCGATGACATGGTTGCGGAGGACGACGAAGTCGCCCTCCGATGGACGATGACTGGTACCCACGAGGGCTCGATGTTCGGAATCGCCCCGACGGGAAAACGGGTGACCCTGACCGCTATCGAGATCGACCGCTTCGAGGACGGCAAACTCGCCGAGACATGGACACAGAGCGACATGCTCGGTCTCATCGAGCAACTCGACGCCGATCCATCCAGTAAATGATTATCCGAGGGAGGGACGGTCGGTTCGCAGTCACGAAGCGGAAGCTATCGCCCAACACATCGAGTGTAATCGAAAAAGACGGCAGTTCGCTTATTCGTCGTCGACGAGAACGGCGTTGACCTGTCCGTTCTGGCCGGGACGCGAGGTCACGCGCGCTTTGCCTTCGGTCGTGACGATGATGGCACCCTTCGTGATGATGTTTCGGCGAGCGTAGTTCGGGTTCGCGCCGTTCTCGAGCACGTCCTGAATCGTCGCGCTGACCGTCTCACCGTCGGTGGTCACGTTGGCGCTGTCGGTCGTGAGCGCTCGAACCTTCGTGTTGTGGCCGCGAGCGTCCGTGGTGCGGAACCGTGGTTCTCCGACCTGCGTCTCGGTCGGTTGTCGGCCGAGTTCGTGTTTCTTCTTCTTCTTCAGGGGCTTCAGTCGGCCACCGGTTCGCTTTCGCGTAGAACGTCCTTGGTCTTTCATATCGTGAGGGTCGCCCACGAAATACTTCAATGACTCGATTCGCGGTTCGACATCGGCAGATTTAGGCCACCACATCCAGTTCCGCAGGACGATGAGTTTGCGGATAGCTGTCGCCGCGCCGTTCCAGCAAAACGGGCGCAAACGGATGCGTGAAAGCGAGTTCGTCGTCGCGCTGTCGCTCGACCGGGACTGGTTCTCACCCGACCAGGCCAAACGTCTCGTCGATATCGCCAGCGGACAGGGGCTTCTCTCGCACGACGAGGAGACGCTCGTCGCGGAGTTCGACCCCGCCGATGTCGAGATACCGGAGGATTTTCACCCGGACGAAAGCCTCCTCCAGGAGCAATCGACCTTCGAAAAGGCGCTCGATACGATCGTCGCGCACGGGACGACGAAACAGACCGCGGTCGCGGAGATCAACGAACTGCAACGAAGTGCAGGTATCTCCGTGGAGGCGGCGGCAATCGTCTACGCCCGACGGAAGGGAATCGACGTAAGCAGTGAAGCCGACGAGGCGCTCTCCGACCTCAAAACGTAAACCTCCCCTCCACCAACGCGGGATATGGTCGAGGATATAACTACGGATGGCGTGCGAATCGCACAACTCCTCTCGTCCGAACTCGACGGACGCGAAGACCCACCGCTCGATTCGCTCGCCGTCGTGAACGCCGATACGAACGTGGAGCCAACAGACGACGGTGCGCTGGCGTACGAAGTCGAACGGGACGGTGAGCGTGTGGCGAGCGTGTTCGTCCAACCCGACCGAATCAGAATCGAACTCACCGACGGCATCGAGTCGGCGGAGCGAACTGCCCGTCGGGCGGAGCTTCGCGTTCGTCCGAAAGCGGTCGAACCCCCGCGAGTCCTCATCTTCGTCGAACAGGGTGCACACGTCAAACGCGCGGTGGACGCTGTCATCGCCGGAGTCGAGGCCAGCTAATCGGAACCGAAAGCAACTACAGCGACGAAAGCAGGTCGGGAAGCCCCAACACGAGTTCCTGGCGGTCGATGTGCGCATCGGCCACCGACATCGGGTCGGGACCGTCTGGATACGTCACCTGTATCGTTCTCATTCCGGCATCGCTCGCACCTCGAACGTCCATCTCGGGATCATCCCCGACGTAGGCGGTTTCTTCGGTCGGGACTCCGAGTTCGGTACTGAGCGCGTCGAACGCCCGCCTGTCCGGTTTTCCCGCTTCGAGTTCGCCCGTAACGATCGTCGTATCGAAGTACGGTTCCCAGCCGAGTTGGGCGATTTTCCCACGCTGTGCGACGACCGGTCCGTTCGTGAGTAATCCCACGCGATACTCCTGACGAAGCGTATCGAGTAGATTCGGAACGCCGGTGAGTGGCGTGAGCGCGTCCAAAATCGCGTCGCGATACGCCTCCGTCAGCCGTTCCGACGAGGTATCGCTCCCCTCGGGAAGCAGGTCGGCGAAGATCGGCTCGCGCGTCTCGGTCGCGAGGTGCCGACTGTGGGCGTCCAGATAGTCGTCGCGTGAGAGCGCGGGTGCGCTCACCGCGTTTGTCGCGTCCGAGAGAAGCGTCGCTCGCGGTCGGTCGGTCACCGCAAGCGTGTCATCGAGGTCAAAACCCACAGCGGTCACGCGCATTTGAAACAGCTATGTCGCGAGGACTCTTTACCAGTTCGATACATCCATAACCGATTGGATGAATTTCGGCGTATGAACTTCTTCGACCGACTCGGTGACCGCATCGCCGCCACCGACAGCATCGTTTCCGTCGGACTCGACGCGGACCTCGATCGGATTCCGGACCACCTCCACGAACACGACCTTCCCCGCTGGGCGTTCAACCGACGCATTATCGATGCGACACACGAACACGCGGCGGTCTACAAACCGAACGTCGCGTTTTACGAGGATAGGGACGGATGGGCTGCACTGCAAGAAACCATCGCGTACGCGCACGGGAAAGACGTCCCCGTCCTTTTGGACGCAAAGCGCGGCGATATCGGGAATACGGCGCGGAAGTACGCGAGACTGCTCGACACGGCCGACGCCATCACGGTCAATCCCTACATGGGCCGTGATTCGCTCGACCCGTTCCTCTCGCGCGAAGACAAGGGCGTGTTCATCCTCTGCCGAACGTCGAATCCCGGCGGAACGGACATCCAGGACCTCGAACTCGCCTCCGGGGAAAGGATGTACGAGTGGGTCGCATCGCTCGCCGACCTTTGGAACGCGAACGGAAACGTCGGACTCGTGGTTGGGGCGACGACGCCCGACGAACTGGAGGAAGTGCGCGAGCGTGTGCCGGACCTTCCGTTCCTCGTTCCCGGCGTCGGCGCGCAAGGTGGCGATGTCGAGGCCGCGGCGACTTTCGCCCTCGCCGACGGTGCCGGGTTGGTCAACTCCTCGCGGGGAATCATCTTTGCGGGCGAAAACGCCGGTGAGGACTTCCACAAAGCCGCCGGGCAAGCGGCAAAACGACTGAAAAAGCGGTTAAACCAGTATCGATAGCCGTGGGCGACGCCCCGGTTTTGCGACAGTAGGTCTTTCCGTTTCGTTACAGTTGGTGCGTCTCGTCGTCCGTGTCCGGCGGGCGGATGTCCTCGCTTCCCGATCCACGTGGTGTTTTCTCCCCGCTTCCTCCACCGATTTCGGCCGTACATTCGACGCAGAGACCGTTCCCCCGATTCCAGTGTTCGGAACAGACGAGGGCACCACAACGGTCGCAATCGTGCGTCGCTTCCGCGGTCTCACAGATTTGACATAGCCCTGTGACGCTCATGACTCCCCGTTCGTCGTCCATCGATTTCAGTCTACGGGCGGCGAGAGGCTTAACATCCATCCACCCGTAGCGCAAACATGTACAGGTCCCGCCTCTTGCTCGGCGTCGCAGCGGTCTTTGCCGGGATTACGGTTTCGCTCTCCATCCTCGGGTTCGTGTACAACCTGTTTTTGGTCGTGTTTGCGATACCGTTCGCCATTACGACGGCTATCCTGTGGTATCATGCGACGGGACGACTGCAGAAGAAAGTAGAACGAGACGCCGTGTACGGCGATCCGACCCGTGGGTTCGGACCAAATTCCGACGGGGTTGGGGCGGGAGCACGACGGCGAACCCGGCAACGAACACGCGAACGAGCGGGGTGGCGAACGAGGGGGGACGAGCGCCAGCGCGCGACGGTCGGTAGTGCTTCGGGACCGAGTTCGGCGGAAGCGTATCGAATCCTCGGCGTGGACGTCACTGCCGACGACGAGACGGTTCGCGAGGCATACCGTGAGAAAGTGAAGAACGTTCACCCTGACCAAACGGACGGTAACGAAGAAGCGTTCAAGCGCGTCAACAGGGCATACGAACGAGTTCGGAACGACCGCTGATTATCACTCGCGGTACTGACGGACGAATTTATTACCGTCGGTTCATAACAGTCTTATTAGTAATTTATGACGACACTATCGATACCGTCTATCAGCACTCATATGCGCCGAAAAAAACTGTTTCAGGGCTCCCGTCTTCGATACTATAAATTATGTGGTGCTAAATGACGTCCGAAAAGCACGCATGGGTGGTCGCGGTACTCCTCTGTTCGCTCGTCGTCGCTCCGCTGGCGTCTATTACCGTCGTAGATGGAAAGAGCGCCGCCTTCACGGATTCGACGGTAAGCGACGACCGCGGCGACGTGATCGAAATAACTGTACGAACGAACGAGGCCGCAACCGTAAATATCGGATCGAAGGCCGAGGGGTTCTGGGTAAAAGCAAACGTGACGGGCGGGAAGACGACGCTCGCGCTCAACACCTACCGAGCGGATGGTAACGACTCGGTTACACTGGTCGAGGGCGGATTGCGGGGAAAGGTCGACACACTAGTTCCATCCGAGGCGGGGCCGCTTCAGACAGGAACGTACGATATGAACGTCACGATCGACGGGATTACGCAGGACGTTGGGTCGTTTACCGTCGAGGAGCGTGAAACGGGCAGTGCGCGCACGCTGGTTCTCCCCGCCAGTACGGATCTCGCGTCGTTCGAATCACCGGCCGACCTCGAAAAAGCGGCATCGACGACCGACGCCAACGGAACGATTGCGAGCCGTGACCGGTTCGTTTTCGCACTCGATGTATCCGGCCTTGCGGGCTTCATTCACGATGCGAGCCTCGACGGAAGCGACGAGAACGTCTCGATTGCGTTCTACGAGAGTAATAGCGAGCGAAACACGGTTCCGAACGAGTTCGACGGCGCGGACGTGACCGAAGTCGAACCGGAACGGCTTCGACTAGACGAGGAAACCGATACGCTGTACCTCGTCGTCGATACGGCGAAGCACGGCATGGAAGTCGGCGACGAGTACGATGTGACGTTCGAAATCGGTGCGGACAACTCGATGGTCACTGATGTCGAAACCGCGACGACGAGTTTCAGGGTGGTCGAACGCCGAGTGACGCTGGATTACGATGGCGACGTGCTGATCGTTGCGGACGAGACTACCATTGGCGGAAAGACGACGCTCGCGCCAGGAACGACCATCAATGTGACCGCATTCGACGAGGGGAAAAAACCGTTCTTCTGGCCAGCGACACCAGTCGTCACTGAAAACCGGACGTTCGGTGCGACCTTCGATTTCGGTGCGGTCACGTCCGGTACCGAGTTCACGATCGAACTCCGAGACCAAGGGAAAACGACCCGCGGGATCGTGGCATCGACACCCGTGACCATCGTACAACCCACGACGACTACGACGACCACACCGACCACGACGATGACGACAACGGCTACGACTACCGCGACTACGACTACGACCGGGACGGCACCGCCGACATCGATTTCCACCGACGCACCGATTACCGCCCAGACGGTTTCGCAGGGCGGCCTGCCGGGATTCGATGTGACTGTTGCACTCGTTGCGCTCGTGGCCGCCGGATTCCTCGTCGTTCGACGCTTCCGATGAAATTGTCCAATAGTTTTTATACGATGACTGAGGATAACTGCACGAACCCAGCGGTGCCCCGCAGACCATGATACGTTCAATGGAACAGTCCCAGTTCGCCGAGTTCGTCGCTGCCCTCTGGTCGAAACAGGGGTGGCAAACACAGGTGACCACGAAAAAGGAGAAATCGTTCGTCACACTGCAACGCGACGGTGCCGAAGGCCTGATTTGGGCGCGGCCAGCGACTGGTGAAGGCATCAGTGGTGAGGAGATCCAGCAGTTCGGTCTGCTCTGTAAGCAGTATGGTGTCGGCGAAGGTGCCGTCGTTACGTCGGGGAATTTCACCGACGATGCCGAGAAAATCGGTTCACAGGCGGGTGTGCAGTTGGTCGATGGCGAAAAACTTCGAACCATCGTCGAAGCACGCGAACTCCACGACCTCGTCCGACGATACGCGGACACCGACGTGGATGAAACGACCGATTCCGACGACGCCGGGCCCTCACTCCCGTCGCTTCCGGACTCGATGCATATCTCGCCGAAAGTCGCCGCCGGTATCGTCGTTGCCCTCCTCGCTCTCGTCGGTGCGACGACCGTCGCACCGATGATTTTCGAAACCGGCGGAGAGGTACAGGAGCGTGAATGGAACCTTACGGCACGATTCACGTCACCTCACAACGCCACCGATTCACTGTCGATCCGGTGGAACGCCAAGCGTGTGTCGGAAATCGACCCGGAGTCCGGTGATTCGGGCGTCTATAAACCGAACGAGGGTACGCAGTTCCTCCTCGTCAGGATGAACGTCACGAACGAGGGCAACGATTCGGTCGGCCTCAAACCGGCGGATTTCGGCGTTCGTTCGAACGGAACGGTTCACGGGTATCAGCCATTAGAAAACGTAACTGCGTTCTCGCCCACGGTGATCGGGGTTGGGCAGACGGAGACCTTCTGGACCGTCGTCTCCCTCGACGCCGATGCGAGCGAGGCGACGCTCATCGTCAGCGACCGGGTAAAACACGGTGGCGTTCGTATCGCGTTCACTCGGGATTCAAATTTGGCCGTCACGCTGTAAGTAGTTCTCTCGAGTGCTCTATATCCGACCACTGTCGACGGTCCTGTAACGCGGGCAAACCTTTTGTCTGACCGTCCCTAACTCGGGTTCATGAGCGCCGACCGCGCCGCCTTGCAGCATGCTCTCGACCAAGGGGAGCAGGAAGGCGGTAGCGTTGAGTTCAAGGAACGGCTAACGAGGGAGATCCACCTCGCCGAAGGGCGGATGGAAAGTCTGGCCGCACAGTTACGCCACCGCGTCCTGTCGGGGAACGGCGAGGCGACGTACGTGGTCGGCGTTACTGACGATGGGGGACTGGCAGGAATCAACCCCGATCTCTTTTCGGAATCGATGGACGTCCTTTCGTTTCTCGCGGAGGAGGCTGGAGCACACATCGAGGACGTCCAGACGTGGGGAATCGACGCTACGGAAACCAGTACTCGCGCCTCGACGCGAAACGGGGCTGGGGGTATCGTCGGCGTCGCAACCATTCGCGAGGGAGCGGTGCTCGAAACCGACAGCGAGCATATCGTCGTCGGAACCGCGGGCCACGTGGACCACGGGAAGAGCACCCTCGTCGGCAGTCTCGTCACCGGCCAATCGGACGACGGCGAAGGCGGAACCCGAGGGTACCTCGACGTGCAACCCCACGAAGTCCAGCGCGGACTCAGCGCCGATCTCTCCTACGCAGTCTACGGATTCGACGAGGATGGGCCGGTCCACATGGACAATCCGCACCGCAAGTCGGACCGCGCACGAATCGTCGAGGAGAGCGACCGACTCGTCTCGTTCGTCGATACCGTGGGGCACGAACCGTGGCTCCGGACGACGATTCGCGGCCTTGTCGGACAGAAACTCGACTATGGACTCCTGACCGTCGCCGCGGACGACGGTCCGACGAAGACGACGCGCGAACATCTCGGCATCCTGTTGGCGACCGAACTGCCGACCATCGTCGTCATCACGAAGACCGACATGGTGGACGAGGACCGCGCTATGGCGGTCGAACGCGAAGTCGAGCGACTGCTTCGTGAGGTCGGCAAGACACCCCTTCGGGTCGGACGCCACGGCGTCGACGTCGCCATCGAAGAGGTGAGCAAGGACGTCGTTCCCGTTCTGCTGACGAGCGCGGTCACGATGGACGGGATGGACGACTTGGACTCGATGTTCGAACGGTTACCGAAGACGACCGCGGACAGCGGCGAGTTCCGGATGTACATCGACCGTAGTTATAGCGTAACGGGTGTCGGTCCGGTCGCGAGCGGAACCATCAACTCGGGGTCGGTGGAGGCGGGTGATGAGCTGCTGCTCGGCCCTATGCCCGATGGCAGGTTCCGAACGGTGGTCGTTCGATCCATCGAGATGCACTACCATCGCGTCGACGAGGCGAAGGCGGGCCGAATCGTCGGTATCGCGCTGAAAGGAGTACGAGAAGCGGACATCGAGCGTGGAATGGTGTTGGTCCCGCCCGAGACGGACCTCACCGCAGTCCGGGAGTTCGAGGCCGAAGTGATGGTGCTGAATCACCCCACGAGAATCGGAACGGGCTACGAACCCGTCGTCCACCTCGAAACCGTCAGCGAAACCGCCGTCTTCGAACCCGAGGGTGGCCACCTCCTTCCAGGCGACAAAGGGACGACGACGGTCCGATTCAAGTTCCGTCCCTACCTCGTGGAGGAAGGTCAGCGATTCGTCTTCCGCGAAGGCCAAAGCAAGGGCGTCGGTACCGTCACCGACGTGACGCCGGTCGAGTAGGTTTATTTTCCCGCTTACCGAAATATCGTTCATGTCGAGAGTGCGATTTGACGCAGCCACCGTGACGAAGGTGTTTACAGCACTCCTCTTGCTCGTTTCACTTGCCTCGGTTGCTGGGTTGGTCTCGGAACGAGGCGTCCGCGGACTGGTCCAAGGCGTTCCTATCCTCTACCTCGTCGGCGTCCTCTTCGTCGGCGTGTTCCGCGATATAACGCGAACCCTCCGCTGGCAGGTGGCGTTCTTCAGCGGTGTCGTCGTCTGGTCGCTGACGGATTATTTCCTCGGCGGCCGCGACCAGTTCTCCCTGCTGATGGGTGTGGCGGGGTCGGTCATGCTCGTCACACTCGGGTTTCGATATCTGCAAGCCGAGGAATGACGGATAAACGAGGTATATCGACGGAGACCCTTACACCCACGGACGCTCGACGAGCGGTCGGGGCTTTTTCGACGGCGAAATCGGATGCTGGGTCGGCGTACGTTTATATACGAAAACGGAACCACTTCGGGTTGATGTCCTCCGATTCCGGGTTTACTCCGCTCCACCGACCCGTTTACACTCGCCGATACTCGCCATTCACGTGCTCCGCCAGTCCGAACAGCACCGACCAGTCCAGTATATTTCCGACTCGTTCGCGCCACACCGATTCTACCCTGGTCGGGTCTTTGTGGCGTTCCCACGTCGGAATCTCCTCGCGGAATCGTTCGAACACGGCCTGCTCGGTAAGTGGGCCGTGTTCGTCGAGCACGGACAGAACGGTCGAGACACCGTATACCCGCGATTCGAACGCCTCGGCCAGCTCGTCGCGGTTCGGGTCACGACGCAGTCGGGCGTACCCCGACTGCGTCTCTTCTGCCAGTTCGAGCGCCCGGAGGAAGGTAAGCCACGTCCGGGCGACGTCACGACTCGGGAAATCGAGCCGGTTCATGAGACGGGCACAACAGTCGTCCTCCGTACCGGGTACCAGCGGTACGGCCCGCTGGGCGTCCGCCACGAAACCGAACTCCGCGGGTGCTTCGGGGACGAGTTTGAACTTCACAGGTCGAAACTGTCCGTTAGCAAGTCGTGGTTCGTCTCGCCGAGGACGTGCGTTGGCCCGTTCACTACGTCCACCGTAACCTGTGCCGGTGCAAAGACGCTCTCGGGAATCGTGTCGAAATCCCAGTCGGCACCGTCGAAGAACGTCTGGAACGTCGTGCCGTACTCGTCACTCGCGGTGGACGGCAGTTCGTCGAACCGGTCGAACTCCTCGCGAACGGTGAGGTGAACTCGTCCGCCGTACGCGAGGGCGTCGTTCGTTCGCCCGATAGCGGTCGCTTCGTCGTAGCTGACCGGCGCGACGGGAGCCGAACCCCTCGCGGAGAGGATGTCTAGTGGGTCGTATCCGAGTTCGCTCAGTCGGAAGACGGCGAGTTCGGCGGCTCGAGAAGCGACGCTCACGCTCCCCGTAGTGCTCCCCGTGGAAAAGGTAGGGAGGAACACCGAGTTCGGCTCGACATCCGCAAGGTCGGCAACGTGCTCGGCGACCGCCTCGTCCGGAAGCTCGTCGGATTCGATGGCGAGCACGGCGAAATCGAAGGCATCCGTGTAGCCGACGCGCCGGTATTCGTCCTCCTCGGCAACCAGTGCGCGGGCCGGGCCGCTTCCGAGTCCCTCGAATCCATCGACGGCGAGTTCCCACCCCGCCTTTTGCGAACAGAGGAGGGAGAGCGCGGGTTGGTCCGTCGAGAGTTCGACGTACGGGAAGGGAGCCCCGGCGACGTCGCCCATCCGGGTCTGTACCGTCGCCAATCCCGCAGTTTGGAGCTCCGTGAGAAGGAGCCCAGCCTCCGTTCCGCCCCGTGCTTCGATACCGAAATCGAGAACGGTCGCTTCGTTGTCCAACTCGTACGCGGCGACGTTCAGTTCGCCCGCGAAGTCGATAGCCTCGTCCACGAGTTCGAGGGCCATCCGATTGAGACTCTCCATGTCTCCGGGTTGGTCGTCACCCGGTAAACAGTTCCGGGTTCCTGACTCGGTGGTCGTCCAGTCGGCGGGGTATCGATCCCCAACCAACCCTCACCGGTCGCGTTTCGCTTCCCGGCCGAGCGCCGCTTCGACCGCATCGACTTTCTCGTGAGCGCGCTGGTCGCGCGTGCGCTTGTCGTCTATCTTGAGCACCGTGCTCACACGTTCACCGTCCACCGCTTCGTGTGCTGCCCGTGCGGCGGCGAACAGTTCATCGATAGAATCGGCTTCGATGACTGTCCCCATTGGATTCGTTTCATACGAAACGTCGAAATCGTCCAGTGCTTCGACTGCCTTCGCGACTTCGCCTGCCATGCTTCCCTCGGTAACCGGTGCGACTGAAAGGAGCGCGATTACTGTCATACGGTTCCTGTCGATCGCGAATGACGTTAGCGTGTGGGTTTTCCTCCCGGCAGTCGGTCCGGTTCTCGTCTCGTTGCGTAAAATATGGGGTCGATATATCCCGTTCCAGTATCGCACGCGCCGTATCCGTGTACCGTTCGTTACCGTGTCGGAGCTGTTCCTTGCTGATAGCGCCGTGGTCGGTCTTTCCCGTTTTCGTTCGACTCCCGTTTCGGACTGCGTCCCTGTTCTTCGACCGCTGGCTGAATCGGTTCCCGTTGTAGATGCGCCTCGAGGAACCAGAGGTACTTGTCCACCTCTCGCGAGAGTTCGGTGAGCAGATCGGCGGTGTCTTGATCGGTGTGTGTTACCGCGATATCGATACCTTCCCGCACGTTTGCGGCGTGGATGGACACGTTGTTCGCCAGTGCTTCGACGTACTGCTGGCCGGTGACGGCGTCGGTTCGAATTTCCGGAAGCCGAGAGTTAGTAGACGCCATCCGAACCGTCCCCATCGCTTCGCCGCCGAGGGCAGTCGCCCGCTCCGCGATTTCGTCACCGTGTTCGAACAGCACCGACGCGAAATCGTCGAACAAGAGATGCAGTTGGTAAAACTGCATCCCTTTCACGTTCCAGTGTGCGTACTTCGTCTGTGTCAGCAAGTCGGTCGTGTCCGCGAGTTCTTGATTCAGCAGTTCGACCAGTGCCCGGCGGTCACGGTCCGGGACATCGTTCTGTGTGAAAAACATTCGGGCTGTCGATTCGCCGTGTCGATCTTCGGATCTGTGTTCCGGTTGGTTCATTCTCCCCACCTCATCCTCTGGACGACGGATTCCGGCAAGAGGATTTCGGACGGATAGTCATCAGTTTGTGATTCGAATACTTCGCGCAACGCACCCCTGACCCGGTCGAGCGCGTCGCCAGCGCGCTCGATATTGGGAAAACGGGTCATCTATCTGTCGCACGCTGGGAGAATCGGCGCACAAAATTCCCGAACTCACCGAACATTCCCGCTCGGCTTACGGTCGTTCGCCTCCGCGGGCCGCGACATCGTCTGCTCGAATCTACAGTCGGTTTTACCTCGCACGGAGTCGAGCTACGAAGCAGCAGTCGCTCGTCGATTTGCTCGTGATAGAAATGCGCTGGCTGGGATTTGAACCCAGGTTGTGACCATGGCAAGGTCACGTGATACCACTACACTACCAGCGCGTAGCGTTGCGTTCGTCGCGCCTCGCGACAGTACAATCTTGCCACGCGTGGGTATAAATGCATTACGCAAGCAGGGCGGTGATACGAAGTCGTTGGCGGACCCTACGATTCGAAAGGTGTTCTTTTCTTTTTACCGTCGAGCGTTGTCCGCGTATTCGTGAACTACGACTGTGACACAGCACTCCGTTCCGGTGCGAACACGGCCTCACGAGCGGCCGCAATGGTTAGTTCGCTTGGTGTGGTATGAACTACCATGTCAGTACAATCGGTAGCGACGCGAAACCGCGCATTCGTCCTCTTCTCGCTTGTTTCCCTCCTTCTCGGGTTCGGATTCGTCGCGATCAAAATCGGATTGGGGTTTATCCCCCCGTTACTGTTCGCGGCGTTCAGACTCGATATCGCGGCCGTCTTACTGCTGGCGTACGCGATTTTACGGACCGACGACTGGCGGCCACGCACGCGACAGGACGCAGCGGGTATCATCGCGGGAGGTATCTTCTTCGTTTTCGGTTCCCTTTCGCTGCTGTTCATCGGTCTCGAACAATCGACCAGCGGGGTTGCGGCGATCATCTTTAGCTTCGACCCGGTTCTTACCATCGCGCTCGCGGCGCTCCTTCTCACGGACGAACGCCTCTCTCGATTCGGCCTCTTCGGTGTCGTCATCGCGTTAGTTGGCGTCGCAATCGTCGTCCAGCCCAGCCCAGCCCGCTTCGTCTCCGGGAACCTCCGTGGTGAGGAGTACATCCTGCTCGGTGCGATGAGTCTCGCGCTGGGAGGTGTGCTCATTCGGCTATCGCACCACCAGATGGGGAAAATCACATTGACCGCGTGGGCGATGGCGGTCGCTGCACCCGCGATGCATCTAGTGAGCCTCGGCATCGGTGAGTCCCTTGCGTCGATCAGCCCAACCGTAACGGCGCTCGCCGCGCTCTTGTATGTCGGTGTGCTCATGACCGCGATTGCCTATCCCATGTACGTCACACTCATCGAGGACATCGGTGCGGTTCGTGCCAGCTTCGTCCAGTACATCGTTCCGGTCGTCGCCTCAGTTGCGGGGTGGTTGGTGCTCGGCGAGCGACTCACTCCAGAGGCGTTCGTCGGATTTCTCGTCATCTTCCTCGGATTTCTTCTCATGAGTTCCGGGGAAGTGACGGTCGTTATCGACCGATTTCGACCATCGTCTACTTCGAGGGAGGAGGCGGAAGACGCCACGGCAGATGTACGCTGACGACAGATCGACTCGCCGACGAACGGGCGAGATCTCGCCGGTCCTGAATCAGAGCCGAAAATCGGTTTCATCGCTCGCGCGTGGGTGATCACTAATCGTGGCGCTCGCTGCTGTGAACGGTTTTTCCTCTCTGACGTCGGTTTCCCCTCACTGACGACGAGCGGAGCGAGTCGTCGTGAGTTCGATAAAAGTGCGCTGGCTGGGATTTGAACCCAGGTTGTGACCATGGCAAGGTCACGTGATACCACTACACTACCAGCGCAGTGTTGCTTGCACTTCCCCGTATTCCCGACTAATGTATAAGGCTTGCGAGTCGCCCCCTCCATCGTGTGTGACTCACTCACCTACCTCTCTTAATTCGGATGTTTTCGGGCGCGTGACGGAGTCACACGCCCAAATCGGAAGCGTCACCCTTTTAACCATCACTGAGAAAATTTCGCTACAGTCTAGTGATGAGGCGTCGAAGCGTCACGGTATGACCGTCAACATACTCGTCCCGTCGTCCCTCGTCCGGGAGGCCGAAGACAAACGCGAGGCAACTCGCAAGATCGGCTACGTCGCCCGCGCGGCGACCATCTTCCGGGCAGATAACCTGATCGTCTTCCCCGATTCGGAAGGCGAACGCAGGTGGGGCGGCGGATTCGTCGAAACCGTACTCCGGTACGCCGCTACACCGCCCTATCTTCGAAAGGAGGTATTCGGGAAGCGCGACGAATTGGAATATGTGGGCGTCTTACCGCCGCTCCGCGCTCCATCGCAGACCGGCTCCGAATCGGAGGGTTCGGGGTCGTTAAGACAGGGAATCGTGACCGAGGTCGGACCTGAAGGGCGCGTTCGGGTCAATTGCGGACTGCAACACCCGATCTCCCTCGTCGTTCCGTCACAAATGACGGTCGGTGAGGGAGAGCGCGTTACCGTCAGGATCTCTTCGAGAAGACCGGTCCGTGCGAAGCTCGTGGACGTCCCACTATCGGGGTTCACAGTGATGCGCATGGACCTTTCGGCGGCCCTCGACCGCGACGATGCTGGCGTCCGAATCGCCACGTCACGCTTCGGAGAATCGCTCTCCGTGGCGCGACTCGACGAAATCGTTGCGCGAACCGAACACGACGGAATGTCCGTCGTGTTCGGTTCGCCCGGTCGAGGACTGCCGGAGATACTCGGGATAGACCCCGAGCGTATCTCCACGGTCGAATCCGGCGTACCAGCCCGGTTCGACCTCTGGCTGAATACGGTTCCGAACCAAGGCAGCGAGGTCATACGAACTGAAGAAGCGATGTTCGCCTCCCTCGCGTGCCTCAACCTCAACAGCGAGTGATACGATGCCACAAACAAGCAGACCACGAAAAGGTTCGCTGGGCTTCGGCCCCCGTAAGCGTGCAACCAGCGAGGTTCCGCGCTTCAACTCTTGGCCCGAGAGCGACGGTCAGCCGTCGCTCCAAGGCTTTGCGGGCTACAAGGCAGGAATGACTCACGTGGTGATGGTCAACGACGAGGCAAACTCCCCCCGCGAAGGGATGGAGGAGACCGTTCCCGTCACCATCGTCGAGACGCCCCCGATGCGGGCAGTCGCCGTTCGTGCCTACGAAGACACGCCATACGGGAAGAAGCCGTTGACTGAAGTGTGGGGTTCGGAGTTCCACGAGGAACTCGACCGCACGCTCAACGTGCCGGAGAATCACGACGCCGAATCCGCGGAGGACGAACTCCGCACCGCCATCGAGGCAGGCGACGTGGCTGACCTCCGAGTCATTACCCACACTGTCCCTAGTGAACTGCAGAACGTACCGAAGAAACGACCGGACGTCATGGAAACGCGCGTCGGCGGCGGCTCCCTCACGGACCGCGCCGATTTCGCGCTCGACGTACTCGAAGACGGCGGAGAACACGACATCACGGACGTGTTCCGCGCAGGCGAGTACCTCGATATCGGTGGCGTCACGAAAGGGAAAGGAACGCAGGGTCCCGTCAAGCGATGGGGCGTCCAGAAGCGAAAGGGCAAACACGCCCGCCAAGGCTGGAGACGCCGCATCGGTAACCTCGGCCCGTGGAATCCGTCGCGCGTTCGATCGACGGTTCCACAGCTGGGTCAGATGGGCTACCACCAGCGTACCGAACTCAACAAGCGCCTCATCTCCCTCGGCGACGACGACGAAGCCTCCGTCGATGGCGGATTCGTCAACTACGGCGAGGTCGATGGATCATACGCGCTCATCAAGGGCTCGGTTCCTGGACCGAACAAGCGCCTCGTGCGCTTCCGCCCTGCGATTCGACCGACTGACCAACCGCGCCTCGACCCCGAGGTGCGCTACGTAAGCACGGAGTCTAACCAGGGATAACCCATGCAGGCAACAGTACGAGACCTGAATGGCGAGGAAGCTGACACGGTTGACCTTCCGGACGTGTTCGATACGACCATTCGGACGGACCTCATCAAGCGTGCAGTACTCGCCGCACAGGCAAATCGGAAACAGGACTACGGTACCGACCCGCACGCCGGAATGCGTACGTCCGCCGAGTCGCCGGGCAGTGGCCGCGGTATGGCCCACGTCCCGCGAACCAACGGACGCGGTGCTCGCGTTCCATTCACCGTGGGCGGTCGTGTCGCACACCCGCCAAAGGCGGAGAAAGACCGAACGCTCTCCATCAACAAGAAAGAGCGTAAACAGGCTGTCCGCAGCGCTATCGCCGCAACGGTCGACGCAGAGCGCGTCGCCGAGCGCGGCCACCGCTTCGATGACGACCTCGAACTTCCGCTCGTCGTGAGCGACGAGTTCGAGGACCTCGTCAAAACGAAGGAGGTCGTTTCCTTCCTCGAAGCAGTCGGCATCGACGCCGACATCACGCGCGCGGAAGAAAACAAGAAGGTCCGAGCCGGTCGCGGGACGACCCGTGGTCGTAAGTACAAGACGCCGAAGTCG
Source organism: Haladaptatus caseinilyticus (assembly GCF_026248685.1). Taxonomy (NCBI): domain Archaea; kingdom Methanobacteriati; phylum Methanobacteriota; class Halobacteria; order Halobacteriales; family Haladaptataceae; genus Haladaptatus; species Haladaptatus caseinilyticus. Next base: position 523,582 of record NZ_CP111036.1, on the reverse strand, counting down.
ATCCTGTTCGTCACCAGCGAAGAGCCGTCCCGTGCGGCACGCAACCTCGCTGGCGCCGACGTCGCGACGGCGAGCGAGGTCAACGCAGAAGACCTCGCCCCCGGTACGCAAGCAGGACGACTGACCGTCTGGACCGAGAGCGCACTCGAGGAGGTGGCCGACCGATGAGCGTCATCGAGTATCCGTGGGTTACGGAGAAGGCGATGAACGAGATGGACTTCGACAACAAGCTCCAGTTCATCGTTTCGCTCGACGCCACCAAGCCCGAGATTCGAGACGAAATCGAAGAGCGCTACGAAGTCACCATCGAGAAAATCAACACCCAAGTAACGATGAAGGGGAAGAAAAAGGCGACCGTCGCGCTGTCCGACGATGACGACGCGCAGGACGTCGCCTCCCGAATTGGGGTGTTCTAACAATGGGACGCAGGATTCAGGGACAGCGACGTGGTCGCGGTACACCGACGTTCCGCGCACCGTCGCACCGATACAAAGCTGAACTGAGCCACAAGCGGACCGAAGACAGCGACTTGGTCACTGGCACGGTCGTCGGAATCGAACACGACCCTGCTCGCAGTGCCCCCGTCGCGGCTATCGAATTCGACGATGGCGACCAGCGACTCGTCCTCGCGCCGGAAGGCGTCGGTGTGGGCGAGGAGATTCAGGTCGGCGTCACCGCCGAAATCAAGCCAGGTAACACGCTCCCGCTCGCCGAAATCCCGGAAGGGGTTCCGGTGTGCAACGTCGAGCGCCAACCCGGTGACGGCGGAAAGTTCGCGCGCGCCTCCGGCGTCAGCGCGGACCTCATCACGCACGACCGAGAGGCCGCAGTCGTCGAACTCCCGAGCGGCGAAATCAAGCGATTGTCGCCTGATTGCCGTGCCACCATCGGCGTCGTTGCCGGTGGCGGTCGAACGGAGAAACCGATGGTCAAGGCCGGTAACAAACATCACAAGATGAAAGCGCGCGGCACCAAATGGCCGAACGTGCGTGGTGTGGCGATGAACGCCGTAGACCACCCGTTCGGTGGCGGTGGCCGCCAGCACCCTGGCCGACCGAAAAGTGTCTCGCGGGACGCCCCGCCGGGACGAAAGGTCGGGGACATCTCGTCCAAACGAACCGGACGAGGAGGTAACAAATGAGCGGAAACGAATACCGAACCGGACGCGAGGGTGAGTTCACCTATCGCGGCTACGACCTGGACGAACTGCAGGACATGAGCCTGGAGGAAGTCGCAGAACTGCTCCCCGCACGTAAGCGGCGAAGCATCCTTCGCGGGTTGACCGTCGAGCAGGAGAAACTGCTCGAAAAGGCCCGGAACAAGACCGAGGAAGAATCGGCGAACAGCCCGATTCGAACGCACCTGCGCGACATGCCGGTGCTCCCATCGTTCGTCGGCAAGACGTTTGCCGTCTACAACGGCAGCGAGTTCGAGCGCGTACGCATCGAACCCGAGATGTTGGGCCACTACCTCGGCGAGTTCCAGCTGACCCGCAACTCCGTCGAACACGGACAAGCGGGCATCGGTGCGACCCGCTCCTCGAAGTTCGTGCCACTCAAATAAACCATGGGAATCAGCTACAGCGTCGATGCCGACCCGGACACCACAGCGAAAGGGATGCTCCGGGAGCGGCATATGAGCCACAAGCACAGCAAGGCGATTGCCCGCGAAATCAAGGGCAAAACTGCCGGGGACGCGAAAGCGTACCTCCAGCAGGTCGTGAACGAGGAGCGGTCGGTGCCGTTCAAGCAGCACAACAGCGGCGTCGGCCATCGCTCGGACATCGACGGCTGGGACGCAGGTCGCTACCCCGAAAAGGCGAGCAAGGCGTTCATCGAACTGCTCGACAACGTCATGGCCAACGCGGATGCCCAGGGCTTCGACGGCGAATCGATGGAAATCATGCACGTCGCCGCCCACAAGGTCGGTGAAGTGCAGGGCCGCAAGCCCCGCGCGTTCGGCCGCGCAACCGCCTGGAACACGCCCGAGGTGGATGTCGAACTCATCCTTGAGGAGGTCGAAGAATAATGGCAGACGAACATCAGTTTATTCAGGACGGGCTTCAGCGCTCGCAGATAGACGAGTTCTTCGCGGAAGAACTCGGCCGTGCTGGCTACGGCGGCATGGACGTCGCCAAAACTCCGATGGGGACACAGATCGTCCTCAAGGCGGAAAAGCCAGGTATGGTCATCGGAAAGGGCGGGAAAAACATCCGGAAAATCACCCGAGAACTCGGTGAGCGGTTCAACTTGGACGACCCGCAGATCGACGTTCAGGAAGTCGATGAACCGGATCTCAACGCCCGAATCGTCGCCGACCGGCTCGCCAACGCGCTCGAACGCGGTTGGTACTTCCGAAAGGCAGGTCACACGACCATCGACCGAATCATGGATTCCGGCGCACTCGGCGCCGAAATCGTCCTGTCCGGCAAAGTCACGGGCGCACGGTCGCGCGTGGAGAAGTTCAACCGTGGCTACATCAAGCACAACGGTGAACCCGCACAGGAGATCGTCGATCACGGCCAGGGTGTCGCAGTGATGAAACTCGGCACCATCGGCGTGGACGTCAAAATCATCCCGCCGGGAGCGAACCTACCGGATGACTTCCAGATCGAGGAGGGTGCGGACCCAGAAGAACTCGTTCCGGAAGCGGTCGAGGCCAACGAGACGGCGGACCTCATCCAGGAACCCGACGAGGAAACACTCGAAGAACTCGAAGACGACGACGAGGAATCGCCGGAACCCGGCGAGACCGACGTCGATGAAGAGATCGTCGAAGAGGTCATCGAGGAAGAATCGGCAGACGCTGACGCGTCCGAATCCGAGTCCGTCGAGGAAGAGCTCGACGAACTCGAAGAGGAAGTCGAAGCCGAAGCCGAGGAACTGCTAGAAGAGATGGAAGACGAGGAGGGTGAAGAATAATGGCTATTCTTCACACCGAAGAGATCCGCGACATGACGCCTGCAGAGCGAGAAGCAGAACTCGAAGAGCTCGAGACGGAACTGCTCAACTCGAAGGCGGTCAAAGCCGCGGGTGGTGCACCCGAAAACCCGGGTCGCATCAAGGAACTTCGCCGGACCATCGCTCGAATCAAAACGATTCAGCAAGAAGAAGGCGACTCCGAATAAGATGCCACTGACACCCGAGACGCTCACGAAACACGAACTCGCCGGTCTCCCAGTGCGAGTCGTTTCGGCCACGAATCCGTCCCTCGAAAGTATCGAGGGTCGAGTCGTTTCCGAGACGATGCGCACGCTTACCGTAGAGGCTGCGTCTCGGTCGTGGCAGGTACCGAAGCAGGGCACGAGATTCGAGTTTGCACTCACAGATGAAGCCGCCGTCTCCCGCGAGGGAACGGGGACTCCGTCCAAACGGGAGTTGGAAACTGCTGGAGGAAAATCCAGTCAGTCTTGCTCTTTCTCCGAGCCACGCTCGGAGGCCCGTCGGAACCGTTCCGACGGTGGCGAGGGCGGAGCCTACGTTACGGTGGATGGAGTCACACTGCTCTCACGACCCGCATTGCGTACCGAAGCAGGAGGTAATTCGAAATGGCGTTAGGATTGAACGTACCAGAACCGGAGGAGACATGCTCCGACGAGGACTGCCCGTTCCACGGAACGCTTTCCGTGCGCGGACAGATTCTCGAAGGGGAGGTCGCCTCCACCGACATGGAAAAGACCGTCGTCGTCGAGCGAGAGTACGACGTTACAGTGCCGAAATACGACCGGCAGATGAAACGTCGTTCCCGCGTTCCGGCCCACGCGCCGGACTGCCTGGCTCTCGAAGTTGGCGACACGGTTCGTATCGCAGAGACCCGACCGCTCTCGAAGACGAAATCACACGTCGTCGTCGAGACACTCGGAGGTGACAACTGATGGAAGCACTCAAAGCTGATGTGACACAGGGTGTCGAGAAGGGCTCCCTACTCAACTGTGCCGACAACACCGGCGCAAGAGAGCTGAAAGTCATCAGCGTTTCCGGCTACCACGGCACGAAGAGCCGACACCCGAAGGCAGGCATCGGTGACAAGATCACCGTGTCCGTCACGAAGGGGACGCCCGAAATGCGGCGTCAGGTGCTGGAAGCTGTCATCATTCGACAGCGCAAATCCATCCGCCGTCCGGACGGCACGCGTGTCAAATTCGAAGACAACGCGGCCGTCGTTATCGACGACGTCGAAGAGCCGCGAGGGACGGAGATCAAAGGTCCCATCGCGCAGGAAGTCGCCGAGCGGTTTGGAAGTATTGCAAGCACAGCTACGATGATAGTATGACCCGACAACCACGCAAACAGCGAAACCAGACCGAACGCGCCCCGCTCCACAAGCGGCACCAGCAGGTCAAAGCGACGCTGTCCGACGAACTCCGTGAGGAGTACGGACAGCGAAGTGTTCGCGTCAACGCGGGCGACACGGTCGAGGTCATGCGCGGCGATTTCGCCGGCGAAGAGGGTGAAGTTCTCGAAGTGGACATGCAGAACGCGGTTATCCACGTCGAAGAGATCACGCTCCCGAAAGCCGACGGCGAGGACGTTCCGCGTCCGCTCGACACGAGCAACGTTCGCGTGACAGACCTCAACCTGGAAGACGACCGCCGCGAGGCACGTCTAGAAGGTGATACCGAATGAGCAACCATCAGAAACGACTCTCCGTTCCGAACTCCTGGCCGGTCGAGCGAAAGACCGCCACGTTCACCGTGAAGGCCGGCGCTGGCCCGCATGGACGTGACGGTGTCCCGCTCCTCATCATCCTGCGGGACGTGCTGGGCTACACCAACTCGAAGAAGGAAGCCCGCTACGCGCTCAACCAGGACTCCGTTCTCGTGAACGGCGAGGCAGTTAGCGACGAACAGCGACCCATCGGCATGTTCGACATCATCGCGTTCACCGAACGCGAAGAGTATTACCGCGTCTTCCCCGACGAAGGTGGACGCCTCGCGCTGACCCACATCGACGAAGATGCGGCGGACGGCCGACTGGCGAAAATCGAGGACAAGACGCAGGTATCCGGTGGCGAAACCCAACTCAATCTCCACGACGGAAGCAATCTCCGCGTGGACGATGCCGACGACTACAGCACGAAAGACTCCATCGTCGTGGGAACCGAGGACAAAGACATCCTCGCTCACTTCCCATACGAAGAGGGCTGTCTCGTCACTGCCGTCCGCGGTCAGCACGCGGGCGAAATCGGTGAGGTCACCGATATCACGGTGACGCCCGGTAGCGGTTCGAACACCGTCACCGTCGACGGTGACGACACCTCGTTCGAAACCGTCGAGGAGTACGTCGTCGTCATCGACGAGAACTTCACGGGTGATGACGAATGAGCGAAGCCGAATTCCACCAGATGCGAGAGCCGAAAGTGGAGAAGGTCGTCGCCCACATGGGCGTCGGTGAAGGTGGTCGAGAACTCGCCAACGCCGAGGAAATCCTCGAAGACGTAACCGAACAGGAAAGCGTCCGAACGCTGGCGAAATCAACGCTTCCCGACTTCGGTATCCGTCAGGGCGACCCGATCGGCGCGAAAGTCACGCTCCGCGGCGAGGCAGCACACGAGTTCCTCGACACTGCACTGGAACTCTCGGATCTCTCGAGGACGCAGTTCGACGAGACCGGGAACTTCAGCTTCGGTATCGAAGAACACACCGAGTTCCCGAGCCAGGAGTACGACCCGAACGTCGGAATCTACGGGCTTGACGTGACCGTCAACCTCGTTCGACCGGGCTACCGCGTCGCGAAACGTGACAAGGTTTCCCGCCAGATTCCGTCGAACCACCGACTGACGGCCGAGGACGCCATCGCGTTCCTCGAAGCCAACTTCGACGTTGAGGTGGATGAATGAGCGAAAGTGAGAACGATGCGACCGGCGAGCAGACGGCCAAGCGCACGGGACAACTCCAAACGTGCCAGCGCTGTGGTCGAAAGCAAGGTCTGGTCGGAAAATACGACATTAACCTCTGTCGCCAGTGCTTCCGCGAAATCGCACGCGACATGGGATTCAAGAAGTACCGATAATCATGGCAGGAAACGACCCACTCAGCAACGCACTCTCCGGCGTGGATAACGCCGAGAGTGTCGGTCATCTGTCCCACACGGTACAGCCCGCCTCGAACGAGATCGGCAGTGTACTCGAGGTCTTTTACGACCACGGGTATATCGACGGCTTCGAGTTCGTCGATGACGGAAAAGCCGGTCGCTTCGAGGTCGAACTAAAAGGCGCGATCAACGAATGTGGTGCGGTCAAACCCCGCTACTCCGCGGGTAAAGACGACTTCGAGAAGTGGGAGAAACGGTTCCTCCCCGCCCAGGACTACGGGTCACTCGTCGTCACGACCAGCCACGGCGTCATGAGCCACTACGAGGCCCGCGATCAGGGTATCGGTGGCCAAGTCATCGCGTACGTGTACTAGAACAATGCCACGAGTAGAAATCGAAATTCCGGACGAGGTGACCGTTGACGTAGACCACCTCGACATGACCGTTGATGGCTCGGAAGGATCCGTCACACGACGGCTCTGGTACCCGAACATCAGTGTCAGCGTCGAGGACGACGCAGTGGTCATCGAGAGCGATGCCACCGACGCCAAAACGAAGGCGACGATGGGAACGTTCGAGAGCCACGTACGAAACATGCTTCACGGCGTGTCCGAGGAGTGGGAGTACAAGATGGAAGTCTTCTACTCTCACTTCCCAATGCAGGTTCGTTCCGAGGGCGACCAAGTCGTCATCGAGAACTTCCTCGGTGAGAAAGCGCCCCGTCGGACGAACGTCCACGGGGACACCACCGTCGAAGTGAACGACGAGGAACTGTCCCTGCGCGGCCCGAGCATCGAAGATGTGGGCCAGACCGCCGCGGACATCGAACAACTCACTCGCGTGAGCGGCAAAGACACGCGCGTGTTCCAGGACGGCGTCTACATTACGGAGAAGCCGTCTACGGGAGGTGCCTGATAGATGGCTGACGAACCAGAACAGATCGAAGACATCAGCGGTGTCGGCGAGAGCAAGGCGGAATCGCTCCGCGACGCTGGCTACGAGTCCGTCGAGGACATCGCCGGCGCCGAGCAGAGTGAACTCGCCGAAGTCGACGGTATCGGCAACGCACTCGCCGCCCGTATCAAGGCGGACGTCGGTGCCCTCGAAGTCGAAGAGGAGACGGAAGCCGAAATCGAAGACGAAACCGAAGAAGAGGAACCGGAAGAGGACGTCGAAACCGAACTGCAACCCCGCGGGCTGACCGAGAAGACGCCCGACCTCGGCGACGAGGAAGCGCGACTGCTCAAACAGCGTAAACGCGAGGGCAAACCGCAGTTCAATCGACAGGACTACCACAAGAAAAAGCGGACGCCCACGTCGTGGCGCAAGCCTCGGGGCAACCTGAGCAAGCAACGCCGCGGTATCAAGGGCAAAGGCGACATGGTCGAGTCGGGCTACCGCTCGCCGAAATCGGTTCGGGGCAAGCACCCGAGCGGTTTCGACGAAGTTCGCGTTCACAACGTCGATGACCTCGACGGCGTGGACGGCGACACGCAAGCGGTTCGCATCGCCTCGAAAGTCGGTGCTCGCAAACGCGAGCGCATCGAGGAAGTCGCCGAGGAAGAGAAAATCCGCGTTCTCAATCCGACCTACGTCGAAGTTGAGGTGGAAGAATGAGTGACCTGAGTGCACAGAAGCGACTCGCCGCCGACGTGCTCGATGTCGGCAAGAACCGAGTCTGGTTCGACCCCGACGCGCAGGGTGCCATCGCGGACGCGATTACCCGCGAGGACATCCGCGAACTCGTCGACGACGGGTCGATTCAGGCCAAGGACGCAAAGAGCAACTCCCGCGGCCGCGCCCGCGAGCGCAACCGAAAGCGCAAATACGGTCACCGGAAGGGACCAGGTACCCGAAAGGGGAAGAAGGGCGGCCGCAAGAACTCGAAAGAGGAGTGGCAGAACAAGATTCGTGCGCAGCGACGCAAACTGCGTGAACTCCGCGCCGAGGGCGAGATCACGAAGTCACAGTACCGTGACCTCTACGACAAGTCCAAGGGTGGCGAGTTCCGTAGCGTGCAATACCTGCTGAACTACATAGAGAACAACTACTAACAATGGCAACTGGACCACGATACAAGGTGCCGATGCGCCGCCGCCGCGAGGTCCGAACTGACTACCATCAGAGGTTGCGCCTGCTGAAATCGGGCAAGCCCCGCCTGGTCGCTCGGAAGAGCAACCAGCACGTCAGGGCGCAGCTGGTCACGATGGGTCCCGACGGCGATAACACGGTTGCGAGTGCGTACTCCGGCGATCTGGAGGAGTACGGCTGGGAAGCCCCAACGGGCAACCTCCCCAGCGCGTACCTCACTGGATATCTGCTCGGAAAACGCGCACTCGATGCCGATTACGACGAGGCTGTGCTCGACATCGGCCTCAACACGGCAACACCCGGTAGCAAGGCATTCGCAGTACAGGAAGGTGCAATCGACGCTGGCCTCGACATCCCGCACAACGACAGCGTGCTGGCTGACTGGTCGCGTAACCGCGGCGAACATATCGCCGAATACGCGGAGCAGCGAGACGAACCGCTGTACGGTGGGGATTTCGACGCCACAGAACTACCTGAGCACTTCGACGAAGTGCTCTCTACCCTCCAGGAGGACGAATAATATGTGTGCAAACTATAACGACGGCTGGGAACCCCAGACCCGTCTCGGCCGCAAGGTCGCCGAGGGCGAAATCGATACGATGGAAGACGCCCTCAACTCCGGTCTCCCGCTGAAGGAGCCGGAACTGGTCGACCAGCTCCTCCCCGGACTCGAGGACGAAGTGCTGGACATCAACATGGTTCAGCGCATGACCGACTCCGGGCGACGCGTGAAGTTCCGCTGTGTCTGTGCCATCGGCAACCGCGACGGCTACGTGGGTTACGCCGAAGGCCGAGACGACCAGGTCGGCGGTGCCATCCAAAAGGCGATCGAAATCGCGAAGCTGAACATCATCGACGTTCCCCGCGGCGCAGGGTCGTGGGAGGACCGCAGCGACCGACCGCACTCGCTCACCCACCGGACGACCGGCAAGGCTGGCAGTGTAGAAGTCGAACTCATCCCGGCACCCGCCGGACTGGGTCTCGCAGCGACCGACACCGTCCGCAAAATCCTCGAACTTGCCGGTGTCGAGAACGCATGGACGAAGAGCCACGGCAACACCCGGACGACGCTCAACCTCGCCAAGGCAACCTACAACGCCTTGGAGAACGCGTCACAGGCACGCGGCCCGCGCGCCCGTCCTGACGAAGAGCCGGAGGTGGCCGACTGATGAGAGCAGTCGTCCAGATTCGCGGTGAGGTAGACATGACGCAGGGTGTCCGTGACACGCTCGGCATGCTCAACCTCCACAAGGTCAATCACTGCGCGCTGGTCCCGGAAACGGAGACCTACCGCGGAATGGTGACCAAGGTCAACGACTGGGTCGCACACGGCGAACCCGGCCAGGAAGTCCTGGAAACGGTGCTGTCCAAGCGAGCGCAGCCGCTCGAAGGAAGCGACGACGTTGACGAGGAATGGCTCGCAGAGAACACGGAGTACGCCGACTTCGCCGAGCTCTCGGAGGCACTGCTCGATGAGGAAACGACCCTCCGAGAGCAGGGTCTCACTCCGGTCCTCCGACTCCACCCGCCACGCGGTGGTCACGAGGGCATCAAACACCCAACGAAAGAGGGCGGCCAACTCGGCAAACACACGACTGAGGAAATCAACGAACTCCTCGAGTCGATGCGATAACCATGAGTAAGAAACGACGCCAACGTGGCTCGCGCACGCACGGCGGCGGGACGCACAAGAACCGCCGCGGTGCGGGTAACCGCGGTGGACGCGGACGCGCAGGCCGCGCCAAACACGAGTTCCACAACTACGAACCGCTCGGAAAGCACGGGTTCAAACGACCCGAAGACGCAAAAGACACGGTGCGCACCGTGTCCGTGCAGAAACTCGACGAGGACGCTGCACTCTTCGCGGCAGAGGGTGTCGCCGAAGAGACCGACGACGGCTACGAAATCGACGCACGCGACGTCGTCGATGACGGCTGGGACGCCGACGCCGTCAAGGTGCTCGGCGGCGGCCAGGTTCGCAACAGCCTCGATGTGACCGCGGACGCCTTCTCGGCGACCGCAGTCGAGCTCCTCGAGGAAGCGGACGGCAGTGCCGTCCTCAGCGACCGCGCCGAAGAGGAAGAGGAAGCGTCGGACGACGACGCAGAAGACGAAGCCGAGTAGTCTCACTCGAATTCATTCTCTCGGTCAGTATTTCTTCGGTACCGACTGGTACTGTCTCTCGTTTCGGACAGTCAGTCGTATCGACAGTCCGATTCAGGTCTACTGTCGTCTCGAGCGCAGTATGCGATTCGTAGATATGTCTCGATTCGACGGCTCCCGTCGACGGGCCGACAGCGACTGAAACGTTCCTGTGATTCGGCCTTGATTTTCCGACGGAGGTTGGACAAGGTTCCCTCGATGGGAGAAGGGAACGGGAGAAACTCCGTTGGCTGTCACATTACGAAGTCGAAGGAGATACATGTGATGAAGTCGGAGGCATAGTCAATGGGTTGGAAAGAAACCGCAGAGCCGGTTTTAACGCGGATGCCCGCCGTCCAGCGCCCAGAGGGGCACGTGCCCTTCAAGCGGAAGCTGGCGTGGACGGCCGGTATCCTCGTGTTGTATTTCTTCTTAACGAACGTCACTCTGTACGGGGTGAACACGAGCACTGACCTTTTCGGCCAGTTCCGCTCACTGCTCGCGGGTGCACAGGGGTCCGTGCTACATCTCGGTATCGGTCCCATCGTCACGGCGAGCATCGTCCTCCAACTGCTCGGCGGTGCCGACCTTCTGGGATTAGATACGGACGATCCCCGCGACCAGGTGCTCTATCAGGGCCTCCAGAAGCTGCTGGTGGTCGTGATGATCTGTCTGACGGGGCTGCCGATGGTGTTCGTCGGCGGGTTCTTCCAGCCGCAGGATGCGCTCGTCGCGGCGCTTGGCTCCCCGATGGCCGTCAAGTGGCTCATCTTCGCGCAGATATTCATCGGCGCTATCTTCGTCCTGTTCATGGACGAGATCGTGAGCAAATGGGGCGTCGGGAGCGGTATCGGGCTGTTCATCATCGCCGGTGTCAGCCAGAGCCTCGTCGGCGGGCTGTTCTCGCCGCGCGGCCTCGGTAACCAAGTCGGCCTCATCCCACAGTGGTTCGACATCATTACGGGCAACGCCGGCAACGTTCCGTCGCTGTTGACCGGTGAGGGTATCCAGTTCCTCCTGATCGGTCAGGGACAACTCATCGCGCTCATCACGACGGTGCTCATCTTCGCCATCGTCGTCTATGCGGAGAGCGTCCGCGTCGAAATTCCGCTCAGCCACGCACGAGTGAAGGGTGCCCGCGGCCGCTTCCCCGTGAAACTCATCTACGCGAGCGTCCTGCCGATGATCCTCGTCCGCGCCCTGCAAGCGAACATCCAGTTCCTCGGGCGCATTCTCAATAGCCAGCTTGGTGGTCTTCCGGCGTGGCTCGGCAGCTATTCGCAAGGTCAGCCCACTGGTGGCTTGTTCTACTACTTCGCGCCGATTCAGGCACCACGGGATTGGATGTGGTGGGCCGGAACGATCGCCCAAGAGCCATGGCAGGTCCTGCTCCGCGTTGCGATCGACCTGGCGTTCATGGTCGTCGGCGGGGCTATCTTCGCCGTCTTCTGGGTCGAGACGACGGACATGGGTCCGGAGGCGACGGCGAAACAGATTCAGAACTCCGGCATGCAAATCCCCGGTTTCCGCCAGAACACGGGCGTCATCGAGAAGGTGATGGAGCGGTACATCCCACAAGTCACCGTCCTCGGCGGCGCGCTGGTCGGTCTGCTGGCCGTGCTGGCGAACATGCTCGGTACCATCGGTGCGGTCTCCGGTACGGGACTTCTGCTGACGGTCTCCATCACGTACAAGCTCTACGAGGAAATCGCCGAAGAGCAGTTGATGGAAATGCATCCGATGATGCGCGAGATGTTCGGCGGCTAACGCGACACTCGCTGTCGATTCACTTTTCCGATACCGTATCGCGATCAGCCATCGACTCGGTAGCAGTAGGTGTCAAAAAAGGACTGTTTCTCAGTGTTCGGAGCTAGTACTGGCCCTGTCGTCCCATCGACTGCTGACCGGCTGACTGTCGTCCCCCGAGCTGTCCGCCGGTCGATTGTGGACCCATGGACTGTGCCCCACTCGATTGCTGCCCACCCGACCGTTGGTCGATCGATTGTTGACCCATCGATTGTTGGTCGATCGGTTGTTGACCCATCGACTGCTGTCCACCGACCTGCTGACCGAGGCTTCCCAGCATCTGGGTCGTCGAGTTGATGGTCCGCTGAAGGTCTGAAACGACCGTCACGAGGACGGGCTGTTGCTGGGCCATCTGCTGTAGCTGTTGGACGTCCTGTCGTGCCACTTTGAGGAACGTCTCTGCAACCTCCGGGCCGTGTCTCGAGTCGCGAACGATGAGCTTTTCGTTCAGTTCGGCGATCTCCGCGAGGTCTTCGAGGGTTCGCGGGATCTCCGTCTCGCCCGGCATCTGTCCATGAACTTGCTCGGCCGCCCACTCACACGACTTCTTCAGGTGGCTGAAATCGTGGAGCGCCGTTCGCATGTCGTTCGGAAGCAGTTCGTCGTAGGACGTCACCTGCTGTTTGCCCTGCTGGCTCGCTTGCTGGCCGCCGAACTGCTGGCCCATCCCGCCGAACTGCCCTTCTGTCCGTGGTTGTGACGTTTGTCCCTGCGATTGCTGTTGACGCTGTGGTTGGTACTGCTGGCCGTGTGATACTCGATACTGCTCGTCCTGCGGTTGCTGGTTCTGTGCCATCGTATCCCCCACGCCCGGCGACGACAGGGGTTTCTATAGGCGTGATGGCTAGATGCTGATGGTCGATTTCAGTCATCGACGTGTCGATTTATACGCGTTCGCGTCGTTGTGGGGGCATGAACAGGGAACGTGGGTTTTTGCTGTTTTTGATCGTCGTGTTCGGCCTGCTCGCGTTACTGCTCGTCAAACCGTTTCTTCAGTTCGTTCTTGCCGCGATTCTGCTGAGCTACGTCCTCTACCCGCTTCAAAGACGGCTCGCACCCCGTATCGGTCCGCGAGTGTCCGCACTCTTCCTTCTCATCGTGACGACGCTCGTCGTCCTCGTCCCCGTTGCGACGCTTCTCTTCGTCGCCGCTCAGCAAGCGCTCGAGATCTTCGGAGCGATCCTCCGTGGTGACCCGCAGATTCTCGAACTACTCCGCCTCGTCGAGCGTTACACCGGCATCGTCATCGAGGGACGCAACATACGCGAATTCATTCCTTCCGACGGTACGTCACAACTGTTGCAAAACGCGATGAGCATCTTCGGAGGGATTTCGGACGCCCTCATCGGCATTACGGTGCTGGCGTTTCTCCTCTACTATCTCCTCGTCGATGGCGACACGTTTCTTCGCTGGGTTCGCCGGAGTACGCCGCTTCCGGCATCGGTGCAGGACGAACTGTACGGTGAGATGAATCGAGTGATGTGGGGTGTATTGGTTGGAAACGTCCTCGTCGCCGTCGTGCAGGGAATGCTTACGGGTGTCGGCCTCGCCATCGCGGGCGTTCCGGGCGTGGTGTTCTGGACGGTCGTGACGACGCTTCTTTCCTTGCTTCCCCTTATCGGCGCGTCCGTCGTTTGGCTGCCCGCTTCAGCATATCTGTTCTTCGCGAACCGTCCGGTTTCGGCCGCGTTCCTGTTCGTCTACGGAACGTTCGTCGTCAGCCTTTCGGACAACTACCTCCGTCCCGTGGTCAGCGGCCACGAGGCACGACTCAACCCCGGCCTGCTCGTCGTCGGCATCTTCGGTGGCGTCTACGCGTTCGGATTCATGGGTCTCTTTTTCGGTCCGATCGTCCTCGGTGTGCTCAGGTCGCTCGTCACCGTCTTTGCCCGTGAATATGCACCTCGGGTATAGCTCCGTCCACTCATCGTCCCCGTTCTTCGACCGAATTGTTGGAGAGGGTCGTGTCTCGTGAAGACGGTGACACGATAATTCCACGTCGATTTCCGGTTCCGACGTTGTCGACAACCCGATTTTTGTCACTCGAAATGAGGAGAATTCCGGTGTCACTGCTGTTCGATACTCGATTACTGAGAATTCGATTCCGGTCGCTCGACCGGAGCCGAACGCCGACCGGGTTTCCCCGTGCCGTGTTCGACTCGACGATGTTGTTTCGTGCACCGTCGGCGAGGTAAATCCCGTAAAATCGGTTCGTCACTCGATTGTTTCGAACGACGGTATCGCTGGCTGCCGAGAGCCAAATCCCCGCGATGTCGTTTCCAGTCGCGACACTTCCTGTCACCGTGTTTCGGTTCGCGCCGAGCAGGGCGATGCCGAACTCGTTGCCACGGGCGACGGTGCCGACGATTCTGTTTTCTCGTGCTTCGACGAGTTGCACGCCGACCAGCGCGTTATCGGTCGCTGTCGTGTTTCTGAGCGTATTGTCCTCGCTCGTACCGACGAGGAAGACGCCAGCTACGGCGTTCGAGCGGGCAGTGTTGTTCTCGACAGTCCCGCTTCGAAGTGAGACGAGGGAAAGGCCAACTCGGTTCCGAGCCGTCGTCGTCCGCTCGATGGTCGCATTCCGGGTACCAGTGAACCGAACTCCGTCGTCCCAATCGGTCGCCACCACGTTCCGAACCGTAACGTTCGTCCTTCCGGTGACGAGGACGCCGGCAGAACCGAACGCGCCGACGCCATCGACACTGTTTCCTCGTCCGTCGAGCACCACGTCGTTCGCTCTCACTCGAACACAGGTATCGACCCTACTGTTCGTCACGTCAGTCGTGAGAACGTACTGGCCCGGATCCGAAATCGTCGTGCAGGAATCGATCCGCTCCTGTCGCGTGTCCGCTTCGACCGTCTGTTGGCCCACCGTTCCCTCGATTCCGCCCCCACCGACGAGCGTCAAAGCGAGAACGAGCGAAAGCGTAGTCAGAGCCCATGCCGTTCGCATACTCCGCTTTCGCGCCGCCCATAGTTCGTTATTCACTCGCAGTGTTGGTGGTATGCGCCATTCCTCGACCGTAACTGCTCGTTTCCGCTCGTCGGCTACGGCCGTAGTCGCGCGAGAAGCGGGATTTCGTCGATTTTCTCGACCGGTAACGTCTTCCAGTCGATTCCCGGCGGACGCGAAAACGTCGTTTCCGTCCGGATAACACGGTCTGGAGTGACGATCGAATCCATCGGTACGTCGTGCGATTCGACCGGAACCTCGTCCGCGACGAGTTGCGTTTCGTGTACCGTCGTCGCGATCGTCGTCGCCTCGTCCACCGATCCCAACTCGTGAAGGACCGCGTATTCGAGGTCGCTGTATCCTTCTCCTTTCCCGATTCGTGCACCGCTTTCCGTGACTGCGACGCTTCCGGAGACGACGAAATCGACAGGCGGCATCTCGTCCGGGGAAACGGGTTCGGCGTACTGGTCCATCTTCGAAACCGTAGCGGCCGCATCGGTGTCCTCGATTTCTGCCGGGTCGAGTTTCATGAACGGTTTTTCGTCCCGCAATCGGGGTTGCGCCATATAGACGGTTTTTCCCTCGCTGAGCGCACGTCGCCGGACGGGGAGTTGCGGTGCGTCGGGGTTTGCCTTCACGACGTTCGCGTCCCGCCACTCCGGCAGGTCCGCGAGACGTGCCGCCGCCGCTTTCGCACCCGCGAAGTTGGGGATTCGGCCGTGTGGTGGAAACGGGAACCGTGCGATGCCGTCGTCCTCCAACCGTGTCCAGATTCGGTCGCGGAGGTCGTCTTTGTCCATATCTGGACTGGTGTTTCCCGAGATAAAAAGCGATGGTACGTGAGGGCTTGAGACGATGGTGAATCCCTTTGCCACAATCGCTTTGCCGATGACTCGCGTTCCTCGTATGATGGCAAAGTACGTCTCACTGGTGAAAATTCGTGGTTCCGTGCAGAACCCACAGAAGTTGGCGTCCTCGTTAGGGAACCTTGCGTCGGAAGTCGATGAGTACGATGCGGGGATAGTCGAGAGCTATGCGATACTCGGCGAGTACGATTTCATGGTCGTCTTCGACGCACCCGACCGGAACGCGGCATTTCGGGCATCGATAGCTATCGAAAACCAGGGTCTCGACGCACAGACGATGGAAATAATCCCCATCGAGGAGTTCGCGAATATCGTCCAGGAGTGACACCTAACGGTCGGAACGTCCGCATCCGTCGTAACTGGTTGCGCGTGAACGGGTGATCTACGCGAACCGTCTCGCCCGGTTGGACAACGGCTACCGGGATCGGGTCCCCGACCTGGCGAACCCTACCGCTGGTAGTGGTCACAAGGGGATTCCCGATTCGTCCGCATTGGCCCAGTGTAACGACCGGGAAAGGGTCGCTTGATGCGTAACAGGTGGTCGATAACAAAGCCGGTATTTCTCGTTTCCCCGGGTCGTGCCCTCTCTTCGCCGACTGGTCGTTCAAGCCATCACGGTCGTCCTCGTCGTTAGTCTGGTGTTCATGGCGACGATGGGCGTTTGGCCGCCTGCCTACACCGTCATCAGCGGAAGCATGGCCCCGAACGTCGAGACGGCCGACGTCGTCGTCGTCATGGAGGAACATCGCGTGACCCCACCCGGGAGTCGAGAAGGCGTCGTCTCGGCCCGTGTCGGTCGCGACAAGGGCTATCACTCGCTCGGTGACTCGGGGGATGTGCTCGTCTTCCAACCGGACGGCAACGGGTCCGCGATTCCGATACTCCATCGTGCGCGGTTCTGGGTCGAGAAGGGCGAAAACTGGTACGACAAGGCCAATCCGATCTACCTCGCAAAAGCCGATAGCTGTGCGGAACTACAGAACTGTCCGGCACCCCACGCGGGGTTCGTGACGAAAGGGGATGCCAACCCATACTACGACCAAGCGGTCGGCATCTCCGAACCGGTCCGTCCCAAATGGATCGTCGGTGTCGCCGTCGTCCGCCTTCCCGGTCTCGGGCGAATGACGCCCCAGTTCGCCGTTCAGCTTCGAAGCAAAGCGACGCTGAGTAGTTTTTCGCCGCCACAGACCGTCGCTTCGCGGGTAAGTGCGTACAGTACTCCCTCCCGGTCGGTTTCGACCTCCTGTAACACTTCGTACGTCGCCGGATCGTACAGGGTCCCGATACGCTCGCCTGCATCCACTCGCTCGCCGAGTTCGTGATCCGATTCGACCACGAATAGGCCCGAATCGGTCGCATCGACTCGGCCGAGGTGGTTGCGTGCGAGGGCCCAATCGCCGTTCTCGGTGGGGGATGGCTGGAGCAAGTCGAGTTTCCGGCAGACGTTCAACAGACCGGTCAGACCGGTTTCGACGGCATTTTCCACGACTTCCTTGTTGTGGGCGAGTTCCGGCGTGATCGACGGAATTCCCTCGCGCGTGGCCGCGACGCGGAACTTTCCGCCGAAATCTCGCTCGCTCCACTCCACATTTGCGTCGTCGCCTGCTCGCTCCGAAAGCAGGAGGTCCGTCCCGAACGCCTCCGCAAGTGCTCGCGATTCCTCGTCGCCCTCCATGAACACGACGTGGGTCATCATGTCGGGACTGCCGGTGTGGAGGTCCACGATGGCGTCCGCCTCGCTCGCGTACTCCCAGAGCGTGGCCGCCATGCGCTCGTGAAGCGTTCCTTCGTCGTCGCCCGGCCAGACCCGGTTCATGTTCGGGTTGATACTGTCCAACTGCTCGGGCGTGGTGTAGGACACGCGGTCGAAGGTGAGCGGGTCTGCGACCGGAACTGCGACGATGCGTCCGGCGAGTTCGGCGGGGTCGATTTCCTCGTGGAACCGTCGAAGCACTTCGCTGCCGTTGATTTCGCGACCGTGTTGTGCGGCTTGCACGTAGAGAGTTGCCCCGTCTTCCGCACCTTCGTAGGTGTGTATCGTGGTTTCGAGCTCGACACCGGAGGGGAGTCGAGCGAGCGTTACACGCTCCGCGCTGTGTCCTGCCATCGGCTAAATCACTGCGTCGGGAAGGCAATGAACATATCGAAAGTCGGTGGTTTCGGCGATCTACGGGCTTTTTTATTTCCCGTAGCGACAGAACCCGAGCGTGTTTCCACAGGGATGCACGGATGGAAGTATTCGAATCGCGGTTTCGACACGGTTACCGGTCCGGTCATCCAAGCGAATGATCTGACAGTCGTATAAAAATATGAGCTATACAGTGGAAGTAAAATCGCAGCGGATATCATCGGGTTTCCGGGTAGGACGCTACCTTTTACTCCCGTCACCGTGTCGGGTTCGACAGATGTACTCGCGCGAGCATTTCCTCATCGGCGTGGTCGTGTCTGGCGTTCTCCTCGTTCCGCTTTCGGGAGCCGTTTCGGTTCCACTGCTAGCGGGGTTGTTCGTCTACGGCGTCCTCCTGAGCGTCTTCATCGACTTGGACCACTTCCTCCTCACCCGTCTTCGTACCGGAAGTTGGCGGCACCTCGAAGCCTGTCTCGCCGACCCCGTCGCCGCCTTTGGCGACCAAGACTGGGTGTTCGAGGACGTGGATGGTGCGAAACTGGAACACGAACGTATCCTCTCGCATGCCCTACTCGCGGGCCTTCTCGTGGGTGGGTTCCTCCTCGTCTCACCGGTGGTGGCGATTTTCACCGCCGTGGTGCTCTACTTCCACGTTCTCGCCGACCTGCTTCGGGACAACGGCGTCCTGTAGACTCGGATCGCCGATCGTGTTCGGCCCGAAACTGTTGCGCTGCGACGATGGAATCCCCTCCGCCTCCGAGCAAAAACTCGACCGTTTTCGACGAGCCCTTTCACCACAACCATTCGAATCCAGTGACACGGTCGGATGGCTTCCTCGTCATTCCCGTTGCGATTGCCGGGGCCTTCGCTTCCAATGCCATCATCGCGGGAGTCGTCCTCACTTTCATCGCTTGAGTAACGAGTCGGTGGGTCGAATCGACGGGCGAAACCACAGGCGTGAACGACGAACGGGAACCAACCGCGCTCGAAACGCTTCGGAAACGATATGCCAGCGGTGATATCGGCGAAGCGGAGTTCGAGCAACGGCTGGACGTACTTTTCCGAGCAGAGTCCGCCATTCCGCGAGAAAGAACTGACGGTAGAGTAGTCGAGTCGAAATCGAGCGCGTTCGACGTTACGCTTCGTTTTCGACGGTCGTTCTGATGTCTTCCCACACTTCGTCCGGGGTTTGCTCGCCGTCGATACGGACGAGTTCACCCGTTTCGTCGTAGTGTTCGATGACGGGTTCGGTGTTCTCTCGGTAAACCCGGAGTCGCTCCCGAACGGTCTCCTCGTTGTCGTCGTCACGCTGTTCGAGACGCGCTTCGACTGCTTCGTCTTCCGGCGGGTTGTACTCGACGTGGTAGATGTCGCCCGTTTCGGGGTCGAGTCGTCGCCCCGTCAGTCGGTGGACGAGTTCCTCTTCGTCCACGTCGAGATAGAGCACGACGTCGAGGTCGGTGATGTCGTCCAGATACTCCGCTTGCGAGAGGTTCCGCGGATAGCCATCGAGGACGTATCCGTCAGCATCCGAGAGTGCGGCGTTGACGATCTCGTTCACCACGGGGTCGGGGACGAGTTCGCCGGCGTCCATGAAACTCGCGGGCGTCCCGTGCTCCGTTTCCATGTGTTTGTTCGCGCGGAGCGCGTCGCCCGTCGTGACGTGCTCAACATCGAACTCGTCGGCGATTCGCGCACTTTGAGTTCCTTTTCCGGCACCGGGCGCACCCAGAATGAGGATGTTCGGGTTCATGCTTACATCTGCAGTGCCATCGCATAAAGGCTTAAGGAAACCGTCCGAGCGTCCGCTTTTTGTCGGCGGCCCACGAAGTGTGGATATGGGTCGATTTAGCGCCGACACACCGAAAGAGCGGCGAAAGCTCGTCGTGGATGCGATCGGTGCCCACCGCGAGCGCGAAAGTCCGTTCTGTACGCTGACGGTCGGGCACGAGGCTGAAACGGACGTGGACGATAGCGAAACCGAAACGAAAAACGACGATGGTGAAACGGATCGTTCGGAATCGGAACTGGCGCCGCCGTGGATCCAATTCGGGGATCGGACGTTGAACCTCGATTGCACCGACGAGGAACTCGACCGCCTCAAAGCACTCTTGGGCGAGTTTCCGGCGTTCAAAATCGAGCAACTCCGGAGCCCGGAGGAAGCCGAAGGGACGAACGTCCGCATCAGCGCGAAAGCGGACGTCAACAGAATTGCGCAGTTCGTGGAACGAACGTTCCAAGAGGTGTACGAATGTCCAAAATCGGCCACGGTTTGGGCAGTCGAGGTGTAACGAACCGGTAGGATTTTCGTAGCCATTAAGAATACCCACCGCAACTACTGCGTCACATGACGCACAGACACGCCATTAGAGATACGTCTGACATAGAACACTGGATGGATGCGATCCGACGGCATACGCGCCAGGTAATCGACACCGGGTGGTACGTCACATGAGCCTGTTCGACCGCGTCGTCATCCCGGTCGCCAGTGAAAAAGACGCCGAAGCAACCTGTGACGCCGCGCTCGAACGAATCGAGTCGGCGGGCGGTCGGGTCATCGCCCTTCACGTCATCGAGAAAGGTGGTGGCGTCCCCGACAAGGCATCGGTCGAACAGCGCGAGGAACGAGCGGACGACATCTTCGACATCGTCAGGAAGCGCTGTAGCGATGCAGGCATCTCGTGTGAGACGAAACTCGCGTTCGGAACCGACGTGGCGGAAACCATCTTCGACATCGCTGACGAGGTCGATGCGACGGCGATCGCGTTTACGCCTCGTGGGGGCAGTCGCTGGGTGAAACTGCTCACCGGGGACGTAATGCTGTCCCTCATTTCGGACACGAATCGACCGGTCGTCGTGCTACCCGACGCGGAGGAGGACTGATGTCGGACGAGGAACTCGCCAAGGACTTGGGCCCGCTCGCTGCCCTGACCATCGGAATCGGGACGATGATCGGCGCAGGAATCTTCGTCCTTCCGGGGCAGGCCGCGGAGATGGCCGGGCCTGCCGTCGCCCTGTCGTTCGTCATCGGCGGCATCATCTCCCTGTTTACCGCACTTTCTGCCAGCGAACTCGGAACGGCGATGCCGAAAGCGGGCGGTGCGTACTATTACATCAATCACGCGCTCGGCCCGCTGTTCGGCTCCATCGCGGGACTCGGCAACTGGATCGGTCTCGCGTTCGCCTCGGCGTTCTACATGCTCGGCTTCGGTGGGTACGTGAAGACGCTGGTCGCAGTGCCGTCGCTGTGGATTCTCACGCCCGACCAAGTCGGCGCGCTGGTCGCTGGGACCCTGTTCGTCGTCGTCAACTACGTCGGCGCGAAGGAAACGGGACGACTTCAAAACATCATCGTCATCACGCTTGTGGGTATCCTCACCGTGTTCTCTATACTCGGGTTCACGCAGGGTAATCTTTCGACCCTCCGACCGTTCGCACCGAGGGGAACCGGGCAGATCATGCCCGCGACTGCGCTCATCTTCGTCTCCTATCTCGGCTTCGTCCAGATTACGACCGTCGGCGAAGAGATCAAAAACCCGGGACGCAACCTCCCGCTCGCAGTCGTGGGAAGCGTCGTTATCGTGACGGCGATCTACGCCGTCGTGATGGTCGTGTTGATGAGCGTCATCAACTGGACGGAACTCGTTCCTGCGGTGACGGAAACGCCGGTTATCGACGTTGCCGAAGTCGCGTTCGGAACGATCGGCCTCGCCGTTCTCGGCGGTGGCCTCATCACGTTCGGTGGCCTGTTGGCGACGGCGTCCAGCGCGAACGCCTCGATTCTGGCGTCCTCCAGAATCAACTTCGCAATGGGCCGTGACAAACTCGTCACCCCGTGGCTGAACGAGATCCATGAACAGTTCGGTACGCCGTATCGATCCATCGCGGTGACGGGCGGTATCATCCTCGGACTCATCCTCATCGGTGACGTTACGCTGCTCGCGAACATCGGGAGTATCCTCCACCTCATCGTGTACGGCCTGCTCAACATCGCGCTCATCGTGATGCGAGAAGCGGAGGTCGATGAGTACGAACCGTCCTTCCGAGTGCCACTCTATCCGATAACGCCGATTTTGGGTGCAATACTGTCGTTCGCCCTCATCGCGTTCAACCCGAGGAACATTATCGTCCTCGCACTCGCATCGATTCCGGTCGGGATGCTCTGGTATTTCCTCTATGCTAGCGACAAGACCGACAAACAGGGCGTTCTGAGTAAGTACGTCCTCAGTCGGTCCGACGAGATGCCGGAGCCGGCCGTTTCGGCGGCGACATCCGTGAAACCGGACGGCGGCGATTACCGCGTTATGGTACCGCTGGCGAACCCGGAACACGAAAAGGACCTGATTTCGCTGGCCAGTGCGGTGGCGAGTCAGCGCGGCGGAACCGTCGTCGCCACCCACATCGTACAGGTGCCCGACCAGACGCCACTCGCCAGCGGCGCGGAGCACGTCGAAACGCTCGACGCGGAATCCAGGGAGCTGCTCGACCAAGCCCGCGAAGACGCCGAAACGTTCGGCGTTCCGGTCGAAACACATACCATTCTCTCCCACCGCTCGTTCGAGGAAATCTTCGACGCCGCCCGAACCCACGGTGCGGACCTCGTCGTCATGGGCTGGGGCGAGGACAGCCATGGATCGCCCGGACGTGCGGAGAGCGCGATCGACGAACTCACGAACGACCTCCCGTGCGATGTAGTCGTCTACCGTGACCGTGGCTTCGACCCCAGCAGAGTGCTCGTGCCAACTGCGGGTGGACCGGACTCCGACCTCAGCGCCGCGATCGCTCGGATGCTCCGTTCCGAATACGACTCCGAGGTGTCACTTCTCTACGTTACCGACGATTCGACGGAGGACGGTGAACGGTTCCTCTCCGAGTGGGCCACGGACCACGATCTAGACGATGCGAACCTCGTCGTCGAGAACGGCGACGTCGAATCGGCGATCGAGCGAACGGCCGAAGCGTGCACGATGCTCATTATCGGCGCAACCGAGGAGGGGCTACTGTCGCGTCTCGTCCGCGGGTCGCTCGCGCTCGACGTGGTGAACGACGTGGACTGTTCGGTCCTCCTCGCCGAGAAAGCACGCACTCGGTCGATTCGGGAGCGCCTGTTCGGATAGCTTCGAACGGGCGTTCAATCCAATAGGACGTACGTTCGGGTTCGTCCGACACCGGGAATCGAACCGATTCCCGACGTCACCGTTTTTTGAATCTCGTACTGATCGTCGGCTTCGATTTCCGCGATGATGTCGAAATCTCCCGCGACGATGTGCGCTTCCGTTACGGTCTGGAGTTCGCGAATCGCCTCGACGACGTCCGACGACATTCCGGAGCCCGTAATGATGGCCGTGTATGCGCGAATCATCGACCCTAGTAGGGGTGGCAAAAGGAAAAAGAGTCCATTCCTCACGACCGCCAGTAGGCGGGCGTCAGCAACACCAGCACGGGGAGGATTTCGAGTCGGCCGATCCACATCAGCATGATCATGAGCAGCTTCGAGGCGTCGGAGAAGGGGAGATAGTTGTTCATCGGGCCGAGCAGTTGGAACCCCGGACCGACGTTGCCGAGCGTCGCGGCGATAGCCGAAAGCGCTTCCAGCGAGTTCAGGTTCGGTCCGCCCGCTCGCTCCGCGTCGAGGAAGAGCAGGAGCGTGCTGACGAGGAAGATGACGAGGTAGAGAAGGCTGAACGCGTAGATGCCGCGAACCGCACGCTCGTCCAGTGCCCGTCCGCCCAGGCGGAGGGGTCGAATCGCTTCCGGGTGGACGGTCGTGAACAACTCCCGGCGGAACGATTTCAGGATAACCATCCACCGAACGATTTTGATAGCACCGCCGGTCGAACCGGCGCTTCCGCCGATCAGCATCGCCGCAAGCAGCAGGTATTGAGCCGAACTGTTCCACGTGTTGAAGTCCATGCTCGCATATCCCGTCGTCGTGACGATGGAGACGAGTTGGAAGGTGGCGTGTCGAATCGACGATTCGATGTTGCCCGCGACAGGTGGCCCGCCGGGAACGAACACCAGCCCCTGGTGGGTGTAGATAAGTATGGTCAAAACTGCGGAAAGAACGGCTAGAACGCCGATGTAGAACCGAAACTCCGCGTCGCGGATGAGCTTTCGCGGTTCGCCGTTCAGTACGTGCCAGAACAGCGCGAAGTTCGTTCCCGCCGCGATCATGAACGGGACGATGACCCACTGTGCCCACATCGAGAACGCTTCCACGCTTCTCGCCTCGGGCGAGAAGCCGCCGGTCGCCATCGTCGTAAACCCGTGACCGACGGCGTTGTAGAGCGTCATCCCGGGCGCGAGTCCGGCGAGGTAGAGACCATAGAGCAGGACGATTTCGAGCGCCGTGATGCCGAGATATGCCTTCCAGAGTGCACGGGCAGTTTCAGCGATTCGCGGTGTGAGTTTCTGAATCCCTGGTCCGGGCGCTTCCGCGTCCATCAACTGCGCGCCGCCGACCGACAGTTCCGGGAGGATCGCGACGGCGAGAACGACGATACCCATTCCGCCGAGCCACTGGGTCAACTGCCGCCACATCAACAGGGCACGGGAGTGCGTTTCGAACGAGATATCCCCCATCACCGTCGCACCGGTGGTCGTGAAACCACTCATGCTTTCGAATAGCGCGTTGATCGGGTCGGCCAGCGTCGAGGGACCCGAAACGATATGAATGAAGGGGAACTGACCCAGGAAAGAGATCTGATTCCCGGCGATAACGTACGGTAGCCCGCCGACGATAGAGACGACGAACCACGTCAGCGCAACCATGAGGAACCCTTCGCGTGCACCGAGGTCGGGGTCAGGGTCGATTCGCTCGAGTGACCATCCAACTACCAGTGCGATGGCGATCGTCGTGACGAACGTTCGAAGTCCGTTGAGCTCGCCGTAGTAAACAGCGATGAGGAGCGGAAACAGTAGTGGGACTGAAAGCCATTTGACCACCGACCCGACGAGACTGACGCTGGCTCGCCAATCGACACGGAACTTCATATCGCGGCACTCACTTCGTTCAGCACGTCGGTATCGACGAACATCACGACGTGGTCGCCTTCTTTTACGATCGTATCACCACGCGGGACGACGAACGCCCCCTCACGGGTAATCGCGCCGATGACGACACCGTTCGGAAGGTCGGAAACGGCTTCGCGGATGGGTCGGTCCGTGAGGACGCTGTCGGCGTCGATTTCGATCTCGAGCACCTCCGCACGGTCGTTCTCGATGAGCGCGATGTTTTCGGCACGTTCCTCGCGGGTAAAGCGAGTGATCTCTTCTGCGGTAACTTCGCGCGGGTTGACCGCTACGTCGATACCGACCGCCTCGAACAGTGAGACGTACTCGGCGTCCTCGACGATCGCGATTGCCCGCTCCGCACCGAGTTGTTTCGCGAGCACCGAGACGAGGAGGTTCTTTTCGTCGTTCTCCAAGGCCGCGACGACCACGTCCGCTTCGTCCACGTGTTCACGGGCGAGAAACTCGGCATCGGTCGCGTCGCTGGCCATCACAACGGTTTTCGGTAGATCTTCGGCCAGTTCCCGAGCACGCTCCTGATTCTGCTCGATGAGTCTCGGTCGCAAATCCCGATTTTCGAGCAACCTGGCGGTATGGAACCCGATTTCGCTCCCACCGATGATGACCAACTCCTTGTCCGCACTCGGCGTTTCGTCGGGTGCGACTTCGAGCGCGAACTGTTGGACGCTCTCCGGACTGCCGATGACGACGACTTTGTCGTCGGCTTGGATCACCGTCTCACCGCGGGGGATCGCGACGTCGCCGTTACGGATGATCGCGGCGAACGTGAGCGAGTCGAATCGGTCCGCCTGACGAACGGTCTGGTCCGCGACCGGACTCTCCGCGCGGACTTCGAACTCAGCCATCTGCACCTCGCCGCCGGCGAAGGGATCCACGTCGCGCGCGGCGGGAAGGCCGATAACACGGACGATATCCATCGCGGTGAGCAGGTTCGTACAGACCATAAAATCCACGCCGAACGCGCCCTGCTCGGCGTGATCCCACGTGTCGAGGTAGTCCACCTTCTTCACCCGCGCGATGGTGAACGGGTCGTCTATCGTTTTCGCCGTCCCGCAGATGACGAGGTTGGTCTCGTCGTCGTCGGTGCTGGCGATTATCATGTCGGCCTGTTCGATACCGGCGTCCCGTAACGTGTCGAGCGAGGTCCCATCACCCTCGATTGCGAGCACGTCGAGCGAGTAGGTGAGCGAGTCCACGCGCTCCCCGTCCTGGTCGACGACGACCACTTCGTGGTTATCGGCGAGACTCTCGGCGATGGACGAACCGACCTCACCAGCGCCGACGATGATGACGCGCATGCATTACCCTCCGTGTCATTCTTGTCGGGTCTTTCCACCGGTAGGGTAAGGATATTTCTCTTTTCGAACAGCGGCGGTTACTGGAGCCACCGGGCGAACCGCGAGGTGATCCCGAGGTTCCGTTTCGTCATGATGACGGTCGATTTGGCGCGTTGCCCGACGGTTTCGGGCAGCGCGCCGAAAACGAGTTGTTGAAGTTCGCTCTCACGCGTCGCGCCGATGACGGTGAGGTCGTGGTCGTCGGTTCGTTCGACGATCGTCGCCGCGACGTCCTCCCCTTCGAGTACCGACTGCGTAACCGAAACGCCGTCCAACACCACTGCGGTCTCTGACAGCGTTTCGCGGGCCGATTCGCGCTCCGCGTCCGAGGCGGTTGGGGGGACAACGTGTGCGACTTCGACCGTCGCATCCTCGGCACGCGCGATAGCGCGGGCAGCCTTGCTCGCCAGCTCGGCGTGGGGACCGCCCGCCGTCGGGACCAAAACGGAATCGGTATCCGCGGTTTGCGGGCCGATTTTCTCCACGAACACGTCGCAGGGGGCTTCCTCGACGACCCTATCGACGGTGCTTCCGAGCACGACTTCCCTACGGTGTGACCCCCGACCGCGCCATCCGATAAGCACCGCATCGCTGTCGTGCTGTTCGACCGTATGTAGGATGGCGTCGGAGGCGCGGTGGCCGATTCGGACGATGCCGTTCACCGGCACGTCCGAATCCTCGGCGGAGGACATCGCTTTGCGGAGGACCTCTCGTTCCTCATCGACGGAACGGTAGCTTTCCGAGATAGGCGTCTGTTCGGGAACGAGCGCGGCCGAAAGCACCAGCAGTTCGCCGTTCCTGTCTTCGGCGATATCGATCGCCGTTTCCATCATCTGCTCTACGTGCTCGGGGTTGGCGATGGGCACTGCGAGTTGGTACTCCCGGCCGTCGGACGGTTCGCGTTCGGTGACGACCGTCGGCGTCGCGCGTTCGAACTGCGTTTCCTCCGGGTCGGTGGCTTTCCACGCGAACCAGAACCCGATGCCGATGACTTGCGCGAGGAGACCGACGACGAACGCTTTCGGTTCGACGTTGACCAGCAGGACGAGGTTCGCGATGACCGCGATAATCGGAACCCACGGGACGAAGGGCACGGTAAATCCTCGGTCGATGTTCGGCCGTTTTCGGCGGGACTGGATGAGGGCGAGATTGACGAAGATGAGGCCGCCGAGCAGCATGAAGTCCGCAAAGTGGGTGACAGCATGGAGGCCGAGGTGGAAGACGTGCGGAACGTGCAGTCCAACTCCGAGCGACGACAGCAGGCTGTTGACCCCCATCGTCGCTCCCTCTTCCGCACCCGGTGGCGTCCCGAGCAACACCGTGAACACGACCATGTAGAAGGTGATGAGTCCCCCCGTCAGCAGGACGGATTTGTATGGCGTGTTCAGCGAGGGGTGGAGGTCCTCGAACTGCTCCGGCAGGTGGTTTCGGCGGGCCATCGCGAGCTTGACCCGTGACCCCGCGAGAATCGTCGCGTTCGCGGCCGACAGCATCGAGAACAGCGCGCCGACGATGATGACGTAGAAACCGAAATCACCGAGATAGTACTGAGCCGCCCGTCCCATCGAGATCTCGCCGTTCTGTGCGACGAAGTTCTTCGCAGCCTCCGATCCGGAGAGTCCGGCCTGTTGAGCGAGGAATTCGAGGAACTCCCCGTTGTTGACGGCCAGCACGATGACGACCACAACCAGCGCGTAGATGACCGTAACGAAGCCCATGCTGATGAAGATGGCACGGGGGATGTTCTCGCTCGGCTTCTCGATTTCCTCGGCGTTGGTTGCGATAGCTTCGAAGCCGAAGAAGGTGATGAACACCAGTGCGGTCGTCAGGCCGAGTTGGCGCAGGTCGTTCAGGTTATCCGTCATGGACGATGTGACGACGGAGGCATCGAACCCTTGGAGGCCACCGTAGAGGAAGAGGATAATGAGGGCGACCTTCAGCCCGGTGACGACGATTTGGAAGAGACCCGTCTCCTCGGTCCCTTTGAGGTTCACCCCGACGAGCAGGGCGAGGACGACGAGTCCCGCAATCCAGTAGGGTATCGCCTGTGGAATCGACAGCGCCGGGTAGATGAACCGGTAGAACCAGTCGGAGAAGCTAGCGAGATAGAAGGCGGCGCTCGCGGGATAGCCGAGGATCATCGACCACCCGACGATGTAGGTCAGATCGGTATCGAACACGTTGGCAACGTACATGTAGCCGCCACCGCTTTCGGGATAGATGGCCGCGAACTCCGCGTAGGCGAACGCGGTGAAACTCGCCACCAGCGCGGCCGCGAGAAACGAGACGATGGCGGCCGCGCCGACGTTGCTCACCGCCAACCCGGAGAGGACGAAGATGCCCGCCGCGATCATCGTCCCGACGCCGAGCGCAACCGCGCCGACGAGACCGATGTCGCGGTCGAGTTCGGTCTGAATATCCGCAGAGTCGGTCGTAGTTTCGGTAGAACTGTCAGTCATCATCCGAGCTAAAGGATGGGTGTACGAAAGGTTTGGTGGCCCGCGATAGCTATTGGAAATTTGTCGGTCGCACCGTTGCTTGCACATTCAGCCCCAACGTTTCTTTAACCCGATACGGTACGCTTCCGGATATGGTAGAACATACCCGTACGTTGGGATTCCGTGTCGCCTTCGCGATAGGACTGGGGACGATGATTGCCGCGGGTATTTTCTCGCTTTCCGGAACTGCTGTCGCGGCGATCGGCAGTAACGCTATCATCTCGTTCGTCATCGCGGCGGCCATCGCGGGGGTGACGGCGGCCTCGTATTCCGAGTTCGCCTCCATCTACGCCGAAAACGGCGGTGGATACCTGTTTTCGTCGCGCACGTTCGAGGACGACCGCCTGCTCTTCGCGGTCGGCGCCTCCCTGTTTTTGGGGTATTCCGCGACGACCGCGTTCTACCTCGCCACGATGGGCGAGTGGTTTCACCAGTTCATCATCCCGCATGGAATCTCGATTCCGCACGGGACGGTTGCCATCGCCACCGCAATCCTCCTCGGGGTGTTGAACGCCCGTGGAACCGAGGAGAGCGGGACGTTTCAGGTACTCGTCACGGGCGCGAAAGTCGCCGTCCTGCTCGCGTTCATCGGTGGTGCGCTCGCCTATCAAGCACCGGCCGAAACGGTCGATACCTTCGTCGGTGGCTTCGCGAAGGGGAGTCCGACGGGAATCGTCTCCATCGCCGCCGTCGCGTTCATCACGTTCTTCGGGTTCTCGGCCATCGCGGCCAGCGCGGGTGAGATCATCGATCCAAAGGAGACGGTGCCGAAAGCGATCGGCGCGAGCATTGTGACCGTCACCGTGCTGTACATCTTCGTCATCGTGGCGATGATGAACTCGCCGACGGATCCGCAGATCATCGCCAATCAGGGCGAAACCGCGATGGGGAAGGTCGCGGCGGATTTCCTCGGTTCGTTCGGAAAATGGCTCATCGTTGCTGGAGCCATCTTCAGCATGGTTAGCGCCTCGAACGCCTCGATTCTCGCGGCCAGCGGAATCGGGTCACTGATGGGGCGACAGGGACAGGCACCTCGGAAGTTCTCGCGCATCCATCCCGAGTACGGGACGCCGCTTTGGAGCGTCGCCGCCTGTACGGGGACTATCGTCGCGCTCGTGCTGACGTTCATCGCGCTGTTTCCGGCCGACGGTGGATTCGGTCCACTCCATCTGGGTCTCGAAGCACTGACCGGATTTGCCAACCTGAACCTGCTCGCGCCGCTTGCGGTCGTCAACGTCGCGCTCATCCTCTCCCGGCGTCGGTTCCCGGAGATGGAACGACCGCTCGAAGTGCCGTTCGTCCCGTGGTTGCCGATACTCGGCGTGTTGGCGAACCTCGCGCTCATCACGAACCTTCCGCCTCGCGGAATTGCGGTCGGCATCGCCATCGAGGCGCTCCTCGTCGTGGCGTATCTCGCCTGGGGCGGCGCGCCGAACGTGGACGAGATGATCTCGCGAACCGTTCCCGCGCGTTCGCCGACGACGAACGGCGGGGAATCCGACGACGACAGATATCGCGTTCTCGTCCCCGTCGAGCGAATGCACCGTGCGCCCGAACACGTGCGTTTGGCCGGACGAGTCGGGTCCCTCCGCGGCGAGAACCCCGTCGTTCAAATCGTCAACGTCACGCAAATCCCCGAACAGACCCCGGGCGAGAGCGTCGAGGACGTCGCCGACGCACGGGCGGACCGACTGCTCGAAATCATGGACGACGCCGACGTGGACGTGGAGTACACCGTCGAAGGGCACATCTGTCGGAGCGTCTCCTTCGACATCCTCCACACTGCCCGCGAGGACGACGCCGACCTGATTCTGATGGGATATCCGGACGAACACGAGGACATCGCCGAGGAAGTCGAGTACGATTCGCCCTGCGACGTGCTGTTCGTGGACGGGTTCACGGCCGAGTCGTCGCTCGACACCGTCACCGTCGGTGCTGGCGGTGGTCCACACCACAGCACGGCGCTTTCCCTCGTTAACGAACTCGGACGAAGCGGGTCCGACGTTCACGTCGTCAGCGTCACGCCTGGTGGAGAAGGTGGCACTGCGGAGGACATCGAGGAGACGCTCTCGGAACTCGGAGACGTTCCGTCGGTACACAGTCACGAAACGTCGTCCGATACGGTTGCGGAAGGACTCGTCGCGGAAACCGCGGAGCGCGGCGGCGTCCTCGTTATCGGGGCGTCACGCACCCGCCTACTGAAACGATGGGTCTTCGGCAGTACGCCCGACCGCGTCGTCTCGTACGCCAAACTCGCGGGTGTTCCCGTTATCGTCTGCTCGCACCCGACTGGCGTCTCCGGACGGTTGGAAGATGCGCTGTTTCCACTCTACCGGACGCTCCGTAAGTTCGGACGCGATCGCACAAAAGAAGCCGAGCCGAGTTCGAGTTAAATCTCCTCGTGAATCCAGTAGTGGGCGATATGGTTCGCGTCCACCCAGTGGATTTCGTCGTCGGCCTCGATTTTGATGTACGGTTCTTCCTCGAACTCGACGTTGTGGGTGTGGAGTTCGAGTTCCTCGCCACCAGCCGTCTTCACCATGATTTCGCCTTTCTTCTCCAACTCCGCTTCCAGTCGCTGGTAGATTTCCGTCATCGGTCTGTCCTCCATCGGAAGGAACCGTGGGAACGACGAAAAATTTTGTTGCCAACGCCGTCAGGAAATCGATACAAAAGACGAACGAAAGGGGAGATGGGAATCGGTTGGGATGGACCGCGGCTGCTGCGGTGGGGCGACGGTCGTATCGGAGTCGGCAGTCCCCACCGACGACACCGTATCGGTATCGAACCACGATTTTCGCTCCTCGTGTCGATGGCGAAGGTTGATTAATGGCGGATTCCAAAACCCACCTAATGGCACGGACAGCGCAGAAAGTGGAATCGCTCATCGCCGAGGACGCGGCGATGGCCGACGCCCTCTCGGTCGTGTACGAACACACCGACGAAGGATCGGACGAGGTCGAGTGGAGCGACGTGAGCGACGACATCACGAGCGGCCAGTGGGGTCGCATGATAGAGAAGGGTATCCTCGTGGATGGCGACCGCGGATTCGAACTCGCCGACCCCGACGCGGTCGGAAGCGCGCTCGACGGTTCGAGCGGGGGTACCACGTCCACGTCATCCACCGACGTGGACGACGTGGAAGGGACGACGTGGTCGAAATGGGACAAACTCGCGGCGGTGGCCAGTATCGGCCTGTTCGCGGGCTACTCCATCAATTCGGTTCGGAACGTCGTCGGCGGTGCGGTCGATGTCTTCTTGGGTCCGGTCGAGTCGACGCTTCCGTTCTACGTCGTCATCATGATCCTCGCCATGCTGACTGGACTCTACTCCACGCTCTTGCAGGACAACCTGATGAACATGGAGAAGATGGGCGCGTACCAGGAACGGATGAAGGACATCCAAAAGCGCCAGAAGGAGGCCAAAGAGCGCGGCGACGAGCAGGCGATGGAGCGCATCCGCGAGGAGCAGATGGAAGCCATGGGCGACCAGGCGGGCATGTTCAAGGAGCAGTTCCGCCCGATGGTCTGGACGATGTTCATCACCATCCCCGTCTTCCTCTGGATGTACTGGCGGATCAGCGACAAGACGGGGTCGGTCCTCCCGACGAAGATCGTTCTTCCATTCGTAGGCGAAGCAGGGTGGCAAACCGGCGTCATCGGCCCGATGCAGGCGTGGATCGTCTGGTACTTCCTCTGCTCGATGGCGTTCACGCAACTCATCCGCAAGGCGTTGAACATCCAGACGACGCCGACGTAAGTTCAAAACCTCTTTCTTGGTTCCCGTTCGAGAGGGAATATGCTACTGACAGTCTCCGGTCCACCGGGGAGTGGGAAGAGTACGACCGCCGAGGGACTCGCCGAGATTTTCGGACTCGAACACGTGAGCGGCGGCGATATCTTTCGCGAACTCGCCGCGGAGCGCGACCTCACGCCGCTGGAGTTCAACAAACTCGCCGAAGAAGACGAGGAGATCGACCGCGATTTGGACAGACGACTCCGCGAAATCGCCGTCGAACGCGACGATGTCGTCCTCGAATCCCGCCTCGCGGGATGGCTCGCCGGGGAGCACGCCGATTTCCGGATCTGGCTGGACGCTCCGCTCGACGTTCGTGCGGCTCGAATCGCCGACCGAGAGGAGAAAGCCGTCGAACAGGCGGCGACCGAAACCCGTGCTCGTGCGGGCAGTGAGGCACAGCGATACGATGAGTATTACAACATCGACATCACCGACCTCACCATCTACGACCTGAGTATCAACACCGCGCGGTGGGACCCCGAGGACGTGCTCGACATGCTGACGACCGCCGTCGAGGATTACGACCCGTCGGCAGACGAAGGCAAGTACCCGATTACCGGCGTCTCGTACGACTTCTAATGACGCTTCGCGCCCCACCAGACGACCGTTCGCCCGAGGAACTCCTCGAATTCGGCGTCATCAACCTCGACAAATCGCCCGGTCCGTCCGCCCATCAGGTCGCGGCATGGGTTCGTGACCGCTGTGACGTGGAGCAGGCGGCCCACGCCGGGACCCTCGACCCCAAGGTAACGGGTTGTTTGCCGGTGCTGACCGGCGTCGCAACTCGTGTCTCACAGGTGTTTCTCGAAGGGGCGAAGGAGTACGTCTCCGTGCTCGAACTGCACGACGAACCGCCGGGCGACATCGAAGCCATCGTCGAAGAGTTCGAAGCCCCGCTGTATCAGAAACCACCGCGAAAGAGCGCCGTCTCCCGCCGACTTCGCGTGCGCGAGATTTACGAACTGGACGTGCTCGAAGTCCGCGACAGACAGGCGCTCTTGCGGATTCGCTGTGAAAGTGGTACCTACATCCGAAAGCTCAGTCACGACATCGGACTCGCGCTTGGTACCGGCGCACACATGGGGCATCTCCGCCGAACCGGAACCGACCCCTTCGACGACACCGACCTCGTTACCCTACACGACCTCTCGGACGCCCTCGAACGATGGCGGGAAACGGGGAAGGACGACTGGCTGCGCGAAATCGTCCACCCGGCGGAGCGCGCGCTGACACACCTCCCGTCGGTAACCATCGCTCCGAACGCGGCCGTCCAGGTCGCAAACGGCGCACCGGTGTACGCACCCGGCGTAATCGACGCGGACGATGCGGAACGCGACCAACTCGTCGCCTGTTTTACGCCGAACGGCACGGCAGTCTGTCTCGGACGGATGGTCGGCGATGCCGACGCGGAGACGGACGAAGTCGTCGCGCTGGAGCGCGTGCTGGTGTGATCACCCCGGGTTCCATACTGTCGAAAAATCATCGTTTGTCTAACTATTTTGTCAATAAATGCCCCATGGCTTCCACAAAAGGGGTTTATCTATATATCTTCTCAGTGATGCTATGGACCGGCGGACGTCCTTCGCTGGATTTTCTTCCGTGAATATGGCGACCGTCGGCTTGCGCAGCATCGGTGCGCTCACGACGGTGACGTCCGAGAACCGAGGGCCACCGATTTCGAGGGAAAACCTCGACGCGTACGATTCGGTATTCGGTCGGACTTTTTCACGACACGGAACGGGTGTGATACATCGACGGTGGAAACGACGTCGGAGGGGTCGAGTTAAGGACGACGTCGACGGTCCCCTCAATCCGTGCTGTCGAACTCCTCCCGGGGGTGTCAAAAACCTGGGCACATCACCGGTTCGTTTCCCTCTCACTGCCGCTACACGCGATTTTTTACTTCCGGCCGAGAACCTCCGGGTATGAAAATCGGCACCGCGGAATCCTCCCCCGGCGAACTCGCCACCGGATGGTTCGACGTTACCGACCTCCCGACCGGCACTCCGGAACGACTCCCCGTACTCATCGCGGAGGGCGAAGAGGACGGCCCAACGCTCTGGATTACGGCTTCGATTCACGGCAACGAAGTGACCGCACTCGCCACCGCACAGGACGTGATGAAAGAGCGCCTCGAATCCCGGATTCGAGGCACTGTCGTCTGTCTTCCGAACCTCAACCCCGCCGGTCTGCGGCAGACGTCCCGAACGTCCCCCTATCACGGTGACGACCCGAACAGATACTTTCCGGACCCGGACGCCGATAGCTCACGCCCACCGCGCGTACAGGAACTCATCGACGGGCGGATTTACGACGCGTTCGAGGATTCCGCCGACGTGCTTATCGACCTCCACACAGCCCAAGTCGGGTCGATTCCGTTCGTGATTCGGGACCGGGTTCTCCACGGCAGCGAGCGAACCGAGGACGAAGCAAATCGACTCGTCGACGAACTCGAACGGCTGGTAGACGCCTACGACTTCCCGGTCATCAACGAGTACGCCGCCGAGGAGTACGTCGAACAGAATCTCCAGCGCTCGACAGCGGGGGCCGCCCTCAACAACGCCGGAATCCCGGCCTTCACCGTCGAACTCGGCGGGTTCGAGGTTGTAGCGGAGGATATCCGCGAACACGGCGTGACTGGGCTACTGAACGTCATGCGCGAACTCGACATGCTCCCGGGTGGTCCGGATCCGACCGGTCTCGACGCGCCCGTCGATTACCCGGTCAAGCGGGCGGTCCATCCTCACACCGACACGGCCGGAATCGTCCGCCATCGTGTCGAGGCGGGTGATTCCTTCGAGCAGGGTGACGTTATCGCGGACATCGTAACGCCCCACGGCGACACGAAAACGTCGATAGAGAGCGACCACGACGGCTACGTCGTTGGCCGATATCACGGCGTTTCGGCCTACGAAAACGACCCCGTAGCCAGTCTTGCGGTGCGTGACGATGGTGACCTCGTCGTTCCGAGAGAGCAGGAGTGAAGCGAAGGGCTTAACTCACGCACTCGCCTTTTCCGAAATGCCGCGGGACCGTGGGGTAGTGGTATCCTCTGCGGATGGGGTCCGTAGGACTCGAGTTCGACTCTCGGCGGTCCCACTTTTTGCGAAACACGGACGTAAGGGAAAAATCCAACCGAATGCCGAGTGCCGCATAGCGCAACGCACATGAACGAAGTGGGCGGAAGCGTCCCGGATACCGACCATCTCCTTCGGCGCACACCACTCCCGAACGACGAACAACGACCCGTACTGGGCGAACGTCGGTATCTCGTACCATCGATTTGGCTTCGTTCGAACGGCAATAAGCGAACCATCGTCGTTTCGGGGTTACCGAATCTTACGAACGTTACTGATGTCCAATCCGTCGTCTTGAATCTCGATTTCGAAGCGAATGATATCTTCCTCTTCGATTCGAGAGAGGACGCCCCGGAACTCACGAACGAACATCGTTCGCGCGCGTTCGTTGCCGCCGCGCTCCCATTCGAAACTGATGGTTCCATCGGTCGCACCCATCAGTTCGCCTATCTGCGTGCTCGTCAGACTTTCCTGGTCGAGAAGCACGAGAATCAGGCCGTTCCACGACTGCGAGGCCTTTTTCATTCCCTTCAACAGCATCGGAATCTCGTGCCAGTCAACCTGCTCGTCAGGGAGGGACACGAGATCGGTAAGCGAGTCGATGACGACGAGGTTGTCGGATGCGTGCTTCGTGAGATACTCACCGAGGGCTTCGAGGATGTCCCGGCGGTCGTGGCTCCTCCCGAGGTCGGCGATGGTACGTCGCCGTTCGACGTACCAGTCGTGGGGAATCGGACTCAGCTGAAAATATTCGGTCGAGAGATCTTCGAACCGAACCGCCTCGAACGCGGGCGACACGAGTTCCTCGTCGATGGTATGCGTGACCTCTGCGTGAATCTCCCTAGAGCTGGCGGTAAATGAAATATAATGGACCGCTCGTGGAAGCGTGGCACGCGAATCGACTGCTCCGTAATGAAGGTCGAAAAGGGTCGAGTTCGCGTGTCCGAGGGCGTTCATCATCGCGCTGGTGTACGCGAACTCGCGCGCACCCGCCCCGGCATCACCTGCCAAGAGAACGACGCTTCCAGGTGGGGACCCCCCGCCGACGAGCGAATCGAACTGTGAAACGCCGAACGGAATTCTGTTCATGTGGGTGACAATCGGGCCTACTGCTTACCGTTTACGCTCGCGCCGCTGTTCCGTGGCCGAGCAACCAGCACGTCGCCGCCGACCCCCGCCGAATCGAGCGCCAGTTGTGCGACTTCGACCGCTCTGTCCGCCCGATTTCGCGTCGTCACGCCGTATACGGCAGGTCCCCACGAGGACTGACCCGCACCGAAAATCGCGGGGGATTCTTCCATCAGCGTCACGAGTTCACCGACCGGCGGACGATAGACACCACCCTGTTCGTCGGCGTACCAAGCACCGTTCAACCGGCCGATTTCGGCCACTGCATTCCCGAATTCCACGGGGTCGTCGCGTGCGATTGCCGGAAGCGCTCGCCGAAGGAGCACTACGGAAATGTCGTTCGCGATGGTGGGGTCCGCCCGCTCGACGACGGTACGCATGCTCTCGTCCTCCTCGTCGCCGCTTCTCCCCGGTTCGGACTCGGGAAGCACGATGACGAATCGCCACTCCGGGGGAATCGGTCGACGGGCCACGATTGGTGGCACTGACCACTCGCCGCGACGAGGGCGGGCAGTCGTGAACCGCTCCGTCGGATGGCCCGCATCGACGACGAACCCGCCTCGCTCGAACGTCGAAACGCCGACGCCGCTTCTCCCGCCACGGTCGAGTTCGGGTGCGTTCTCGTGGATCATCGGCTGGCGGTCGTACGCCCGCGCAACTGCGGCGAGGACCGTGAGCGCGAGCTGTGTTCCACTACCGAGTCCGACGTGGCTTGGCAGGGTTTCGTGCACTCGCAGATTCACGCCCGGAACGCCCAAAATATCCGTGGCACAGCGAGCGTACTCCCGTGCGCGGGAATCGTCGCATCGTAGCTCGTTTGCTGGATTTGCCTCGACTGAGACGATCGGTGATTCGAGCGCGACTCCAAGCCCGCCGTACAGTCGCTCGTGGGCGAGCGAGAGGTTCTGGAATCCGAAGTGGAGTCGCGCCCCGACCGTCACCTGTACCATACGTACACGTCAGTGGAAGGGAAAAAGCCGATTTCGGCAGTGGCAAATTACCGTGGTATCGCGTGTTTGCTACTCCATGTGGTTGAGCACGAACTCCGCGGCCCGCTTCGCACCGTTTTCGTGACTGGGTGCTTCCGGTGGATGGCGCACCGCCCGCAGGATGTGTGGAGTCGAGTGTTCGACCTGGAAGCCGCGAAGGCCTCTGCGTTCGATGACCCGTGAGACACCGTGTTGTTCGTCGGTGAAGGGGTAGATGATACACGGCGTTCCGGCGACGGCGGCCTCCATGACCGTGGAGTAGCCCGAACAGACGACCATGTCTGCTGACCGAATCCACGGAAGGAGCGACGCAGCACATTCCCAGTCGTCGTCGCCGACGAGCGTCACTGTGTGGCCCTCTTCCCGGAGCATTCGCGCGAGCTCACCGAAGTTCGTGGAGTAGGTACTCGGAACCACGAGAACGCCGACGTCGTCCGGCGCTTGTGCGCCGTTGGGTTCGAGTGCGATCGGTGGGATATGAACGACGCCTGGCGGGTCACCCTGGTCCGGCGGCCAGACGGCAGGATAGAGGAACGCACGGGCGACCGAGAGTTGATACTGATTCAACAACCACGTGAACGCTTCTTGGATCGCGGCGTCGTAGTAGGACGCGGCGTTGTGCGTGAGCACGTACAGTGGCGTGGCAGTGAACTGGGCCGCCATCGCGGCGAACATGTCGTCGGTAACGAGCGCTGCGGGGTCTTCCCGACGAAGCCATCGAGCAAAATCGAACACCCGTTTGAGACTGTTTGGAACGCTCCTCGTGACGACATCGAGAATCGACCCACCTTGATAGTCGCCGATATAATCGACTGTCGCCGGGCGGTACACTTCGTATCCGTTGTACTCGATAAACCGTGACCCGGGGCCACCACCGGCGAGAACGACGTCGGTTTCCGGCCCTTCCAGTGCCTGTGCCACGGCGAGCATCCGGGTCGCGTGACCAGCACCCTCCGGATAATGTGCGACGGCGACGGTCCGACTCATGGGGAACTCTCTACGGTGCCGCGGCAAGTATATTTGGATTTTGTGTTTGTAGTGGATAAATAGCAGACAGTAGAACACGACTGAATCCGAACGACGAGAGGTAACGTGCACCCCGAACGTAATGAATCGGTTGGAGGAGTCCGTACTGGGAGCGGTTTGTCAGCAGCGAACGAACCGGGTACCAGTTGCAATCAGGCGCAATCGATGACGAGGATGTCGCTGGCACCGCGTTGGAACTCGAACGGAACTGCCTTGATTTCGACGCCGTGGCCGTCTTCCTCTAACGCATCGAGAATTTCGTCCAATCGCGCGTACGGTGTTCCTTCGAAATCCGCAAGCGGGTAAACTCGAACCTCGTTTTCGGTTACCCGTGCGAGCTCACGGAGGGATTCGACGTGGAATTCGTGGCTCAGTCGGTCGGCGTAGAGCAACAGCAAATGCGCCGAGAGTGTGAGGGTGAACTCGTCATCCTCGAACGGAAGGCTCGGGAGTTTGGCGGGAACGTACCGTTCGGAGGCAAGACCGGCGGGGTAATCGTCGATGAACGTTTCGTATGCGTTCGTCCAGCGTTCTCGGACGCCGTCCACATTGCCGTAGAACTCCCATTCGAACAGGTCTTCGACGCCGTCGAAACCCTCAAGCGCCATCTCGATATCGACCTCGCCGCGTTCGTCGAGGTCGTCGTAATCCGATCGGTACATCACGTCCGCCCCGACCGCTGAAATTCCACGCTTCGTCGCTTCGGCGACGAAAGCGCAGGCCCCCGATGGACAGTCGAGAATCGAGGCGTCAGCGAGGTCGTCGAGGTCGAGGTCGAACATACGTACGTACTCATCGAGTGTGCGACCGATGAACGCCACATCCTCGATTTCATACGTCTCGGGCGATGAGTCGGGTTTTGTCAGTTTGTCTTCTATATTCATATGATAGTATAAATCATAATATATAATAAGAGTATGGGAAGAACTATACGAGACTCATAGTCCGATGACTGTAATTTCGACAGGGATTTTCGGAAGAAAGAGATCGCTATCGGTTGGTTGATCGAAATGAATCATCTATCCGCATAATTATATAGTTTGATAATAGTAAGATATTTAATATGGCTATCTGAACGGATATTTCATGGCGCAGACAATGACGGCAGATGCAGAAGTAAAGGGTGACTCGCTCTCCTCCATCGTCGAGGGTGTATCTCGACTCTCGGGTGCGTACCGAACCCGTGTTATCGATGTTCTCGAAAGTCACGGTATTCCGGAACCACAACAAGGCGAATGGTATTCGCTCGAAAACGCACTCGCCGCACTCGACGAACTCGTGGACTCTATCGGCCCACAAACGGTGAAGACGATCGGCAAGGAGATTCCGGAAACCGTCGAGTGGCCGCCGGCCATCGACAGCGTCGAAGCCGCATTGAACAGCCTCGATGACGTGTATCAAATGCACCACAAAGGCGATGTCGGCTATTACGAGTTCGAGAAGACCGGCGAGACGGGGGGACGAATGGTGTGTGATACGCCATACCCGTTGTCGATGGACCAGGGTATCGTCGAGGGAATTGCCAAGAAGTTCAACAGTAACGGCGCGTTCGTCGAAGTCGAGGAAGACGAGACGACGAACGAACGGACGTTCGACGTTTCTTGGTAGAACTCGATTCTCCTTCGAATCGTCCGATACTGAACTAACCAAGCGCGGCGTCAGGAAGGTGACCGGATCGGTCTCGTGGATGTACCAAGACAAATCGAATCGATTCCAGTTCCCTATCCGTCGATTCGAGTCGGTGTGTGGACGAGAAATTCCATTCTGGGACAGTATCGAACGCGGGGGCTCGCTTCCGGTTCGGTCAGTCCAACCGACTCGAACAGCGAATTCGCGCGTACATCGGCGGTGGTGGGGTACAGATACCAGGGGTCGTGTTCGATACGTGTCGTGAGTCCCGCCTGCGGGACGAACAGGCGGTAACGTTCCGCGAGGAAACTCCCGAGCGACCCCGAATTCGACGTGTATGCCGACCCTTCGGTGTCGTAGGTCGCCTCGAATTCCATCGGCGGTGCGCCCGGTTGAATACGCTGACTTCGAACGTGATAGTCGGTATC
Organism: Haladaptatus caseinilyticus; assembly: GCF_026248685.1. Classification (NCBI taxonomy): domain Archaea; kingdom Methanobacteriati; phylum Methanobacteriota; class Halobacteria; order Halobacteriales; family Haladaptataceae; genus Haladaptatus; species Haladaptatus caseinilyticus. Next base: position 482,619 of record NZ_CP111036.1, on the reverse strand, counting down.
CACCTCCGTGGTGATATTCGCGTGATAGTACGGCAGTCGGTACGCTGTTCGTGCGATGCGAGTTGCGAGCCGACTGGCGGCATCGAGGCTTAGAAAGTAGACCCCCGGCGTGTGACCTAGCCGGACGTAGGTTCGGAAGTTGACCTGCGGAAACGTCAGTCCGAGTCGCGCTGGTACGCCCGGCGGTCGAGCCCGCTCGACAGTGGACGCGAGGGCGCTGACCCACGCTTGACCATCGTACGTGTCGAGTGCGAGCGAGTCCGGAACGGCGGTTCGAAGCGTGTCACGTTCGATCGGCCAGTGAACGAAGAGGCAGTCCCGCCACGCGAACTGGAGTGCACGCATGACGTTACGCCTGCAAAGAGCGCCAGCACGCGAGACAACAGAACGAAACGCTGGCCGACGTACCGATCGTAGCCATCGAAAGCAACGGAAAGAGTTCGGCACCGCCGACGGAAACCCCGAGACGCGAAAGCGTTCCGGATACGACTGCGTCCGCGAATGGAACCGTTCCCGCGAACAAAGAAACCAGGACGAATGCTTGCACTGCACGACCAGGTGGGAGAATGTTTCGAACCGTCTTCGTCTGCATTACTCGTCCCGTTATTATCACAATAAATTAATGTTGTGGCCGAGAACCGACGACTTAATAAGATGAACACCGAGTTTAATAAACATGGCACGACTGTCTCGAATCGGTCTTCTCGGATTCGGTACGCTCGTCATTCTCTCGGGCGTTGCGCTCTCGGTGGGGCTGTACAAGGTTCTCGCCGTTGCATGGGTCGCGTTCGGTGCGATGGCGGGTGCCGCCGTCCTCGGTTCACGAGCGGGTGAATCTACGCACGCGAGAAAGCTCGTCTGGGCGTTTGGACTGGCCAGCGGCGCGATGATAACTAGCGCCGCCGTTTTCCTCGTCCCTGGCGCGATCGGACACCATCCGGAATTCGGCGGTTTCGGTATCGCGTTCGGTATTTTAACCGGCTTCGGGGCGCACACCATCGGCCACCGACTGATGCACTTGGACGTTCCCTTCGACCACGCCGCGCTCGAACTGACCGCACATTCGCTTACCGCAGGGGCCATCATCGGACTCGTGTACGGTAACATGCCGGACCTCGGCCTACTGCTCGGACTCGCCATCGTTTCCCACAAGGGCCCCGCTGGCTACGTCGCCGCTCACCGCCTCCAACGCGCGGGCAAACCAGCCTCGGTTCTCCTCCTTCCCGCGGCCGGTGTCGGCATCACAGCCATCCTCTCTGGACTTCTCGACCTCCCCTCGACCGACGCGGTTAACGGTCTCGTGTTCGGCTTTGCGGCGGGCGTCTTCCTCCACGTCGCGATGGATTTCCTCCCGCGTTGTGAACTCGGCGGCGAAATCTACGAGGTCGCCCAACTCTCCGACGATGCACATCACCTCCTCGATAAACTCAGGACGCATGCGGTCGCCAGCACGACGCTCGGCGGTGCTGTCGTCTTCTTCTTCTGGTTGACTATCGCGCAACCCTGAGCGATACCGGTTTTTCGATCACGTCCGTAACGTTTGTCGTGGAGGTGTTATCCCGTGTTTTTCATCCCCGCCGCCACACCCGTCACCGTGAGCCTGAGTGCTCTGCGCTCCGTCTCGGTGAGATGCGTTTGTCGAAGGAGGTTCACCTGCAGGAGGTTGAGTGGGTCAACGTACGGATTTCGTCGGCCGAGGCTGTTTCGAAGCCATTCTCGTTCGAGCAGTTCGTCGCGTTCCGTGATGTCCGTAACGAGTTCGACACAACGTTCGTACTCCGCTTCCAACTGCGGGAAAAACGCCTCTCGAAGGTCGTCCGACGCGAGCGTGGCGTACTCTCGTGCGATTTCGAGATCCGTACGGGCGAGGGCCAGGGTCGCGTTGTCGAGCGTCGTCCGGAAGAACGGCCATTCTTCGTACATTTCCCGGAGGGTGTCGATCTCGCCGTCTTCGATCGCGGCATCGAGTCCAACGGCGAGGGCATACCACCCCGGGAGAATACAGCGGGACTGCGTCCACGAGAACACCCATGGAATCGCACGGAGGTCTTCCACGGTTCGTTCGCCGGACCGCGAGGCGGGGCGCGACCCGAGGTTGAGGTCCTCGATGACCTGTATCGGCGTCGTCTGCTCGAAATAGGTGACGAACCCCTCGGAGCCGAGGAGGTCGCGGTATGCATCACGGGCGGCGTCCGCGGCGATATCCATGAGGTTCGACCACTCGTCGGGCACCTCCTCACGGTCCCGTTGAAGCGATTCGTAGCGAGCCCGTATTTGGGCGTCCAGCATCTGTTCGACGTTGCGTTCTGCGATCGCGGGATTGGCGTACTTCTCCGCGATGGCTTCGCCCTGTTCGGTGAATTTCACCTGCCCGGACACGGTTTCGCGCGGAAGCGCGAGCAGCGCTTCGTTCATTGGACCACCGCCGCGGGAAATCGATCCGCCACGTCCGTGAAACAGGCGGAGCGCCACGTCGTACTCGGACGCGATTTCGGCGAGCCGTTTCTGATTCTTGTAGAGGCTCCAGTTCGCGGCGAGGAACCCGTTCTCCTTGTTCGAATCGGAGTAGCCGAGCATGATTTCTTGCGTCCATCCTCGGGCGTCGAGTGCGGCAGTGTAGGCTTCGTTCTCGAACAGCGTCCCGATGATCCGTCGAGCGCCCGAGAGGGCGTACTCGGTTTCGAGCAGTGGAACGACGTCCAGTCCACAGTACCCCGGCAAATCGACGATTCCGGCTTGATCGGCGAGAAACAGCACTTCGAGGACGTGACTCGCTTCTTCCGTCATGCTGATGCAGTAGGTGTCGATGGCTGACTGGCCGTACTCCCGCTGCCAATCGGCGGTTTCGGAAAACAGCGTCAGCACTCGTCCCGCGGTATCGGAGAGTCCGTCCGGGTCGAGGTCGATAATCGATTCGTCTTGCAAAATCGCATCGCTGAGCAGTTCGACACGTTCGTCCTCGTCCATCGAGTCGTAATCGAACCCTTCGCGGGCTAACGCCTCTGCGATCGCCGTCGTGTGATTCTCCTGATGGTCGCGCAAATCGAGCGATGCGAGCGAAAATCCGAACGTTTCGACGCATCGCAAAAGCGGATCGACTTCCGTTTCGACGACCGCCTCGCCGCCGTTTTGCCGGAGGCTGTCGGCAATCAGGGTGACATCTGCGAGCAGTTCGTCGGCATCGCCGTAACCGCCGGGTCGCACGTCGCCCACGCGGTCGATTCGTACACGCATCAACGCGAGCTTTTGCCGATACGGTTCGTCCGGATACCGTTCAGTCGCGGTTTTGGCGATGACGGGAAACCGTTCCCGGTCGCTGTCCAAACTCGCATCGAATCGATCGCCCGTCTCGACTCGGTCGCCGTCCTGACTGAGAACGCCGGACAGTCGTTTCAACTCGTCGCGGTACCGTTCCAGTACGACCTCGCGCTGCCGTTCGAGCGTCTCTGCCGTGATTTCCGGTGTAACGTACGGGTTGCCGTCGCGGTCGCTCCCGGCCCACGAGCGAAACGAGAACAGTTCCGGCACGTCGGCATCGAACGCCTCGCCAACCGTGTGGTCGAGTTCGTCGTACACTTCGCCGACGATGTCGAACAGGACGTTTTCGAGGTACCAGAGGACGTTTCTCGCTTCGTCCGTCACGTCCGGTCGTCGTTTTCTGACTTGTCGCGTCTCCCAGAGACCAGCGACCTCACTCTCCAGTTTTCGCTCCAACCGGGCTTGCTCCTGGTCGGTCAGTCTGCGCTCGTCCAGCTCGGCGAGCAGGGTTGCAACCGACCGAAGTTTCGCCTTTACGGTTTTCCGCCGTGCTTCCGTCGGATGAGCGGTGAACGTCGGAACGACACACACGTCGTTCAGTACCTGCTGAACGGTTTCCGGGTCGGCACCCTCCTCGGCTAGCGTTTCGGCTGTCGCACAGAGGCTATCGTCCAACGTTCCCTCCTGTGTTCCTTCGCGGATCGCCCGAACACGCTGGCGCTCTTCGGCTAGGTTGATGAGTTCGAAGTACGTCGCGAACGCTCGGGCGACGTGTCCCGCCAACTCCGGCGAGAGCTGGCTGATCTCGTCTCGAATCTCGTTCCGTGAACTCGTCTTACCGCGGCGATAATCGATGGATCCGGCACGCAGGGTCTCCACCGCCTCGAACGCTTCTTCCGACCCGAGGCGAGAGAGTACGTCGCCAAGCAGACCGCCGAGTTCGTGGACGTCTTGGCTTACGTCACGGGTATGTAATCGCATACCATATAGTGGTGGTCCCGACACCTAAAACGTCGGTCTGAAGTCAAAAACTGCGACTGTCAGTTGTACTCCCGCCAGCGGTAGCCACACTCCTTACATTTGAAAAAGCGCGTCGGCGGTTCGTCGGCGGAAGCGGTCTGTTTGATGGTGTACCACGCTTCGCCGTGGCCGCATTTGTCACAGGTGATGTCGGTTGCGGTCGGTTTCCCCTCGAAATCCGCGCCCTCTTCGGTTTCGATGACTTCCGAGTCGCCTTGTTCCTCGGTGGAGACGAACTCCTTCGCGCGCTCTTCGTCCTTTTCGGTCGTCGCCTGACAGTCGTCGTTCGCACAGACCATCTTCGATCCCATGGATTTCATCATGGACCCGCAGTCGTCGCAGAATTGCATGTCCGCGGATAGCGGGCCGAGACTCAAAAACACCACGTACTACGAAAGCACGAAAAGCATGTGAAGTAGATCGTCCCGGCCGACATACACTAATCCCGTAACTGCGACGTTGAATAGGAGCGCGCCGACCGTCGTGTAGACGACGAACTTCCAAAATCGCATCTCGGCGAAGCCCGCAAGAATCGAGATGATCGAACGAAGGACTGGCAGAAGACGACCCCAGAGGACGGAGTGTTCGCCCCATTTGCGAAACCAGCGACTCGCACGGTCTACCTCGTCGTCCGAAATCCGCAGATAGTCGCCGTACGTGTCGAGCGCTTCGTGTCCCCCGTGGCCGACGAGGTACGGGAAGAGACTGCCGACGGTCGTGCCAACCGTCATGGCGAGGACGAACAGGACGAACGAAACAGGGTCGCGAACCAACACGCCCGCCGCGGCGGGAACGACGAGTTCACTGGGTAGAAACGGAAACAACATCGAAGACTCTAGAAACGCGAATACGAAGACGGCGAGAAAGCCGTACTGGTGGATGAGAGAGATAGCCGTTTCAGTGAATCCGTTCATCTGGTGAGTGTAGTATCCTCGTCCACGACCATCGGGCAATCGGCCACGCGGAACTGCTCAGTGTCGACCATCGTAATGATATTTGTTCCCTCGTGCAGACAGTGAACGGTCGGCGGGTCGCCGAAATGTGGACAACCGTGACAGGTGGCTTTCGGAATCGTCCGAACGTCCCGGTCGTCCTCGCTCTCCTCGCGTGGTGCGGAGACGACGAGGTCACCGCTGTCTTCCGCCTCCAAGTCGGCCCACAGGTCGTCTGTGTCTTCTACGGTGGTTTCGGTGAAGACGTCGTCGAACTCCCCGGCGGTCCCCCCGCTATGTCGCCGTGATTCCGCTTCCGCCGCGAGCCTCGCGAGCGGTTCGTCGCTCCCCGCTGTGTCCCTCCTTTCAGTCTCCGCTCCGTCGGTCATTTCTCTGCTACCTCGTCCAGTAACTCGTCCACGGTAGTATCGAACGTGTCACCCTCCAACGCGGGTGGGCGACCGACGACCAACCGGTTCGAGCCGAAAAATCCCTGTTTCGGCTCGATATCCTCGAACGTCGCGTCGCAGTGCGGGCACGACGGTTCGGGTAGCAGTGAGACGGTGACGCTCGTCCCGCAGTCGCCGCAGTTGGCGCGTTCGACTCCGTGCCGATTCGCAGTGCGAGCGAGTTCGGCAACGGCAACCTGTGCCATGTTACGTGTGGCGAGGGTTCGCGTTTGGTCGCGAACCGAGACGAGTGCACGGGCGAGCACGTCGAGTCTGGTTTCCAGTTCGTCGGTCGTCTCGATTACGTAATCGAGCACCGATTCGTAGTTCTCGAACCCGCCGTCCATGCGTTCACGATTTTCGGCAACCCGTTCGCCGAGTGCATCGAGAGTTTCGACAGCCTGCTGAATCTCGTCCAGTTGTGCCTGCAGAACGGGATGGTCGTGGTCGGCGGGCGCTTTTTCGTCCGTTTCGCGTTTGACTTGCACGACGCGTTCGCGCACATCGATCAGTTTCGACATGAACTCGTCGCGCGGTGCGTCGAGTTCGCCGTCTCCTTCGCCGTCTTCGTCGAGTGTTCGATGAGCGACGAGCAAGTCCGAGAGCAGTTGCTGGCGGGAGCGTCCAAGTTCGGTTGCTTTCTCGTTTAGCCACTGCGATACCGAGTCGGGAAGCTCCGGCGTGACCGTCCGTCCTCCATCGTCACTCGCCATCGGATAGACTCCTTTTCTCACACATTTGACTTAACGTTTCGGCTCTACCCGATACCGAGAGTTGGCCGAAATATAAATAAGTTGAAAGATAAAACGATGGAACCATCGACGTGGTTTGCGGTTCTCGTTTACGGTCCCGTCTCGCTGAAGCGGACCATAGCGTCACGATGGAACGGTGTGCGCGTTGCAGCGCCGGACTCGGCTGCTTTCTCCGGCGTCTACCGTTCGCCGACGAAACCGACCGCGTTTTCTCGAATCCGCTACCGCGTCGCTTGTCGCCACTCCTTCAAGTCAACGATCTCACCGTTCACGCCCTCTGCCTCCGTCGCTACCCAAACGAACATTTCGGCGACCGCTTCGGGGTCTCGACCGTCTTCTCCCATCATTTCCGTGGCAACCACACCGGGGTCCAGTCCGACGACTGTCTGGTCGATTTCCGCCGAAAATCCGCGAACCAACGCCTCCACTCCCGCTTTCGATACGGCATATGAACCGTATCCCGCCATCGTTTTATGACCGATTCCGCCCGTCGGAACCACGACGCGAGCGTCTTCCGTGAGATGTGGCAACGACTCCCGAACCGTCGCAAACACTCCTCGACAGTTCGTCCGGAGCGTATCGTCGAAGGACGCGTATGCCTCGGACGTAAGTGGTGTTTCGCCCGGCGTTCCATGGTAGACGCCCGCGTTTGCTACGACTATGTCGATGCCTCCGTTGCCGACCCGGGCCGCGGTTTCCATCAGTCGCTCCGTGTCGTACTCGTCGCGCACGTCGCCCCGGAGTCCGACCGCGGTTCCACCCATCGCTTCGATATCCTCGACGGCCGCGTCTACCGCATCCGCGTTACGTCCGCAGAGCGCGACGCTCGCGCCTTTTCCGGCGAACGCACGCGATACCTGCAGCCCGATTCCTCGTGTTCCACCCGTGACGACCGCCGTCAATCCGTCCATGCGGGGTCAAACGGGTGGGCGTGTAAAACAGGTTTCCGTCGGGATTAACCGGATTCGACTCGTGGCGTACCCATGTACCGGCCGGGTCATTACGGTGTCGCGCTCGCGCTCTATGCGCCGATCGGCGGCGTTCTCGTCGCAGTTGGCCTCTTAGACCTCGCGCTCCTCGGTGGGAGTGGAGTTCTCGTTCTAACGATGCTCCCCGACCTCGATTCGAAGACGACCCGACTCGACCATCGTGGACCGACACACTCCCTCCTGTTCGCCCTTCTCGTCGGACTGGTTGCTGGTATCGTTGGTGGTCTTTTCGCCGGATTCACGAATGGGTTCCCCGCTGGTATGTGGTGTGCCCTGTTCGGGCTACTGATCGGTACGCTCGCTATCGTCTCTCATCTCCTCGCCGATGTGATAACTCCGATGGGAATTCGACCGTTCTGGCCCGTCTCCGACCGCCACTATACGCTCGCTATCACGCTATCGAGCGACCCGACGGCGAACTATCTGCTCTTCGCCGTCGGGGTGATGCTCGCAACGAGTGCCTGGGTTCTCGGCCGTAGTTTCGGTTAAGCCGTCGCGTCTTCCACGTTTTCCCGCATTTCGTCTTCGGCCGCGAATCGTAGACACCGTTTGAGACGTCGCGGTAATGGGTTCGGCTCGACGATGTTCGTTTCTCGGTCGTAGTTTACCAATGAAAACTGTTCGAGCTTTGGAAGATGGACGTGGTGCAGAGTTGTGACGAGCTGTTCCCGGCAAACGACGTCGCCTCCGCTGCAGTTTGCCGTCGCTACCCGTTTTCCCAACTCGGAAACGTTCATCGGGTTCGGATACTGACACAGAACGTACAATATTGCCCGTCGTTGGGGAGAGGTGAGGACTTCGAAGACATCGTCGAGCGATACGATTTCGTTTTGCCCCTCGGACGTACCACATTGATTCCGTTCGTCCACAGTTTGTACCATGTTCCTATACTAAAATACAAGACATAGGTATATAAAATTAACACTCTTTGCCGAAGTGATTCTCAGTGGTTGTCATTCCGATAGGTGTTCGTCAAGGAACGCAATCTCGTAGCCTACCACCGAGTCGAGTGTCGAGTCGTACACCTCGAAATGCCCGCCGGGAAGTTCGATATAGGGTGCGTCGGCTTTCTCCGCCGCCTCCTCGACCGAGGCTGCAGAAACGATTTCGTCGTCCCGCTCTGCCACGAAGAGTATCGGACACGGGACGTCCTCGACCACCGAAATCGGTCGGTAACGCGGAATATCGAAAAACACGCGCGCCGGAACCTCGTTTTCCCACACCGGTGGGTCGGGAACGAGATGCATCATACCCGCTTTCGCACCGGGCGTATTCATTACGGCGAACTCGCCCGTGTCGCCGACGACCGGTACGGTGTACGGACTCCGAAAAGTGTATTTCCGAACGATGTCGCGGATACCGGCAACCATCCCTTTCAGTAGCGTCTTCACTCCCGCATTCCGAGCAACCGTTCGTCCATCCACGAAGGGAACTTGCGCGATGACGGCGGTAATTCGGTGGTCTCCTGCCGCCGCTTCGATAACGTGACCACCGCTGTAGGATGTCCCCCACAATGCGATATTTCGCCGATCGATTGCGTCGAGACTGCGAACGTGATCGATGGCCGATTCCCAGTCGGCGACGTGCCGAGTCGAGCTCACGAGGTTTCTGGGTTCCCCGTCGCTATCCCCGAAGTTCCGATAGTCGAAGAGAAAGACCGCAATCCCGCTGGCGACGAACCGCTTTGCAATCGTCGGTAGACCGAACGTCCGCTCCCCGGCAAAGCCGTGCGCCATCACGACGACGGGTGGTTTCGTTTCGCCTTCCGGCGTGTACAGCCATCCCGCACATCGCGTGCCGTTGCTCTCGAAGTCAGCGTTGTTCTTCGCGTACCGCAGACGCGACAGTTCGCGCGTCTCCGACGACTCCTCGAACGCTTCGCCCGCCCGTGTACTCGTCATTGGGTTTCACCACGACGACGAGCGACATAAAACTCGGTTACCAGTTCATGAACGACAGTTCCTCCTTCTTTCCAGTCACTGCCCGCATCATACAGCCACGACATACCCACAGCTCCCCTGTGCGGCCGACTAACTTCGTCCCATTCGATTTGCGCGTTTCGCAGATGTCACAAACCCCCATACACGTCAGTCAACCTCGGTGACCATGACTCTCATGCCCATTCGACGGCGGGGTTTTTGTCGTCTCGATTCGTTTGATAGGACGACTCGAAGGCCATGTTGGAACAGTTGTTCGTCGAAGTCGTCGGACATAACCGCACTCTCTGGGGACTGGCTGGGGGCATCATCATCGCGGTGTTGAACACTCTCGGCGCACTCCTCGTCCTCATCTGGCAGAACCCTTCCGAACGCTCGCTGGACTCGGCACTGGGATTTGCCGCGGGCGTCATGCTATCCGCGAGTTTCACGAGCCTCATTCTCCCCGGTATCGACGCCGGTGGTATCGTTCCCGTCGTCGTCGGGTTCGCGCTCGGCGTCCTCGTTCTCGACCGGGCGGACCGGTGGGTACCCCATGTCCACGTCGTTATCACGGGCGACGTTCGATCGAACGGTACCAACGACCCCAGGACTGCCTCCATCCTCCTGTTCATCGTCGCCATCACGCTTCACAACATGCCCGAGGGACTCGCCGTCGGCGTCGGATTCGGGGGCGGCAATCTCGGGGATGCGCTCGCGCTGACGCTCGCGATCGGGATTCAAAACATTCCGGAAGGACTCGCAGTCGCCGTCGCCGCACGAAACGCCGGGCTGGGGTCGCTGTTCTACGCGTCGGTCGCGGGCATTCGGGCCGGACTGGTCGAGATTCCCCTCGCCGTCTTCGGTGCTCTCGCGGTACAGGTCGCGATGCCGATCCTCCCCTACGCGATGGGGTTCGCCGCTGGCGGTATGCTGTTCGTCATCAGCGACGAAATCGTCCCCGAGACACACGCTCGCGGAAACGAGCGTGCGGCGACTCTCGGAATGATGGTCGGTATCGTCGTGATGCTCTATCTCGACGTGACGCTCGGATCACTGTAGGACGGAGGGAGGTCGATTTCGTAACACTCACGACACGAACGTTCACTCGAAATATCCGGTCAGTTTCGCCTCGGGGTCGTCCGTTCCCCATGGCGGGTCGAACTCCTCGATGCTGAGTTGTGGGATGTGTTTCGCACAGTGGATGTACGCTTCCTCGACTTCGAGGACGACCCATCCCTTCAGTCGATCCGTCTTCGGGGGGTTCTCGATTTCGGGCACCTCCTCACGGAGCGAGGCGCGACCGTTGACGTGGAGTCCGACGGTGGTGTCCCACCAGTCGATGAAGAGCATCGTCGCGTGGGGGTTTTCCTCGATATTGCCCAACGAGGCGTGGACGCCGTTGCCGCGAAACTCGGGATACGCGAGTCGGTTCTCGTCTAATACGTGAACGAACCCTTCGGGTCCGATCCGCGGCGAACAGTCCGTTTCGCCGTTTCCATCCGCCGTCGAAAGGAAGAACATGATGCGGTCGTCGATGAACTCCTGCATCGTCCCGTTGACGTGGTCGTGCATGCTGTTTTCGTAAAACGCGAGCGCACGTTCCGCCGTTTCGAACTCCTCCTGCAGTTCGTGCTCCCCGTCGCTTCCCGGTCGTTTCGTCTCCCCCTCCGACGACTCGTTATCGTCTCCCGGCCGCCGCTGCTCGTCTTCCGGCCGCCTTCGTTCGTTTCTCGATCGCTTGCCGCCGTCCCCTAAACCCTTCCTGTCGCCGTTTTCTGGCGATTCCATAGCCGTTACTCGGGCGCATCGACGCAAATGGGTTGTCATTGTTCCGCCTCCTCGTCGGTCAGCACGAGGCCGCTGGTGTCCGTCGTCTCCGGTCGATTCCGTCGACCGTGAGGAAAACGTATCCCAGCGACGTGACTGAACGAGGGAAATCGCGCTTATGTTCCGGACCGTCGTCTACCGGGCGAGGATACGGAATCCGTTCGGCGGTGCAACTATCCTCGGTGGGGGACACAGATGACGCAATTGGAGGATTGGTTCGTTCGGGATACGGGGTTGAACGCCACACTGTCGTGGTTACTGCTCGGAATCGTCGCTTCGCTTGCCACAATAACTATCCTGTCCGACCAGTTGGTCGTGGCGGGGTTCGCGATAGCGATCGTCGCGGTGGGAATCGCTCCGGCCGTCGCCAGTCGGTCGTGGCGGGAGATGCTTCCGTTTCCGTTCCTCCTGGTTGCAGCCCTCCCACTTGCGGTGAGCGTTTTTCGCCCGGATGTCGCCACGGAGTTCGTCTCCGCGCTTTCCATCGCTACGCTGGCTCTGCTGCTCGTCGTGGATCTCCATCTGCTTACCGCCGTTCGGATGACGCCGGGGTTTGCGGTGTTTTTCGTCGTTATCACGACGATGGCAGTAGCCGGGTTCTGGGCGGTCGGTGCCGGCTTTGCACACGATATGTGGGGGACGCCGTTCGTGCGAACGAACGATCAGTTGATGTACGTTTTCATCGCAGCGACCGTGGGCGGACTTATCGCTGGGGGCGTTTTCCGCTGGTACTTCCGGCGACGGGAACGCGCCGACGCTCGTTTCGCGGAGGAGGTGGAGTACGCATGAAAATACGCGAACGGCTCCGCCTTTCGAAGGAGCGACAGGGCCAACTCGTCCGCGTGATGCAGATCGGACTCGTCGGAATCCTCGTCGCGGGGATTTGGCAGGGGAACACCGGGATTATCGTCAACGCGTTCCTCGGACTGGTCGTCACGCAACTGCCCGCGCTGTTGAAACGTGATTACGGCATCACGATGGATGTCGGCCTCGTCCTGTGGATTACCACCGCGATGTTCCTCCACGCGTTCGGCACGCTCCAGATTCCGGGAATCATCGACCTGAGTGCGTACAAGTCGGTGTGGTGGTGGGACCATATGACTCACGCGCTCTCCTCGTCGCTCGTCGCCGCGGCCGCGTACGCCACAGCACGCGCGATCGACGAGTATACCGATGGGCTGAACCTGACACCACGGTTCATGTTCATCTACCTGCTCGTGTTCGTCATGGCCTTCGGCGTCGTCTGGGAACTCATCGAGTTCCTCACGGCCGAAATCGGCCGTCTTCTCGACATCGGCAAAATCCTCACACAGTACGGATTGGACGACACGGTGCTCGATCTCTTCTACAACACGATGGGGGCGCTCATCGTCGCCATCTGGGGAACTGCGTACCTCTCCGGCGTAAGCAAACAGCTATCGGAGACGCTGTCGGGACGGACCGCGGAGTAACGTTTCGCTTCGAATGGTGAGAAAACCGGGTGGCAGATACCCTTTCGATGCTACTCAGTCGTCGCTGGTCACGTTGGGTTTCGAATGTTGTTTCGATCCCGGCTTCGCGGAGATGTTCTTGCGCTTCGCGTCTATCTCCGAGAACGCATAGACCAGTCCGAACAGCACCACGATTCCCAACGGAAGGAGCACGAGTGGACTGAGGTTCGTGAGCCCGTACAGCAGGTAGATAACCGCCGTCGCGATGAGGACGGTTCCTGCGTAGTACATCTGCGTGCGGACGTGGTCGATGTGGTCGGACCCCGCGAACGTCGATGCGAGGATGGTGGTGTCCGAAATTGGCGAACAGTTGTCACCGAAGATGGCACCGCTGAACATCGCACCGACGGCGACGGCGATGAACGATGGCGAATTGCCACCGATGTTCCATGCCAGTGGTATCACGATCGGCGTCATGATCGACATCGTTCCCCACGACGTACCGATGGCGAGGGAAATGAACGCCGAGGTGAGGAAGATGATGGCGGGGAGCTGTATCGGTGAGACGACTCCCTTGGCGAGTCCCGTGACGAATTGGCCGGTGCCGAGCGCGCTGGCAACGGAACCGATCGACCACGCCAGCACGAGGATACTGACCGCCGGAAGCATCGTTGCAAATCCGTCCAGAACCGTGTCCATCGTTTCATCGAGACTCATCGCATCGTGAACCTGCGACAGCACGATGGATGTCGCGACCATCCCGAACGAACCCCACACGAGTGCACCCGCGATGTCCGTGTTCTCGAATATCTGCACGAGATTTCGATCCGGAGCATACCCGGTTACCGCCGCACCGGTGATAACGGTGGCGACCAGCACGGATACTGGGAGGAAGAACATCCGAAGGGGTGCGTTGTCCAGTACGGGTTCTCCCAAGTCCTCTTTGATACTTTGGAGCGGATTCGCCTCTTCACGGATGACGTTTCCGGTGCGCTGTGCGCGGTTTTCGGCGTCGAGCATTTCGCCGAAATCCCGCTGTGTGACGACGATGATACCGACCATCGCCAACGCGAGTATCGAGTACATATTGAACGGGATACTCTGCAGGAACGTCGTGGCCGCAGTGGGTGTTTCCCCTTGGATGCCGAGTTCCTTGTACTGGTTCCTGATAAGGCCGATTTCGAACGCGACCCAGCTGGACAGCCCGATGGTCGCCATCGGCGCGGCGGTCGAGTCGAGGATGTACGCCAGCTTCTCGCGGGACATCCGCATCTCGTCGGCGATGTCCTTCATCGAACTGCCGACGATGGCGTTGTTGGCGTAATCGTCGAAGTTCCAGAGGAGTCCGAGCAACCACGTCGTAATGCCAGCTCTGCGGTGTGAATCGATTTTACGGGTGGCAAAGCGCGTAATCGCGAACGCACCACCTAACCGCCAAATAAGCGCGATGCCGGCCCCTAACAGCAGGGTAAACACGAGGATTTTCGCGTTGAACGTGCTCGCGCCGATGGAATCGATAATCCAGTCGAACATCTGTGCGACGCCGATACTGCCGGAGTAGATGATGCCACCGACCCAGACGCCGATGAACAGCGACAGCATTGCTCGGCGCGTGGCGATGGCCAATACGATAGCCAACAGCGGCGGTAACAGCGACAGTGCTCCGAAATCTGATGCCATGCTAAGCGGATACACACACCACACTAAAATCGGTTATTCATAATATATTTACCAGTTCAAAATAAATTAATAAGTTTGATTTAGAATAGAGCGTCTCAACGAGGATATCGCCATCGTCGAACCGGTCGTCTACGAACTCCGAGTGAAACGAGCTACCGGTCGGCGCACGTAGTTATCGACCGTCGAAGCCGAGCAAACCCGGGTAATCGGCGATGATTCCATCCACGCCAGCATCACGCAGCTGGGTCGCTTGATACCCCGTTCCGACGGTCCACGTGTTTGCCGTGCGTCCCTCTTCGTGTGCGACTTCGATGAGATCGATATCGGCAAACGGGCCGGAAAGGTAGTATTCGTCGCCGAAAAACGGAGTGTCTCGAATCATGTTCCACGGCGGATGGAGCGCTTCACAGTCGTACTTTCGTGTTATCTCCAACCCCTCTTCGATGGAGTCCCAAAACAGGAATGCCGTCGGTAGCGACGGGTCGGTCTCCCGGACCGTTGCCAGCGCGGCCTCGTAGAACGAGGAGACGAGTACGTCGTTTTCGAACCCCGACACGATATCGAGCACGCGCTCGGTGAACGGTCGCCAGATGGCTTTCTGCTCGTCGAGTTCGTCTTCGGATAGTTTTCCGCGAATCGAAGGTCGGACGAACCTGGGTTCTTGAACTCGACGTTTACACCGACGTGGGATGGCACCGCGGACATGAGTTCCGACAGCAGCGGTACCGTCTCCCCGCTTTCGAGCACTTCCGCCCGACGGACGACTTCGGACGGGGTCTCCCACACGAGTCCGCTTTTATCAGTGAGGCCACGCTCGCCGCCGTCGCGCTCGCTGAGCCCCGAATCGTGAAAGACGACGACTTCCCCGTCCTTACAGGGAACCACGTCGATTTCCACCATGTCTGCGGCAGGGCGAATTCCCTTTCCGTGACCGCCGCGGGAGGCAGACCGAACCGCACCGACGGTGTTCTCGGGATTCATTCCGGCGAACCCCCGGTGCGCGATAACGTTCAGCTGGTTGCAGTCGTCGTCTTCTTCCATCCTGTCGTCCGCCTCGTCCGCATGTTCGCGGCCTCCCACGGTACCTGTCGCGGAGACGACGGTTGCGGCGGCAGTGCTGTGCAGGAAGGTTCGACGTCCGACGTTCGGTAGGCTCGGTGACATCGTTCGAGTATTTGAAAGCAATTTGTCAAATAGTATCATAATTGGAGTCAATTGACCCGTAGTGCGATATATATTTGCCACCGAGACGCATCTCCCGGCGCGCTGTGAGTCGAAAACGGGTTCTATCGGGACGAAAACGGCCGCTCCGTGGAAGCAACGTTGCAAGTCGAGGCGAAACTCGAAACGAAATCGGTTCCGATGTCGGTGCGCGAAGCGTGCCGAGCGGACTCGGCGGAGTCAGTCTTCGCCGGGGTCGTAGACCCACAGCATATTGTTCTCGTGGATACCGCTGTCTTCACCGATGACGACACGGCCGTCGGGCATGACGACGATGTTATCGGGATTGGCGATGGTGTTCTCGGGATCCATCAAGGAGCCGTTTTTCAGCGCGGCCATGCCGGTACCCGAGTCGCCGTCCTCGTCCTTCTTCGGGTTGTGCGCGCAGCTCTGACACACCGTGCTTTTCGAGTTCGGCGCGGCGTCGTACGGACAGCCACCACAGACGTTGGCATCCGGGCCACCCGTGAGGACGGGTTCCATTCGGGAAACGTCGTACCCCGATTCGAGTCGCATCCGGTAGACTGCGCCGTAGTCGTTCCCTTTGAGTTCGATATCGTCCTGCGAGTCGTCGAACTCGTCGGTCGCTTCGTTAGACAGCATCGTCTCGTTGAGTTCGGACATCGCCATATACATGTAATCGCCCGGCTCGGCGTTCGACGGAACGTTGACGCCCTCCATCTTTCGGAATTCGTCGGTCGCGCCCTTCGCCGCAGCGGCCTTTCGCGACTCGAGGAACGCGACGCGGTCGTCGTCGGCCTTCCCGGCGGCCCAGATTCGTACGTCCTCGTCCGTGATGTACTGCGGGTCGTCCTCTGGGTTCTGGCCGTCGTATTCGGCGATCCACGACTCGACTTCGTCGTCGCTCGCACTGGCGAGTTCTACCCACTCGATGTCGAAGCCGACCGCGTTCGGATCGCTCCCACCGTCCTGGTTCGCCTTCGCCGCGTACAGCGTTCCGGCGGAGAGGTCGCCCGCGCGGTCGGCGACGAACTTGAAAAAGACGGTTCCGGTCCCGTCATCGCTCATGTAGGCCGTCTTCCGGTCGGGCATCACGACGGCGTTCTCGTGGGAGAACCGACCCATTGCGAACCGCTTTTCGGGTGACGGCTCGCCGGTCGGGTCGTCGATCTCCACGACATATCCGTAGCGATAGGCGTTGCCGAAGTAGCCGAGGTAATCTTCGAACGCCGATTCGGCGTTGCCGTAGGTCTGCTGGTCCGGTTCGAACCACGCCTCCGCGCTGGGTTCGTACTCCTCGGAAGTCAGTGGGGTCTGCCATGGTGTGACCGTACCGAAGCAGTTGTTCCAGGTGCCCTCGACGCCGCCGAAATCGACGTTCATCTTTTCGATGACTTCCCACGCACCGTTTTTGCCCCGTTGACGGATGTGAAGGCGACTAACCATACCGGGCTGTGTTTCCCAATTCGTGAACAGGTATCCCTCTCGGTTTCCTTTCCCTGCCGATTTCGCGGTCTTTGCGCATCGGTCGGCCGGGACGAACCCGTTAAAGTCCGGGTTGTCGCCCGCCGTCATCGGTTCGCCCGACTTCGTGTACGGAATACCGAGGCCGGTACCGTCGACCGTCACGTCGCCGCCGTTGGCGAGCGGTTGATGTTGGCCGACAGCCGTTCGAACCACGTTTTTCTGGCGCTCGTTTTTCGGCACTTGCACGCTCGAAAACTCCCGTGGGAGTTCGTACATGTTCGCGCCGACGAGCGCGCCGACGGTCCCCTCGTCGTAGGGAGTACGGTTGTCCGGCCACGGGTGCTGAACGTTGAAGAACAGTCGTCCGTCGTCCGTGAGAAACAGGCCGGTGAACTCCGCACCCGAAACGGTTGTGGCGAGACGGGTAAGCGTCGGACCACCATCCGCGTGCTCGCTTTCCTGTGCTTTGACCCTCGTCGAGGTCCCCCTCGCGGTGGTCGTCCCTTCGTCTTCCTCCTCATCGTAACTGGCCCATACGCTACTGGCGAAAACCAGTTCGAGCACGTCCCTGCGACCGAGTACGTCGAGCATCACTCGTTGTGTTCAACGCGGTCATTATCACTGTATCTAATAGCGATATATTTAGATACCGGTACATATGATCCCTCGAAACTCGTCGGTTCGGGTATATATTTCACGTCCAGAAAAGTATATATGATATCGGAATTGTCTTGTCCGTTATTTTTTGCCACGTGCTGCGAGTTGATACGCGAGTACTGTCCGCATTCCCTCGACGAACGAGTCCAGATCCACGCTGTCGGCTCGTTCCTGTCGTTCCTTTACCGCTTCGTACCGCTCTTCCCACTCACTGATGAACCGATCTTCGATACCGTGTGACCGGATCTGTTCGGTCACTCGCTTGATAGCGTTCTCGTCGTCCGGATTCAGATCCTCCATCGAGATGAGGCCCTCTTGGAGGCTGTAGATGACCGGTCCAGCAGTGTAATCACCCTCGCCGAGTTCACGCTCCCACGTCGTCGTCCAGTTTCCGATTCTCGCCATTCGTTGTAGTTCCCAGATAACCGACCGTACTGTCGAAAGGTCACTATCGTCGAACGATGGCGAGAACATCAGATCGACACCTGCATACGGGAACATCAACATGTTGTGCGGGTCATAATGCTCTATTCCGGCCATGTTGGCAATTTCGACGTGGTCGTTCAACACCCGGGAGTATTCGATACCGATGAGCGTCTGGCGCAAGTCACAGTCGAAAATATCCCTGTAGTCGTCGTGTTTCGGTGCGTCCTGAATACCGTCCTCGAACGCGGACCAAACCCGCTGAATATATCGCAACTGCTCCGTGTCGACTCCCTTCCGGTCGGGATTCACCGTTTCGGGCCGATACGGGATTTGACACGCTTCCTCTAACGTCTTTTGATCGTGACCCTTTTCCGCCAAGTCGTCCAGGAGCGTCACGAACATCGTGAGAATCGTCTTCTGGATTCGAGCGGGCTCCGCATATTCCGCAGATACCGACGAGAGCGTAAACGATGGAAACAACGTGTATATCCACTGCCAAAGAAACTGGTCGCGGTCGCCAACCACCCTGTCGTACTCATCCGAGAGCTCGGCAACCGGTTCCGGGAGCGTCGCTGTCACGATCTCTGTCAGATGGTCCGGGGGAATCGGTAGCTCGTCGATGAGCTGTTGACGTGGCATTCTCGTATGGCCTTTTACTGTATGGATAATAAAAACATTTCTGCTACATATTCTAGAAACTGTCTAGAATGGTATTTTGTTCTCGTTAATAATATATCCCTTGAATTAAGAATAGGTGTAGAGACATGGATAGTACCGATCCGACCATCTACAAGACCGCGTTTCGGCAGACGAGAAATCCTGCTATTATTACTGACACGAACTTCATCGTGCAGGACGTAAACGAGGCGTGCGTTGATTTCACCGGTTATAGCAGGGACGAACTCGTCGGCGATACACCACTCGAACTGTTCAGCGAACCTGAAATATATGGTGAAATGATAGAATCGCTCGCCGTTGGTGAGCCGTGGGTGGGTGGGTTCGAGACGACGACGAAGGATGGGCGAATGATCTACGGGCGCGGTTCGTGCGTTCCCGTCCGAATTGACGGGGAACTCCGTGGATACGCCGGGTTTTTCTCCGACCTCACCGAGCGACGACAGTACGAACAGAGTCTACGAATTCTGAATCGCGTCCTCCGACACAACCTTCGAAACGACGCGCACGTCGTCCTCGGCCACGTCGATATCGTCGCCGACGAACTCGACGACGAAGCGCTGACAGAATCGCTCGCGACTGCCCGAAAACGGATCGATTCCATCATCAAATACGCCGAAACCGCTCGAAATTTGGACGAACTCCTCTCCCAACGAACCGACCCGTCGCTCGTGCCTGTTCGCCTCAACGACTTGCTGCGGAACAAACTCGATGAAGTTCGAGAACGATATCCGAACGCCGAGTTCGATGCCGAATTCGGCATCGAACCAGCCGTGGTAGTCGCCGATGATGCTATCGGAACTGCGATCGACGCCGTCTTCGAGAACGCCGTCGAACACAACGATTCGTCCGTTCCGCACGTAACGGTTCGTCTCGATCTCGAGGATACACTCGTCACCTTGACAGTGGCGGACAACGGCCCTGGAATCCCGCCGAACGAACACGACCTCATCTTCGGACGTGAAGAGGTCAGTCCGCTCCATCACGGTCACGGCCTCGACCTCTTTTTCGTCGATCGTCTGCTCGAAAAGTACGGCGGCGATATCTGGGTCGAAAACGACGACGACGGTGCCGCATTCAAACTCCGCTTTCGCACGGTTGCACACCCCGATGGCGAGATAGACGGCAGTTCCGAGTAGTTCCCGTTTACCAACCATCTAACCTGAGTTGTGGAGACGATACTCGTCGATAGCGACATTCCTATTTCGACCGTCATCGTCGGTTGTCACGTGACCCGGTACGACAAACTCGTCCGTGACCGAATACCGACTATCATCGAAGCGAACGGTGAGGATCCGACGACACACGTCGCGGACGATGCTGAATACCCCCGCCGACTCCGCGAAAAACTGAACGAGGAAGTCGCCGAGTTCCACGAATCGGCCGACCCGCAGGAACTGGCCGATATTCTCGAAGTCGTCTATGCGTTGGCCGACCATGCGGGGTTTTCGCCCGACGAACTGGAACGACTCCGCTCCGAGAAAGCGGACGAGCGCGGCGGTTTCGAGGACGGTATCGTTCTGGAACGAGTCGAATAAAAACGACCTGCGCATGCAACCCTGCCGCGGATAGATGCGTGCAGTGAAGCGATTGGTATGTCACTTACGACGTACACCCTCATCGTTCGGGAAAACGAATCCACGGACGAAATCGTCGCGGAAGTTCGAAGCGATGGCACCATCGAGAACTCGACCCGACTTTCGTACACCGATTACGGGCTCACCGCGGTTCGGGACGGTTGGGTCCCCGACGAACGGCGCGACGAAGTCACCGCGGACGTGATGACGACCAGACTCCAGACCGAACGGGTCGGCGACGGGTTTCTGTTCCGGCTCCTCGGTGACGGCGAGACGCTCACCGAACAGCGCGTGACCGACGACGAGTGGAACGTCGTGACGGTCGAGTGAGTTAGAGAAAAAGCGCCGGAACCGTTTTCGAGAATATCTTCAGCGAGACGGCGAGCAGGACGGCGACGACGAGCCAGTTGAATCGCCGTTCGTCGATCTCGATTCGTCTGAGGTACGTTCCAGCGAACAGGCCGACGAGCGTGACGACGGCGATGGTGGACCCCAGCCAGAGGTGATAGGCAGTCATCACGCCCGTCGCCAACATCTGGACGATTCTCGCGGTAAAAACGAGGCCGAGAACCATCGACAAACCGCCGATGTAGCGCTCCGTGTCCCGTTCAAAGGTGTGGAGATAGGCGGGAAGGAGCGGACCGAGATTGGCCGCGCCGAGGAGAAACCCTTCGAGCAGTCCGACGACGCCGAGCGCGAATGGGTGGTGTGCACCCTTGACGGCGACGAAACTCTGCCCGACTTGGAACAGAACGTATCCAAACAACACGACGCCGATGAGGAACGTGATGAGCGCGCTCGTCTGGAACGCCGAGAAGAAGACGACGCCGGCGACGCTCCCGACGAGTGCTAACGCGAGAAGCGACCACTCCCTGCGGACGAAATCGAGACCGGTGTCGGTTTCTCCTATCTGAAAGACGTTTATCATCCACGGTGGCACTGCGAGGACGATGACCGCGAGTTCGACGTTCATTACGGTCGCCGCGAGCGGAGTAGCGATGAGTGCGAATCCAAACCCGACCATCCCTTTCACCATTGCGGCGAGGACGATCATGGCGAGAAAGAGGAGGAGGTCGGTCGTGGTCGCGTTCGCTTTTACCCCGTCCGCAACGCTTGCGGTGCCGGGAAAGAGTCCAATAGCGCCGGTGACGACGGCGAGCGTCGCTATCGCCATCAGCAGCTCGCGGTATCGGAATCGGCGTAAATTCTGGACGAACTCGTCAGGGCGAATGGCGGATTCCCCGGACATCAGGACGTCCCCCATGTCGTTTTCGCCGGTGTACTCATACCCACCGTTATGACTCGACGTAGTTAGGGGATCGAAATGGGGTAATCCTGTCCGAAAGGGAGGACGGGTTTCTCGGAGGCAACTCGTCGTACGGCACTCAGCGGTTACGATATCGGAACGATGCATCCGCTGTCATCGTCCGAGGAACCGGCGACTGTTGCCACGCGCCCCCACGACAGTTCCGAGGGAGGACGTTCAGACGGAAAGCCGAATCACGTCGTCGCCGATGTCGGCGATGAATTGGCGGTCCAGTTCGTGACTCGACTGGTGAACGACTCCATCCCATCCGAGCTCGGCGGCAGTGTCCACGTTCGCATCGGAATCGACGTCCACGTACAGCGTTCCGTTCCGAACCTCATTTACCGTTCCAACTTCGGTTCCATCGGCGGCGACGACGGACTTGCCGACCTGTTCGTCGGTGAAATCTGCGTTCGGATCCATCGATACTCGTTCGGGTTCGAAACACGAACCTGTTCCGGCTATCGCAAACAAAAGGCATACGCCGCTCGCACGAGCAGATTTCGAAAATGAGCTACGACGCGGTGTTGTTCGACAACGACGGTGTATTGGTAAAACCGCCGGATGGGACCGTGCTACGGGAGGCCGCGCTATCCGCGTTCGCCGAGTTCGGGGTGGAACCCGACGCCGACCAGCTCGATGCTGTCGCGCGTAGTGTGACCCCCAAGGACCTTCGGTCGGTTTGTGACGCCCACGATTTCGACCCCGCCGAGTTCTGGGAAGCCCGCGACATCGCCGCCTCCGAGGCGCAACTACACGAACTTCGAGCGGGCCGAACCACGACGTACGACGACGTGGACGCGCTGGAATCGGTCGACCGTCCGCTTGGTCTCGTTAGCTCCAACCAGCACGCGACCATCGAGTTCATGCTCGACCACTTCGACCTCAGGGAACAGTTCGAAACCTACTACGGCAGACCGCCGACGCTCGACGCGTTCCATCGGAAGAAGCCCGAACCGTACTATCTCGAACGGGCACTCGACGACATCGGGACCGACTCCGCGCTATTCGTCGGTGACAGCGAAAGTGACATCGTCGCGGCCCACAACGCCGACCTCGACTCGGCGTTTATTCGCAGACCACATCGAGAAGCATACGAGCTTTCGGTTACCCCGACCTACGAAATCGACGGACTTCGTGAACTGCGCTCGGTATTGCGTACGTGATTCGACAGCACTCGATCGAACTCGATACCACGTGAACTGCTTTCACGACGCTTCTGCCGCTCAATTTTGTCCCTAGCTATTCGTGGCTGGAGACACAACTCGTCCGCATGGCATACACGTGGCAGTACTACGACCTCGTCCTGTTCGGTATCGCCGCGAGTATGAGCATCGGTGCCGGTATCGGGATACTGACTTCGGTATCCCTTCCGATGGCGATCATCGCGGCGGGGATCGTCGCGAGCGCCATCATCGGCCACGGTCTGTTCGTGAACGGTCCCGTCGATGAACCGCGGGATTTGGCGAACGAAGTGGACGTGTTGAACTGAAACGACGTCCGTCTCGGATTCGATCCGAACGCTGCACACCTACTCGACCCGATGACGGTCGAGAAACGTCTCACGTTCCGCGTTCGACTGCAGTCGAATCACGGCCGTTTCCTCGCCAGCCGTGCGAACGTTCGTTCCATCGCAGGGATCTTTTGCACCGGGAAGTTCCAGACGTACCGTAGAAATTCGAGATCGACTTTCTCCTCACAGCCCTCGGCCATGTCCGGGCGCGCCTGACCGTCGTTCCGAAGCCACCGCCTGATAACCCGGAAGAGGCAGACGTATCGCGATACGATGAGCAAAATCACGGTGTCCGCGGCGTCGAAGGTGCTCCCGTAATTGCCATCCAGTATCCGCTCCAATTCCCCGATGAACGTTCTATGCGTTCTCTCCCACTCGTCGCTATCAGGCTTTTCCCACCCCGGTTCCCAGAAATGGGCATCGAGGTGGGTGACCGGTCTGTCCAGTGCATCTCCCAACCGTTTGGCGAAGGTGGATTTCCCCGTTCCCGGCCGAATTATCCGCATCAGCCGACTGGAACCACCGTTCGATGTGAGTGCATAACTCGGCGAAACCGGTCTCCACGGAAAAACAGCCAAAAATACGCAACCCCAACGTGGGAAAAATTGCGACGTCGTGGGCTAGTAGTCGGCGTCCTTGATGTCTTCGTCCAGGTCCTCGAACGTGTCCAAGTGGACCTGACGCTCGGTACGCAGGTTCTCCAATTCCGACTCGTAGTCGGCGACGTTGTCGGCCACGCCGAACTCCTGGATATCGATTCCGGGTACCGAACTCGGGACGGTGAGGCCCGTGGCCTCGTCCTCGGTCCATTCGACCGTCCCGCGGGCGATCTCTCGGAGGAGGGTCACCGATTCGGTGACCCCGATATCTTTCCCGCCGAGGTGGCCCGTGTTGAGGACGAAACAGTCCACACCGAGGTCGTCGATGAGGTTACGGAAGCGGTTTCCTTCCTCGCCTTTCGATCCGACGATGAACGGGTTGGTGCCGACGACGCGAATGGACTCGCCGGCTTTCGAGGGGTCACCGGCGCTGGTTTCGATGGACTCGCCCAGCATGAACGCCGCCGCGGCCTCCTCGGACGAAAGTTTGGCGACCGGCGGCATGATCGGGTTCCGGGTGATGAAGAATATTTGGTCCACCCCATCGAGGTCGATATCCTCGCCCGCGGACGACAGATGGTCGCGGAGGATGATGGCTCGCCCGTTGGACGTGTGGCGGTCACTGTCGAAATCCACGGTTCCGTCGTCCGCTACATCGACGTTTTCGAGCACGGCCGATTCGTGGGTCACGGCGTCGTACATCGAGGGCTGTTCCTCGGCATCCAGTCCGATAGTCTTGACGTACAGGCCGTTGCCTTCGCTCCCCGCGATAGAGCCGTCGGGAAGGAGGGCACAAACGTCGTCCTGAAGCATCGTTGCCGTTTCGCCGTCCTCCTCGTCCAGCCAGAGGCCGTGAGCGGTCAGCGTCGATTTTCCGGTCGCGGAGAGACCGAGGAACGCCTGTCCGACGTTCTGGAGGTCACCGTCGGTGTCACGCAGCGTGACTCGTTTGCTTCCCGCGTGGAGACCGAGACCACCGTTTCGCTTGGCGTGAAACATGAACAGTCGGAGGAACGACTTCTTCGCTTCGCCGGTGTAGTCGCTTCCCAGAACCGCGGTGAGTCCCTCTTCGGGGAGGATTCGAACCGCGATTTCCTCCCAGTCGGGCACTTGGACGGTGACGAAATCGGGCTCACCTTCACCGTTCACGGGTTCGAACAGTTTCGCCCACGCGAGGGCGATTCGCCCGTATTCTTTCGGGACGTACAACCGGCACCGGTAGGAGTGTTCGGAATGACGGCCCATTTGGCGGTCCACACAGAGGATTTCGTTGTCCATCGCGTATTCGAGGGCGTCCTCGAGGTGTGCATAATCCTCCGCGCCAAACTCGTCGTCGATGGCGTTTTTCGTCTTGTCCGCGTTGCGCGAGCGTTCGCGGCTCACGTAGGACGGGGAACCGAACTCCGCCGTGGTTTCGAACTCGCGCGAGAACTCGCGGAGTTCTTCGAGTGACGGATTATAGATGACATTGTCTGCCTCTGTCGGATTAGGGAGCGTCTCTTTCAGGGGTCGGACTGCCTGCCCACTGTCTGACATCGTACTCATGAGAGGTACGTAGACGCCTATAATTATGCACGGTTTACAGCGCCCTTAGTGGTGTCATAACACGATTTTTGGCGGAATCGTGATTTCGGAACTGAGTAAATAATTTCCCGATTTGGGATCCGAATTCGATTTCTCGAACCGAGCCGTCGCCGATCACGCTCCGGAAGGGGCCACCTGATTGGTTCCCGAGACGGGGGTTTTGTCCCCTTCCAGCGCCGATTGCAGCCCGTTCGATTCGCCTCGGGTTGTCGGGCCTTCAGCTACCGCGTAATCGGCTCGAATGAGGTGAACACGAACGCCATAAACGCCCATCCGCCCGTGCGTTCCGCTTACTGTCGTGAGTCGTACTCCTGATAGATGACGTGCCCGCACGCCTTACAGTGAGATGCATCCGGGTCGTGATATGAAAGCCCGCATTGGGGGCACGTCACATTGACTTTCTCCCTATGTGCCCATTCGCGCACTATCTTCCCGGCCTGCCACGGAATGAGGATGATGGCGGTGAGAACCCCGGCCACCGTCACCCAGCGTCCCGCTTGAGTCACCGGAATTATGTCACCGAACCCGACGGTCGTGAGCGTGACGACCGTGTAGTAAAACGCGTCGCCGAAGTTGTCGACGGCGGGGTTCGCCCGGTGTTCGAAGTTATAGAACAGACCGGCGGAGACGAAGAAAATGACTAGTACGGTCAGGAGAAGTTTCATGGCCCGGAGGGTGCTGACGGACACGGTACCGAAAAAGAACTCCTCGTCCTGCGTGAACCGATAAAACCGCAACACTCGGACGATACGAAGGACTCGTAAGAATCCGACGTTGACGATGACGACCGAGACGGGAAGGAATATCACGGATAGGGTCGGAAGCACCGAAAGCAGATCCACCATCGTGTACGGATTGGTAAACTCAGTCACTCGATTTGGGGCACCGTACAGTCGGAGTACGTACTCCACCACGAACACGAGCGCGATGCCGACCTCGATGCGCCACAGCCACGCTTCCGTAGTCGCCGAAACGGA
This sequence comes from Haladaptatus caseinilyticus, assembly GCF_026248685.1. Lineage (NCBI taxonomy): Archaea > Methanobacteriati > Methanobacteriota > Halobacteria > Halobacteriales > Haladaptataceae > Haladaptatus > Haladaptatus caseinilyticus. Next base: position 456,400 of record NZ_CP111036.1, on the reverse strand, counting down.
GTAGGTCTGTGCCACGAAAACACCGACGAACACCAAATTGAGCACCAGTAGCCAGATGTCGATTGCTTTTCCAAGCGGTGTCCGATGATCTAAGAGATAGAACTCCACCCGCTCCCGGAAATCGTGTGGTACTCGTGGCGATGCGTGACTACCCATACGTCGTATTGACGGGCGACCAGTAAAGAGTCTCACCGGTCGATTCCACGTTCTCTCGGTGTGGAACGGAGTGCATTGCCGATTCTCCATTCGTACGGTTCAGCAGTGACGTTCGCTACGTAGCTACTGCTCGCGGTAAGTTATCTCGCTGAAAAAGGGTGTTTCGTCGTGTCGCTCCGTGCGACAGTACGAGAATTTAGTTACGAACGACGTTCGTCGCGCGTGGCCCCTTCGGAGCCTGTTCGATATCGAATTCGATTTCAGTGCCTTCCGTCAGATCCTCGCCGCCAACGTCTTCCATGTGGAAGAAAACGTCCTCGTCAGCATCCTCAGTCGAAATGAAACCGTAGCCGCCTGTGTCGTTGAAGAAATCAACTTTACCGTTTGCCATTACGATTATACACAGATGAAGTACACGGATAAGAGTTCCGCATCTGTCCGCAAAAAACAGCTATTTTTAGACAAACCTCTTCACCATGGTTGTTCTAATGGATATTTGGCTACGTATACGTGGTTTCATTTGGAATCGATGGTTGATTCGTCGGAATCGTCCCGGGCTTCCGTAGTATCTCCATATCTCGACCGGACATCCAACCGTGTGCTCGTTTTGCACTGCTTGCTCGTACCGACGAACATCCGATGAATCCGCCTCTCGAACGATCTCCGACCTCGTCTACCTGCCGGTGGTAGCTTTCTGAAAAAGGTGATCGGCGCTTTCGTAAGCAGTTGGCCTCGGCACTCATAGGGTTCCTCACAACCAGCCGCCAGACTAGTTCAGAACACGTGTCTCGTCATCGGCCGTTTCGACCTACACATCGGAGCACAAAAAGTCACGCCAAAGCACTTGTCTTCATCCACCGTTTTCTAGGGCATGACGAACGCGCTCCCCGACGAAGCCGAAACCCTCCTATCGGAAGAATCGGTAATGGCCCACCTCGCAACCAGTTCGAACGACCATCCACACGTTGCCCCGGTCTGGTATCACTACGACGATGGAGTGATTTCGATTCTAACCGGCGGCCGAAAACTCGCGAACATTCGGGACAACCCGCGCGTCGCCGTTTCGTTCCAGCAGGATACCGACGGAAAAGCGGAGTGGATGATGACAGTGCAAGGGACGGCCACCGTCATCGAGGATGACGAAGAAACGAGAGCGGCCGCCACCCGCATCAATCCCCGTTACGGGGCTGGCGCAACTGCATATCCGGAGAACACGCTCGTCGAGATCGAGATCGGGTCGGGAACGTTCACCCGATACTGAGTTGGGCTACTCGATACGTTCCCGTGCCGCCGCGACGACGAGCGGAAGCGTAATCGTCGCGTCGGCGTACACGGACACGTTGCGTGCCGCCTTCTCCAACTTCCCCCACGACCGCGCCTCATCCAGCGTTGCACCCGAAAGGCCGCCGGTTTCCGGCGGATCCATCGTCAGTTGAACGCCGTAATCGTACGCGCTCGGGGAGACGAGCATCGTCTGGAGGACGTAGTTTTTCGGCACGCCGCCGCCGACGACCATCGCGCCGGACTTGTCGGCCTCGAACGCGAGGTCGGTCAGGTGGGTCATGTCCTTCAGGGCGTCTAGCGTGAAGTCGCTGGTCTGGGAGTACATCCACGCTTGCAGACCGAGGACGGAGTCCTGCACCGCGGGACAGTAGATCGGAACGCCGTTTTCATAGGCCGCGGCGGCGATTCCGGCGTCCTCTTCGATACCCTCACGCTCGTTGACTTCGCTGTTGGCACGGCCCAATTCTTCGGTCATGCGCTGGATGCTGACGGTTTCCTCGATGGAAGGGAAGACTTCCGAGCGAAGGTGAGATTCGAACAGCGCGAAATGCTCCTGTGGAAGGTAGACGTTGTAAATCCGATCTACCTCCTCGTCACGCAGTTGCTCGTCGTGCTCGCGCATCGATTTTCCATTCTGTTCGTCGCGTCCGTGGTGGTGTTTGCCGCCGATGCCTTCGATGGCGTCGTGCGTGAGGTTCGCACCGGTCGTCACCAGCGCGTCGATGTGACCGTCGCGGATGAGGTCGGTGACGATCTTTCGCATTCCCGTCGGAACCATGGCTCCGGCGAGGCCGAAGAAGTTGGTCACGTCGTCGCCCAACATTTCGGCGTAGATGTCCACGGCTTTGTGAAGGTTCGCCGCGCCGACCCCTGCGGAACCGTACTCGTCCGCCAGTTCGCCGACCGTCATTCCCGCCCGGACTTCCGCGTGGGCGATGGGGTCATGGTGGAACTCCTCGCGGTGAACGTGATGTTCGTCGTGGTCGCCGTGTGTCTCGTCTCCCTGCTCGTCGTGACTATCGTCCATATCCAACTCTGTCGCATGCAGGTGGTTCAATGCCCCGATTAGAAGCTGTGTTGCCGACTGCCACAAGGGCGCACGTAACGCGGAGTCGAACGTCAGCGGTGCTTCGATTAGCCGCAACCAGAGGGCTCGGCTATCGGGGCCGGTCGGCGGCGGCCCGTGTCCGGCGAGACCGAGACGTGACTCCGGTGGTCTCGGCGGTCCTCTCGGGCCGTTGAAACCCGCAGGACACATTCACCTTTTTGTCGTTCCCCCTTTTAATACCTCCTGTTTCTATGAAATCGTATGACGATTCCGGAAAAATCAGTGTGAACAATCGGGTAGTTCATCGCTGTGGAGTAAGTAGTTCAGTACCGTCGATTCGGTAGTTACAGCCCCGTCGGTACATCGATGAACGTCGTCTCCACGTCCCATTCCTCGGTGAGCGATTGGAGGGACTGCACACCGAACGTTTCGGTGGCGTAGTGCCCCGCGAGAAAGACGTTGATGCCTGCCTCTCGCGCCTCGTGGAACACCTTCTGTTTTCCTTCGCCGGTGATCAGCGCGTCCGCACCGACGGACACTGCTTCGTCCAGCCAATCCACGCCGCTTCCGGTGACGATGGCCACGTCCTCGACTGTTTCGGGGCCGAAATCGAACACCTGTACCTCCTGTCCACCCGTGTCGAGTTCGGCGGCCAGTCGGTCGTGTATTTTCGGGACGGTGAACTCCCCGCGTCCGCGCTGGCCGATATGCTCCGGTCCCATCCGTCCGAACGGCTCTCTGGAATCGAGCCCGAGTACGTCGGCAACTCCTGCCGCATTGCCCAGGTCCGGATGCGCATCGAGCGGCAAATGTGAGACGTACAGCGCCATATCGCTCCGGATGAGCGGCGCGATTCGGCGATAGTCGCGCCCGGTCACGCGCTCGATGCCCCCCCACGACACGCCGTGGTGAGCGACCAGCGCGTCCGCACCCCACGCTGAGGCTTCCTCGATGGTTTGCTCCGCCGCGTCCACGGCGAAGGCGACGCGTTCGATTTCCGCCTCGTCCGGACCGACTTGGAGTCCGTTCGCGCTCGCATCCACGTCCGCGAAATCGCCAGTTCGGAGCCGTTCGTCGTACCTCTCGGCGAGGTCTGTGAGATTCATATCTCTCCATCGAGTAGCTGTCGGCTTGTATGTCCCGGCTTTCGTGGCACCTGCCATCACGGTTAAGACCGATGCCGGCCTATTTTTATTCCCCTTTCCGGGGACGAGCGGTAATCGAGGTGTAAAACCATGGGCAAGTTCCGAAAGGCGATGTACACGTGGCGACGCCTGCCACGACGGTTCAGGCGACGTATCGTGAGCAAACTTCGGCGCGTGCTCAGGGTCTAACCCTGCGCCGCTCAGTTTCGATCGCGGACTACTTGCAGTTCCTGATTCGGTTTTTGCAAAGCGACGTGAGCGGATTTCGGTTAGCAGTTGCCCCGGCGTGAGTAGCGTTTGTCCCATACATCGGATAGAAGTCGCGGTGAGCGCTGGTGTGGGCCGAGGACATCACGTCCGAGGCCTGCACTGAAGTCGCGTGAGGGACGACACTACCCGAAAAGTCGCAGCCACTGCCGGCGAAGCGTAGAACACCAAACTCGTCCCCGTTCTTTCACCTATTTTTGTGCGTCCGAAAAAACGAATTCCCGCATCAACTTTCCGCCGAGTGACGCCGACTGTCCGTCGTCTCGGTCGTTGACCTCGACGACGTCGAATCCGACAACGTCGCTTTCCTCGGTTACGTCACGTACCACGTCGCGTATCTCCCGTGGCGAGAGGCCGAACGGTTCCATGGTGCCGGTTCCGGGGGCGAATCCAGGGTCCGCGCCGTCGATATCCACGCTGAGGTACGTCGTTCCCTCGAAATCGGGTTCCCAATCGGCTACCTCTTCGGGTGGAACGACTGTCACGTCGGATTCTGCGGCGCGCTCCCATTCATCCTCGCTTCCGGTTCGAGCACCAAGAATGACGGCGTGGTCGGCGATGTCGAGGACGTGCCGTGTAACGGTTGCGTGGCTCAAGGGATTGCCGTCGTAGGCGTCTCGCAAATCGAGGTGGGCATCGAGACAGACGAAGGTGTCCGGCTCGGTTGCTCGGACCCCTGCCAGTGTGACGGTGTGTTCGCCGCCGAGGAGGAGCGGACGGGCGTCGTCCCAGACGATGTCGGTGAGAACGCCTTCGACGTAGTCGAGATACTCCTCTGCGTCGTCCCATGCGTAAACGTCGCCGTGGTCGTGCACTGCGAGATCGGAAAAGAACTGCCCGGTTCGGTGGTCGTAATCGTCGAACGTTCGGGCGAATCGCCTGATCCGTTCGGGACCGAACCGCGTACCGGGCTGAAACGTGGTGGACACGTCGAGCGGCGCACCCACCACCACGAAATCCGCACTGTCGCGGTTAGTGGACGCGCCGGGAAACATTTTAACGGACGATCTTGCGTTGTTCGTCCATCTCGAGGTACTCTATCTCGTCGTCCGGCGAGATTCCCATCTCCTCGGGCGTCTGGATGGTGATGGTCTCGTAGGTTTCGAGGTCCATGACCTGCGCGACGGTGTCGCTCTCGACGCTGACGACCTGACCTTGTTTCCGGTTGATGATCGGCACCCAGATCTTCGCGTCGACGGGCTGGCTGAGGCTGCGTTTTTTGCCGTCGAACACGCCTTTGCCCTCGATACGGGCTTTGGCGCTGCCGTGTTTACCTGGCTTTGCGGTGCTGTAGGCGTTGATGACACATGCGGCGTCGTCCATCATGACGTAGTTGCCTTCCTGAAGTTCGCGGACTTCCTTTTGCTCTTTCGCCATACCGCGGGATTGCGTTCGCTCCGGTATAAACCGTTTGGAACTCGTGCGCAGTCGCTCGTCGGCGTATAACAGTAAGAACGGCACAAAAGCCACGAATAGAACCCGGACGAGAGACGTTTTCCACGTCTCGTACGACCCTGCTGGTTTCCACCAGTTTCACGAACGCCGTTTTCACGTCGTCCGTTACTTGGTCTTGACAATCGTCTTGATCGACGATTACTGAGACGTTGCGGTTCTCCGTCGGAGCGTTGACCTCGTGGCCGTTTGACCGACCGCTTGGTTTTTGCTCCGCGTCTACATCCAATCGATGTAGGCCGTCCGGTTTGTCCCCGTGGCTCCTGCGACAGTTAGTAGTTAGTCATCGATCGTTATGAACGTTTTTCAGCGGTTCCGACATGAGTGATGTGAACAAATAACATGCAAGGGCTTTTGTCTTCTCCCGCGAATCACTAATCATGCCGGAACACCCGCTTAAACAGCGGTTCGTGCTCGATACGTCGGTTTTTCTTACGGAGGAGATACGTGACGACGACGAGGATTTGGAGTCGGCCATCGACCGCCTGCTCGATTCGATCGCGACGGCGAAACTGTCGCTCAACATCTCCTGTTACATCCCGCCCTCGGTCCACAACGAACTCACGGTCATCCTCCGCGAACGCGGCATTTCGGAATCCGTCCTGTCGAAACTGGAGACGTGGGTCATCAAGAAAAACCCCGCCCGATTCGAGGTGATGATTCCCGCCGAACTCGTCTATCGGTTTATCGACGAGATGAGCGGCCGGGTAGACAGGGGGTTACGCGTCTCCGAGAACGCGGTCCGAGAGGCCTTCGACGGCGGCGAAGCGAACGTCGGCGAAGTCATCTCCGACCTCCGAAGCGAGTATCGTTCGACGCTCCGTCGCGGCGTTCTCGACTCCCGCGAGGATTTCGACCTGCTCGTTCTCGCCAGCGAACTCGATGCCGGGGTCGTGACCGAGGATACCGGCATCGTCAATTGGGCCGAGGATTTCGGCCTGCGCTACCTCCGCGGGCGCGACTTTCCACCCTTGCTCGAAAAATATCTCGAAGCCAGTGACGGAGTGTGAACGACGAAATCCCAGGACATTCCTCAGGCGCGCGAGAAACGCACAGAGGGACGACTGAAACGAGCGTCAGCGAGTGAGGGAACCGGTTGCGGAGGATGTAGTGTTGCGGGGATGGTGCGCTTTGATTGGAAGCTATCCCCTAAGGAGTTGGCTCCAGCGGGAAATCCTCGTACTCTGTAAGTTACAACACCGCCAACCGACGTGCCTGAAATATTCCATTTCATTTTTACCGGTCAAGAAACGCCGAAACCCGCTCCAATCCATCCTCCAACTCCGCAGCAGGCAATCCGAATCCGATTCTGAAGTACTGGTCGTAGCCGAACAAATCGCCCGGAGCCAGCACCACGCTCTCTTCTTCCACGACGCTGCGACAGAACTCCGTTCCGTTCTCGAATCCGTCCGGAATCGAGACGAAGCCGTTGACGCCGACCGGGTCGTACCAGTCGAGGCCGTGCCCGTCCACGAACTCACGGACCCGGTCCCGATTTCGTTCCGCCAACGCGCGGTTTTCGGCGAGGATATCGTCTTCCTGCTCGTCCAGTGCCTGCCGAGCGACGTGCTGGTCGATGATGCCCGGCGAGATGGTCGTGTAGTCCTTCCACTCCCACGCACCGTTTACGACTTCCTCAGCACCGACCATCCACCCAAAACGCAATCCTGCGAGTCCGTATGCTTTCGTGAGGCTCGTCGTGCTGATGCCGTGTTCGCCCATGCTCGCCACGGGCGGCAGTGGGTCCTCCGCGAGCAGACGGTACACTTCATCGCAGAGCAGGTACGCCCCGGCGTCCCTCGCGAGGTCGTAGAGCGCTTCGACTTTCTCCTGTGGGTGATAGCGACCGGTCGGATTGTTCGGGTTGTTCAGCACGACGACCCGCGTCTCGTCCCGAATCGCCTCGGCCACGGCTTCCACGTCCAGTTCCCACTCCGGCGGTTCGAGCCACACTCGACTGACATCGCCCAGCGACTCCGGCACGGCGTGGAGGGCTTGGTAGGTCGGCGTCACGACGACAGCATGGCAACCTTCGCCCAGTAGGCTCAGAAACGCGAGAAAGTTGGCTTCCTGCGTCCCACAGGTGAAAAGCACTTCGTCGGCGGTTCGGTCGTAGCGCTCGCCGACTTCGGCCCGAAAGTCGGGGTCGCCGTTCGTCGGGATGACGTAGCCTAACTCGCCGGGGTTCGTGTCGAAGCGGTCGGTGTCGAGGCTTCGGATGCCGCTCTCGGCCAACATGATGTCCGCCTCGTGTTCGTACTCGGCGAACCAGCGCTCCAGTTTGAACGGTTCGATTTGCATACGAACCCCTTGGTCACCGGGAGTCGAAAAGCTACGGAACGTGGCAAATCCGGGTGTAAAAACGAAAACGGACGATTACGGCACCCCGACGTATTCGTGTCGCCGGTACAGGTACAGCAGACCGAACGGAATGCCGACGCCGAACCACATGGCGATTCCGAGGAGAACGTACTCCGACCGTGGTTCCCACGACGACACCGACGCGACGTACTGGCGGTCGAAGTGTATCCCGATAGCGACGATGGCTGGCGCCGTCAGGACCGCAACCCCGAACACGAACCTGATGGGTGCCGGAAGCACCGAGAGGGCGGCCACGGACGTATCGAAAACGGCGGATGTGACTGCCGTACCGATGGTCGTGACTAAGCCGGGCAGGATGAGCAACCACCAGCGACTCCCTTTTTCAGTTGCCGTGACGGAAGACCGAACGTTGGAGGACATGTTCGAACTATCCAGTTAGCATCGTGAAAAGTCGTTTGGAATACGGATGACACGTTGGTCGGCGAGCCACTACACCGGCTCCGACCTCATTTTCCACCGCGCCGTTCCCGCAAGTTCTGCCGCGTGAACTGCGGCGTCGCTCGAATCCCCCTGCGCTTGCGGAACGACCGATAGAGGAGGCCGACGATGATCAGCGAAATCACGCCCGAAATCGCGGCAGCGGGAACCGCCTCCGCCGCGTACAACACCGCTGTCGTCAGGCCGCCGAACGCGAGGAGGATGCCGTAGATGAGCCGCTTCGCTAGCAGGTCGAAGACGTCGTTGTCGTCCTCGATGCTGACGCGGGCGTACAGGTCGTCACGGTCGATGCGGTCCAGCGTCCGCTCCAGTTTCGGCGGCGTTCTGACGAGTGACTGGGCGGAGGCTTGCAGTTGGTCGCCAGTCTCGGAGACGTACTTCTTGATGGATTCTTCGCGGTAGCCTTCCTCGGTCAGATACTCCGTCGCAACGGCGATGAAGTCGAACCCTGGGTCCAAGGTAACACAAACGCCTTCGACCACCGTCGCGACCCGGAGGACGAGCGCAAGGTTCGAGGGAAGCCGGAGCGGGAACTCGTAAATCGTATCTTCGACCTGTTCGACGATTTGCTGGACGCGGTAGGTCTCGATGTCCTCGCCACGGGCGTCTTCGATGGCGAGTTCCATCACGCTCCCCATCGTGGCGCGGTCTGCCTCCGGGCTGAGGGTCCCCATTTCGATGAGCGCATCGAGAATTCCGTCGATGTCCTGGTTCGCGACCGCGATGTAGAAATCCACGATTTTGCGCTGAATGAAGTCGTCTACGTGTCCACTCATACCGAAATCGTAGAAAACGATGGTACCGTCGTCTTCGACCGCCAGATTTCCGGGATGTGGGTCGGCGTGGAAGACGCCGTCCTGAATTATCATCTGGAGGTAGGCCCGTTGGAGCGTCGTCGCCAATTCGTGCCGGTCGATTCCCTTCTCGTCCAGTTCATCGACGCGGTTGATTTTCGTCCCGCCGATGAACTCCATCGTGAGGACGCGTGGTCCGGAGTGACTCTCGATGACGCGGGGAATGGCGATATCGTCTTCGTCCTCGAAGTTCGACCGAATCTCCTCGAGCATCGAGGCCTCCCGGTCGTAATCCATCTCCTCTCGAATCGTCCGGGCGAACTCGTCGGCGAGGTTTTCGAGCGAGAACGCCCGTCCCTGTCCGATAAACCGCATCAAGATGGGAAGCGACCAGCGGATGACCCGCAGGTCCGCTTCGACCAACTCCTCGATACCGGGGCGGCGAACCTTCACCGCGACTCGCTCGCCATCGACCCGTGCGGAGTACACCTGCCCGAGACTCGCGCCGCTAATCGCACTCGTGTCGAACTCCTCGAAGTTGCTATCGACCGGGCCGAGTTCGGCTTCGAGCACTTTCTCCGCCTTTCCCCACTCGGCGGGCGGAACCTCGTCTTGGAGTTTCGAGAGTTCGTCCACGTACTCCGGTGGGAGGATATCCGGCCGGGTCGAGAGCAGTTGGCCGAGTTTGATGAACGTCGGCCCCAAGGTCAACAACGATTCGAGTAGCGTGTTCGCCCGTTCGATTCGGGTTTCACTATCGACCTGCCGGGAGGGACCGAACACCAGAAACCGGTTTCGATCACGGGCGTAGCTAAGCAGGAGCGGCAGGAAGTGCCATGCGACGACGAAGAACCGTCGATATGCGCGGAGGGATGCCAGAGAGACCACCTGGACTATCGACCTTTGATAGGCACGGATTGGTCCGGTGTCGCCGACCGCTTCGGAAGCGTGATTTCGAGCACACCGCGCGCGACGGTGGCCTCCGCTCCTGACCCGGTGGCGTCCGGTGGGAGGGGGAGTTCGGCGTCGAGGAACAGCGGACGCTCCTCACTCAGGTAGTCGAACTCCATCGGAACGTCCTTCTCGCGCCGCGCTTCGATTTGTAGGCGGCCATCTGTCACGTCGATATCGATAGTTTCCTCGGTGACGCCGGGCATGTCGATGACGAGGAGGTACGCATCCTCGCTCTCCAGTAGGTCTGCGAACACGGCGTCCGGGAGTTCTCGCAACGCATCGCGCAGCGCTGACATGGTTTCGTTTTGGGAGGCAAAGGCGAAAAAGGGTGCGGTATGGAGGGTGGGTGACTACGAACCTTTATACATATGTTGGGTATATCATATATGTTCATGTACTTATTGGGGTTTTAGCTATTCCTATGACCTGTGTACTCAGTGGCACCTATCTATCCAGATAGTCGGGGAGGTCATACCGGAACTGTTGTCGATTTCACGACACGTGTCCCCGCTTCCTTTTTGCTCGCCGACTCGAAGGATGGGATATGAGCGACCACCAACCGGACAGAAAGCAGTCCGGGTTCAAGGAGACGACTCGCGTGGCGGATGCCCGCAGGCGGCTCCGTGAAACGGTAACCGGGCACGACCGCACCGAAGTCGTCTCCCTCGATTCGGCGGACGGACGAGTGCTCGCCAAGGGAGTCGTCGCCCCGCGAAACGTTCCGCATTACTCGCGGGCGGCGATGGACGGGTTCGCGGTGCGAGCGCAGGACACCTTCGGCGCGAGCGGACGGTCGCCCGAAATCTTGCGACAGGGTGACGATATGGCACCAAACACCGCGGTCCGAGTCCACACCGGAAGCGACCTTCCCGACGGCGCGGACGCCGTCGTGATGATCGAACAGACCGACGAGTTCGGCGGGGAAATCGAGGTGTTCGACGCCGTCGCGGAGGGCGAAAACGTCGCCCCAGTCGGGGAGGACGTAGAAGAAGGACAGTCGCTCTACGAACCCGGTCACCGACTCAGGCCATCGGACCTCGGAATGTTGAAATCGGTCGGCATCCGCGAACTGACGGTGTACGACCGCCCCCGTGTCGCCGTAATTCCGACGGGCGAGGAACTGGTCGAGTCCGACCCCGAACCGGGCGAAGTCGTCGAAACGAACGGGTTGACCGTCTCGCGGTTCGTCGAACGCTGGGGCGGCACGGCCACCTATCACGACGTCGTCACGGACGATGAAGACGCCCTCGGCGACGCCATCGAATCGAATCTCGACCACGATGTCATCGTCACCACTGGGGGGTCCTCCGTGGGCGAGCGTGACTTGTTGCCGGAAGTCGTCTCGGAACTCGGCGAACTCCTCGTTCACGGTGTCGCCCTCAAACCGGGGCATCCAGTCGCACTCGGTGACGTCGCGAACACCCCAGTCGTGATGCTTCCGGGCTATCCCGTCGCCTGCATCATCAACGCGGTGCAGTTCCTCCGTCCCGCGGTGAAGTGGACGGGCCACCTCCCGCTCGAATCCATGCCCACGACGACGGCGGAACTCGGCAGAAAAATCCGGAGCGAGCCAGGTGTTCGCTCGTTCGTCCGGGTCACGCTGGACGATGGCGAAGCGACCCCGACACGTGCCAGCGGTTCCGGCGTGCTCTCCAGCGTCGCGCTGGCCGACGGTTGGGTCGAAGTGCCCGAAAAACGGGAGGGGATTCCCGAGGGCGAAACGGTTGCCGTGGCGAACTGGGAGTGGTCCGCATGACCGAACGCAAGGAATTCCGTGACCTCGCGGAACCCGAGGACGCTCACGAAGCCATCGAATCGCTCGATTTGATCCCCGAAGCTGAACGCGTCTCGCTGACGGAGGCGAGGGGCCGAGCGCTGGCCGAACGATTGGATGCCGACCGCGACGTACCGGGGTTCGACCGTGCGAGCATGGACGGCTACGCGGTAAAAGCGCGAGACACGTTCGGCGCGGACGAAGCCGACCCAGTGGTTCTCGACCTCGTCGGCGAAGTTCACGCGGGCGAGGAACCCGGCGTCGAAGTCGATGAGGGTGAAGCCGTCGAAATTTCGACCGGTGCCGTGATGCCGCCGGGTGCGGACGCGGTGGTGATGGTCGAACGGACGGACGAACGCGAGCCGCCAAACGATTCGGAACTGACGAACGGTGAAGCCGTGAGCGGCGTCGAAATTCGGACCGCGCTCGCACCCGGCGACCACGTGATGCTCGCTGGGGCGGACGTTTCCGCGGGGCAACGCGCCCTCGGCCCGGGAACACGACTCACGGCGCGTGAAATCGGCCTGCTGTCCGCGCTCGGCGTGGACGAAGTACCGGTTCGCGGGAAACCCCGTGTCGGTATCATTTCGACCGGGGACGAGCTCGTTCGTCCCGGAAATCCGCTTTCCGACCAGTCCGGCCAGATCTACGACGTCAACAGTTACACCATCGCCACGGCGGTCGAAGAGGCAGGTGGCGAACCGGTTCTCTATCCCCACGCGGGCGACGATTATGACGAGATGGAGCGCCTGCTGTTGGAGGCCGCCGAGGACTGCGACCTCGTGCTCTCCTCGGGGTCTACCAGCGCGAGTGCGGTGGACGTAATCTACCGAGTCATCGAATCGCGGGGCGAACTCCTCCTTCACGGGGTCGCCGTTAAACCCGGGAAACCGATGCTCGTCGGCCGGTTTCCGAACTCGGCGTACGTCGGCCTTCCGGGATATCCCGTCTCCGCGTTGACCATCTTTCGGACGTTCGTTGCGCCTGCGATCCGGGACGCGGCGGGCGTTCCGGAACCGACCACGGCGACTATCGATGCTCGAATGGCCGTGGAAGAACGGTACGGGGAGGGACGAATGCGACTCATGCCGACAGGGCTGGTCGAAGACGAACACGGTCGCGTACTCGCCTACCCAGTCGATAAGGGAAGCGGCGCGACGACCAGCCTCGTAGAGGCCGACGGCGTGGTGACCGTCGCGCCGGACACCGCTTACCTCGCGGAAGGAGAACCGGTCGAGGTGCGCCTGTTTTCACCCGACGTGCGCCCACCCTCCGTTTTCGGCGTCGGCGAGGACGACCCCGCACTATCGCGCCTTCTCGACCGCCTCGATTCACCTCGGTATCTCGCATTCGGCAGTCGGGAGGGACTACGACGGCTACGAAACGGCGTGCCGGACTTCGCGGTGGCAACGAATGACGAGCGGCGTTCGTCACCCGATTCGCAAGCAAGCACACCCATCGACGCGAGTGCGGGAACGGAAATCGCATCCTACGTCAGGGACTGGGGTCTGGTCGTCCCCGACGGAAATCCCGCGGAAATCGAGGGACTTTCCGACCTGGTCGAGCGCGACCTTCGGTTCATCAACCGTGGCACCGACTCCGGTTTGCGAACCACGCTCGGGAACGCCATCGCCGACCTCGCCGACGAGCGTGGGACGACTCGCCACGAACTCGTGGAGTCGATATCGGGCTTCGAGCTGACGGTGAAAGCTCACGAAAGCCCGGCACGGAAGGTGGCTTCCGGGTCGGCGGACGCGGGACTCGGATTGCGTGCGACTGCGGAACAGTTAGGTTTGGGGTTCGTTCCACTCGGCGAGGAACGCGTTCATGTGTTGATGAATCCGGAACGCGAATCGAAGGCCGGCGTCGAAGCGTTGGCTGACGCGTTCGATTCCGATCTAGTCGGTATACTCGATGGCCTTCCCGGGGTTCGACCATAGCTCGTCGAAGCTGTTCACTCGGTAATCGCCGAGAACGCACTGATTTCGACGGTGCGGATCGTGTCGTTCGACGTGAACCGCGTCGAGACCCGCGTTCCACGCCGCGCCGATGTCGCTCGATCCGTCACCCGCGAGAACTCCGTGGGCGGCGTTTTCGACGCCCATATCGGCCATCGCGTACTCGATCGGCGCCGGGTCGGGTTTCCATCCCAACCGCTCGTCGCAGCAGACGATGGTGTCGAACCAGTCCCGAATATCGAGGCGGTCGATGACGGGGTCGGTGAGGAACTGCTGACAGTGTGTGACCAACCCGACGGGACAGTTCAGGTCGGCGACGAAGGCGGCGTCGTCGTAGAGGAACGTGTGCTCGGCCCGCACTTGTGGGTCCTCTATCGAGTGGAAGGCATCCCAGAACGTCGGTGGGTCGATACCCCACTCACGCAGTTGGGAATCACGCGACCCGCCAAGCCCGTGCCAGATTATTTCGGATTCGTATTCGGTAAACGTCCGTCCGAGGCGGTCGCTCACGCGGTCGAATACCGAGCGAACGTACGTCGGTTCGATATCGATGAGAGTACCGTCCAGATCGAGAAGCCAGAAATCATACTCGCCGGCGACCATTGGGGTTACTATAGTAGTGCCTCTTCGCTTATAACTCTTCGTCCGATATCGTCGGCGAATTCGGCGCGTCGATACTACCGAAAAACGAGAGTTCGAGATCCGTGTCGGTTAATCAGCCGACGACTCTATTTCCCCTTCACCCTCCGATTGGATCGGCTCCGGTTGGTCATAGAGATGACACGCGGCGGGGTGTTCGCGATTCTGGAGCACCGGCCGTTGACGTTCACAAATGCTCTCGAATCGGTCCCGCATCACCGCGATTGCACCCTCGTGGTCGCCGGACACGAACCGATCGAACGATTCAGCGACCGTGGCTCGGTTTTCACCCTCTAGCTGGTGGTTGAAGAGTTCGTTCCATAGCTCCGCTTTGAGCGACTCCTCGTCCAGTTCGGCCGGGTCTTCGTCCGGTCCGGCGGCCAGTTCGCGCACACTCTGGACGCTGAGTTCGTCGGATTCGAGACGGTCGCGGTAATCCATCACCTCGCGGTACGCGGACTGGTTGATGTCCACGTTCTGTGGCGGGATGACGTTCGGACAACGCGTCCGGAAATGACAGCCCGACGGCGGATTTCGTGGCGATGGCACGTCGCCCGAAAGCGTGTGGATATCCCGTTCCTGTTCGCTGGTGTCGGCGCGCGGAACGCTCTCCAACAACGCCCGTGTGTACGGATGCTGTGGGTCGGTGAAGATTTCGTCTACCGGTCCGACCTCCACGATTTCGCCGAGGTACATCACCGCCACACGGTCGGAGATATGACGAACAACGGAGAGGTCGTGGGCGATGAACAGATATGTCAGGCCGAACTCGTCCTGCAAATCCTGCAGGAGGTTGAGCACCTGCGCCTGTACCGACACGTCCAGTGCGGACACCGGTTCGTCTAACACGACGAAATCGGGTTCCAGTGCGAGTGCTCGCGCGATTCCGATTCGCTGGCGCTGGCCGCCGGAGAACTCGTTTGGATACCGGTCGATTTGCCCGGCCGAGAGACCGACGCGTTCCATGAGGTCCTGGACGCGTTCTCTGCGTTCTCCCCGCGACCCGATGCCGTGAACGTCCAGCGGTTCGCGGATGATTTCGCCCGCCGTCATTCGCGGATCGAGACTGGAGAAGGGGTCCTGAAAGACCACTTGTGCGCGCTTCCTGAACTCGGTCAAATCGTCCATCTCGTAGACGTTTTGGCCGTCGAACTCGACCCGGCCGCTGGTCGGTTCGCGTAGGCTTAGCAGCGTTTCGCCGGTGGTCGATTTTCCGCAGCCCGATTCGCCGACGAGGCCAAGCGTTTCGCCCTCTTGTATCCCGAACGAGATACCATCGACCGCTTTCACGCTTTTCGGCTCCCGTCCGAGCAGACGGTCGGTCAACGTGTCCCGTTCGAAGTAGTACTTCTGTAAGTCTTCGACGCGTAGGAGTGGCTCAGTCATGATTCGTCACCTCCGTTTTCGGCAGCTGTGTCGCGGTCGAACCGGTCGCTCGACAGCGCGCGCGATTCGTCGTACTCCATTTGGGTGAGCACGCAGCGCGCTTCGTGTTCGTCGCTTCCACCCGCGTCGTACATCGGTGGATGGGAGAGGCAATCCTCCATCGCCTTCGGACAGCGGTCGGCGAAGTAGCAGCGGTCTTCCATCTCCGAATCCAGCAGGTCGGGGACGTTCCCCTCGATCGGTTGTAGTCGCGGGTCGGGTTCTTCCAAGTCCGGAAGCGACCCGAGTAGTCCCTGCGTGTACGGATGTACCGGCGTGTCGAACACGTCTTCGAGCGTTCCGCGCTCGACCAGCTCCCCGGCGTACATCACGCCGACGCGGTCGCACATCCTGGCGACGACGCCGAGGTTGTGCGTGATGAGCATGATGCTCATGCCGGTGTCCTCCTGCAAGTCCCGCAGGAGGTCCAATATTTGGGCCTGGATCGTCACGTCCAGCGCCGTCGTCGGTTCGTCCGCGATGAGCAGGTCCGGTTCCCCCGCGAGTGCCTGGGCTATCATCGCCCGCTGAAGCATCCCGCCGGAGAACTGGTGTGGATACTCCTCTGCGCGGTCCGCAGGGTCGGGGATGCCGACTTGCTCCAGCAGGGAGACAGCTTTCGCGTGACTCGCCTCGCTGACGTAATCCTGCGACGGCAGGACGGTACTCGCGATCAGGTTGGTAAGCCCGTACCCCTGCGTCCGCGAGCGCGTCGAGCGTGGGTTCGACCGCGCTCGCCGTTGGACTTCGACCGCTTCCGCGATCTGTTCGCCGACGGTAATCGACGGGTTCAGACTGCTCATCGGGTCCTGGAAGATCATGCTGAACGACGGGCCCCGAAGGGCGCGTCGTTCGCGGGTCGTCAACTGCCGAATATCGACGAACTCGCCATCGACGGCCTCCGGCCGGTCGCTTTTCGTCTCCTCGGCGAGCGTCGGGTTCCGGTACCACACTTCGCCGGAGGTGATTTTACCCGGCGATTCCACGAGGTCGATGATGGAAAGCGCGGCGACGCTCTTCCCCGACCCGGATTCGCCGACGACGCCGAACACTTCTTCCTCCCGGACGTCGAAACTGAGCGATTCACAGGCGTTGACCTGCCCCTTCTCCGTGAAGAAGCGCGTCGAGAGGTCGCGGACGCGAAGCAGGTCGCTCATACGCCACCTCCTTCGCCCTCGATACCGGGGTCGAGGGCGTCTCGCAACCAGTCTCCGACGAGGTTGATGCCGATGACGGTGATGACGATCGCTAAGCCGGGAACCGTCGAAATCCACCACGAGGTGGCCAAATAATCCCGCCCTTGCGAGATGTCGAAGCCCCACGAGAGGTTCACCCCGGAGAATCCGAGGTACGACAGCGCGCTTTCCAGCAGGATGATCGCGGCGATCTGGATGGTCGCCAGCACGATGATCGGCGTCACGCTGTTCGGCAGGATGTGTTTGCGCAGGATGAACGAGTCTCGCGCCCCGACTGACCGGGACGCTTTCACGTACTCCTTACCGGACACGGATAGGGCCTCACCACGTGAGACACGGGCGAACCACACCCAGTTGACGAGCGCAACGACGAGGATAACCGTCCCCGGAAGCGCGATTTTCGCGGGCATTCCGGAGACGACTCCCAGCGCCACGAGCGGGTCTGGGAACGTAATCACTGCGCGCTTGAACAGGCCAACCAGCGCGATGGCCAACACCAGCGACGGAAACGCCAGCATGATGTCGGCGCTCCGCATCAGCGCGTCGTCCACGAGTTTGCCGTAGTACCCCGCGACCAGCCCGACGGTCACGCCGATAAGCGTGGCCAGCGCGGTTCCGAACAGGCCGACGAGGAGCGACGTTCGCGCCCCGTAGATCACTCGCGACAACATGTCCCGGCCGAGCTGGTCGGTTCCGAGCGGATACGTGGGATTTGCTTCGACGTAGCTCGTGTTGTTGATGAGTTTTATCTCTCCATCGACCATTTCAGTGGTCGTCTCCGTCGTCTGTTTGCTGAACCCCAGCGGCGGCAGATTGGAGTCGTCCAGGTTCTGCCGAGTCGGGTTGTGCGGTGCCAACAGCGGTGCGAACATCGCGACGAAGATGACACCGATAACGACGACGATGCCGATTTTCGCGAGCAAACTCTGCCGGTATTCCCGCTTGAGGTTTCGAAGCGTACGCGGCGAAATCATTCGTACACCACCTGTGGATTGATGTAGGCGTACAGCGCGTCCACGAAGATGTTCAGAACGACGAAGCCGGTGCCGACGACGATGAGCGACCCCTGGATCAACGGCCAATCACGGGCGTTGATGGAGTTGATGATGAGGGTCCCGAGTCCCGGCCACGCGAACACCTGTTCGGTGATGACCGCGCCGCCGATGAGCGTCCCCAACTGCAGTCCGAGGACGGTGATGACGGGGATGAGTGTGTTCCGGAGCGCGTGTTTGTATCGGACCAGCGTCTCCGGCAGTCCCTTCGCCCGCGATGCGCGGATGTAGGTCTTACCCAGTTCGTCGAGCATGCCGCTCCGCGTGAGACGGGTGATGAGGGCGGTGAAGTACGTCCCGAGCGTTATCGCCGGGAGGAAGATGTGTGTCGCCCACGTCACCAGTCCGTTGAAGCTCCCCTGCGTGAACAGCATCTCTATCGCGGGGAGCAGACCGATTCCACGTTGACTCGTCGGAAGCGGCCCACCGACGGCCAGCAACAGTACCAACATAATGCCGAGCCAGAAGTTCGGCGTGCTGATACCGGCCAGCGAGAACGTCGTCGCTAGATAGTCCGCCGGCTCGTGACGACGCGTCGCACTGAGGACGCCCAGCGGAATCGAGATGACGACCGCGACGAGACTCGCCGCGACCGCCAGTTCGAGCGTCGCCGGAAGGCGATTGAAGATCCGCGTACTGGCCTGCGTTCCCGAGATGTACGAGTAGCCCATATCCCCTTGCAGGAGTCCCGCAAGATACTCGAAATACTGGACGTACAGTGGTTTGTTCAACCCGAGTTCGACCGCGATTCGCTGTTTTAACTGCGGACTCGCGTCCAACGGTGCGATAAACGTGACGGGGTCGCCGGGCGTGATGAATCGCAGGAGAAACACCACGGTGACGACGCCCCAGATGACGAATATCCCCTGTACGCTCCGTCGGAGCATGAATCGACCCATCGACATCTACTGACACCTCATCGATAGTTCCGACATCCTACTTTTGCGAAATCGCGTAGGCGTCGATGAGTTCATCGCGCCGTGCTTCCCACTTTAACTGTTGGTTGACGCCGTAAACGCTGTACTGCCGGTTGAGGTATATCCACGGCGCGTCGTTGTGGAGGATCTTGTTCACCTCTTTCAGCTTCGCGTTGCGCTTTTGGCCGTCCGGCATGTTCTGAGCCTCCTTCATCAGCTTGTTCACCTGCTCGTTGCTGTAGGAGGTGAGCGCCCCATCCTTCGTCAGTAGCGGGATGATAGTTTGACTGGCGTCGAACGTCGCATTACCCCATCCGATGAGGTAGAAGTGTGGGCCTGTTTTGATGTCCCCGTCGGCCAACTCCCCGGCGAGTGCGTTGAAATCACGCTGTTGGACGGAACAGTTGACGTTGCTGAGTTGGTTTATTTGCTGGGAGACGGCCTGTGCGATTTCCACGTCCTTCAGGTACCGACCGACCGGCGTGTGAAGCGTAATCTGCGCACCGGCGTGACCACTCTCCCGGACGAGGCGCTCGGCCTTCTTTTTGTTCTGCTCGTACGGTTTGACGTTCGAATTGTAGCCGGTAAATCCCTCCAGCGTCGGTTGACTGGTCTGGTCGGCGAAGCCGGAGAGGACGTTCTTGATGATGCTCGGCAGGTCGATGGCGAGGTTCATCGCCTGACGGAACTTCGTGCTAGAGAACGGCTCCACGTCGTAGCGCATCGCGTTGTAGATGATGCGCGTGCTCGGCACCGCGGCGAGGCGCGACTTGTCGGACCCTCTCACGCGTCCTGCGTCCTGTGGCGGGACGTTGACGACGATGTCCGTCTCGCCGTTGACGAGTTGGTTCACTCGTGTGCTCGACTCCTTCGCCGCGTTGAAGGTGAGCTGTGAAACGGCGGCCGGGTCGCGCCAGTAGTTCTCGTTGCGCTGGAAGACGACCTTCACGTCCTCCTGATAGTTCTGCAGCTTGAACGGCCCGGTGCCGTTCATGTTCTTGGCGATGAAGTTCTTGTTGTTGTTCTCTATCCACTTCTTCTGGACGATGTCACAGTACGTGGCGAACAGGCCGAACACGATAGGGTTGACGCCGTCGGACGTGACCTCGATCTTGCCGTCTTTGACTTTCGCGCCCGTCACGCCGGAAAGCTGGTCGCTCTGTGGACTTTCCAACCCACCAACGTCCGATTTCACGATGCGGTTGATGCTGAAGGCGACGTCCTCCGGAGTCAGGTTGTCCCCGTTGTGGAATTTCACGTCGTCGCGGATGGTGAACTCGACCGTCCTATCGCCGGTACGTTCGTAGTTCGTCGCCAGTTTCTTCGTGATTTTTCCCTTCGGGTCGCGGGAGAGCAAGCCTTCGTAGGCCTGCAGGACGACGTTGTCCGTCGTTGTTTCCCGATGGTTGTGGGGGTCGAGCGTCGATGGCATCTGCCCCTGAGTGATGATGACGGGGAAATCGCCCGTCTGTCCGCCGCCTCCACCGTTACCGCCGGTAGTCGTTCCGTCCTGATTTCCGTTGCCGTTTCCGCTCGTGCATCCGGCGATCGAAGCCGTTGCCGCGGCTCCACCTGCAAGCTTCAGATACGTGCGCCGATTCAGTTGCTCGTCGGGCATACCCTCTTATGGCCGTTTCTCAGATATATATCTGTGGTAGAAGTCATCAATCCCCGCGTCTAATAATCTCATGACATATATTGTCGAACACAACCTCACTTTTATGTAATCAGACATCGAAAGGTTGAATATGGCCGTTCACGGCCGACATCCCTCACTGCGAGATTTGTTCGACGAGTCGCCCACGCCGCACATCGCCCATCCACCCCATACCCACCACCGTGATTTCTACGTCGCCACCGATGGCTCGTACAGTCACAACGCCGGTGAGGGCGGGCTCGGCGTCATCATCGAAACCCGCGATGGCAAGCGTGTCACCCGGCTTTCTGTCCCCGACTATGATGTCCCCGACAACAACGTCGCCGAATACCGAGCACTTCACTTGGGTCTCGACGTGTTAGCCGTTCGCGCCCCCGCGAATGCACGAGTCGGTGTGCTGGTTGACCACGACCAACTCGCCGCCAACGTCAACAATGCGGTGCTCGCCAGCAATCGAACCGACTGGCGACCCCCGAAACCGTTCACCGTTCCCTCTGCGGGGCGATTCCACTGGCGCGGCATCCGTGCCAGAATCGCCGGTTTCGGTGAACTTCGGGCCGCCCAAATCCGGAGCGATTGCAACCCCGCACACCCCTTGGCGAACGCGCCGAAGGAGTACGCGCACGTGAACCGCGAACCGGTGCGGTGCCTGCTCCCCGACGCTCCGGGATCGAGCGAACCACAGATCCCGCCGCCATCCCGGGCGAACAGGCACGCAGGTGATTGATCGATACTGACGTTCAGTCCACGAGTCCCTGCTCACGCATGTGTTTTCGGAGTTTCCGTTCGGTGCAGAACGTCGCCCCACACACCTTGCACTGATGCGGGTCGTTGCTCATGTCGAATCGGAACGTCGTGCATATTCATACCGTCTTCCCTGAAATTCGAGGCTCGACGGCTTGGCTTGTGCACTGTCTACCGAACCGGCCACGGCGGTGATAGGTCACGAATCGGTATGATACCGACAACGAAACGACTACAACACCCCTCAGAGAGGACTGCCGTAAGGTGTGGCACGCGATGGGTACGCGGATATTCGACTCGCTGAGACGATATTGGAAACGACGAACGAACCGCCCTGACTACCGGCAGGCGTACGTCAAGCTTCCGCTCGACACCGATCTCCCTGCGCTGGCACACGAGTTCGAGACCATCTGTGAAGGCCGACTCGACCGACTTCCCCAGCGGGATTCGATCGTCGTCGAGACGGATTACGTTTCGGAAGCGCGGTTCGACTCCGACGGGTTCACGGATCTGATCGATGCAATCCGAGAACGCTGTCCCGATGGATACGTTCTATACGAATCGACCAAGTGGCGGCGTCATCAGGACGGCGTGGCGAAGACGCATACCGT
Organism: Haladaptatus caseinilyticus; assembly: GCF_026248685.1. Taxonomy (NCBI): domain Archaea; kingdom Methanobacteriati; phylum Methanobacteriota; class Halobacteria; order Halobacteriales; family Haladaptataceae; genus Haladaptatus; species Haladaptatus caseinilyticus. Next base: position 434,507 of record NZ_CP111036.1, on the reverse strand, counting down.
TGTCCCCGTGAGACCCCTGTATTCGATGTCCGGGTCGGAAGAACCGGTTTCGAAAGGACGAGTTTCCGGACGTCCTCGGTGAAGGGTTCGGCTTTACTCAATACTGTGTCCTCGTGCCTACGGCACTGTGGGCACCGCTCACGCAAAAAATCGCCACCAAAAAACGCTACTCCCTGCTTGCGGATGCTATTCTTTCTGTGCGTCCACGACCGCCACGCCTGCCAGGTTGACGATGTCCTTCACTTCGTCGCCGCGTTGGAGGACGTGGACCGGTTTGTCCATGCCGACGAGCATCGGCCCGATGGCCTCCGCGCCGCCGAGTCGCTGGAGGAGTTTGTAGCCGATGTTACCCGCCTCGAGGTTCGGGAAGACGAGCACGTTCGCTGGTTGGTCCAGGTCTGAGAACTCGTAGGTTCCGGTGAGGATTTCCTCGACGACTGCGGTGTCGGCCTGCATCTCGCCATCGACGTCGAAATCGACTTCGGGGTCGTCGCGGAGTATCTTTGCCGCGTCTCGCGGTTTACGAGTCCCTTCGTTGTCCACGCTGCCGAAGTTTGAGTACGAGAGCAGTGCGGCCCTCGGTTCGACGTTGAACCGACGCGCGAGTTTTGCGGTCTGCTTCGTCACTTCCGCCAGCACGTCCTCGTCAGGTGCCTGATTCACCGTGGCATCGGCGCAAAAGATGACCTGATTCTTGAACGTGAGCATGTACACTCCGGCGGCGTAGTTCACGTCCGGAGCGGTGCCGATGACCTGCAACGGTGGGCGGAGTGCGGATGGATACTGATGAGTCAGACCGGTGAGCATCGCGTCTGCGTCGCCCTGTTCGACCATCACGCTTCCGAAGTAGTTGCTGTCACGCTCGACCAGTTCCGCGGCCTCGCTTCGAGTAACCCCCTTTCGTTCGCGTAGTTCGTACAGACGGTCGGCGTAGTCCTCGTAGTCGCCGTTTTTGGGGTCGACGACTTCGGGCTGGAAATCGAGTCCGAGGTCAGCGGCGGTGGATTCGATTTCTTCGCGACCACCGATGAGGACGGGGTCAGCGATACCCTCCTCGCGCAGCTGATAGGCCGCGCGAATCATCTTCCTGTCCGTACCCTCCGCGAGTGCGACGCGCTTTGGGTCGCTTTTCGCCTTGTTTAGGACGACGCGCATCATCTCGCGAGATTTGCCGAGTCGTGCTTCGAGCGTTTCGACGTACTCGCCGACGTTGAGGTCGCTCCGGGCGACGCCGGTTTCGATGGCGGCCTCGGCGACCGCCGGTGCGACTTCGAACAACACCCGCGGATCGAGCGGTTTCGGGATGATGTATTCGGGACCGAACTGGAGCGGTTGGTCGCCGTAGGCTTTGACGACGGCGTCCGGCACGTCCTTCTTGGCGAGTTCTGCGAGTGCGCGCGCCGAGGCGATTTTCATCTCCTCGTTGATGTCGCTGGCACGCACGTCGAGCGCGCCGCGGAAGATGAACGGGAATCCGAGGACGTTGTTGACCATGTTGGGATAGTCCGACCGTCCGGTCGCCGTGATGACCATATCGTCGCGTGCCGCTTTTGCCTCTTCGTAGCCGATTTCGGGGTCGGGGTTCGCCATGGCGAAAATAATGGGGTCGTCGGCCATCGAGCGCACCATCTCTTGGCTGACGATGCCGCCGACCGAGAGGCCGACGAACACGTCCGCACCCTTCAGGGCGTCCGCGAGACTTCCCTCGGGGATGTCCCGCGCGAATTCCGTTTTGAACTCGTTTATGTCGCCTCGTTTGGCGCGGTTTTCAGTGATGATTCCCGAGGAGTCACACATCGTGATGTTCTCCCTGCGCGCACCGAGTGAGACGTAGAACCGGGCTGTCGCGATCGCGCTGGCACCAGCGCCCGAGAAGACGATGTTCAGTTCCTCCAAGCGTTTCCCGTTGATTTCGGTCGCGTTGAGAAGGGCGGCCCCGCTGATAATGGCAGTTCCATGCTGGTCGTCGTGGAAGACGGGGATATCCATCTCCTCGCGGAGTCGTTCCTCGATTTCGAAGCACTCCGGTGCTTTGATGTCCTCCAGATTGATGCCGCCGAAGGTGGGCTCCATCGCACTCACGGTGCGAATGATGTCGTCGGCGCTTTCCTGGTCGAGTTCGATATCGAATACATCGATATCGGCGAATCGTTTGAACAGGACGCCCTTTCCTTCCATAACCGGTTTACTTGCTTGTGCGCCGATGTCGCCGAGTCCGAGGACGGCGCTCCCGTTCGATACCACGCCGACGAGGTTTCCTTTCGCGGTGTAACTGTACGCATTTCCGGCATCGTCCGCGATTTCCTCACACGGGGCGGCAACGCCGGGCGAGTATGCGAGGCTCAGGTCACGCTGTGTATTCGTCGGTTTCGTCGTCGATATCTCGATTTTCCCCGGCGGGTCGCTCCGGTGGTAATCGAGTGAATCCTCTTCGAGTCCCATGCCCGGTATCTTCCCGCCCTCCGCTAAAAATCTATCCGAATCCGTCGAATTTGCCTTCGACGAATGTCGAACTCACGGATGGAGTATCGACGGTCGCGGAATCGTTCCCTCGCGGCCGACCGCAGTCATCGCTTTCGTGGGCCAGTCTCCCGATTTCGTCAGGATTTCCATCCCGTCCTCGGAGATAAGCACCGTATCTTCGCTTTTTGCACCCTGCACCGTCGGGTTCCACGCGAACGTCATCGGAAGCCGGATTTCGGCATCCGTCGTCGGCGTGGCGATCCACTCCCGACCGGCATAGCCTGCGGCCCCACCCTGATGATGTTTTTTCCACTCATCTTCGTAGCCGACCGCTTCGTACGCCGATCGAATCGCTTCGAACACTTTTGCTCCCGCTTCCCCCTCGGTCCCGGCCTGTTTGGTCGCCGCGAGGGCCGTCGCTTCGACCGTTGCTGCGGCTTGATGCCGCGATTCGAGCCACTCCGGTGGGTCGAACGCGACGGTTCGAGTCAGGCTCGCGTGGAGCCCTCCTCGTTCCGCAGTGACGGAAACGAGCGCGTAGTTCCCCAACTCCGAATCGGTCGGCGTGTAGTGACGGTACTGCTGTGCTCGCTCACTCCCGCCGACGAGCGTGACGGGCGTCTCGATTCCTCGTGCATCGAGCGCGCCGCGCACGGCAGACGCCACGTCGCGTTCCGTATCCTCCGGCTCCAGCTCCCGACAGATGGCTTGGACCGCCGCGGCGGTTTCCTCGCCGAGGGTTCGATACGCCTCGATATCGTCCGGGGTCAGCGGTTGGCGTAGTGCGGATGCGGTCACCGATTCGAAGTTCGGGACGTCGAAATCCGCGGCTGCGGGCGTCGTCGCGTGTTCCACGACGGCCTCCGCGAGGGACTTCTCGTACCACTCGTATGCGATGACGGAGACATCACCCGGACATTCTTCGTCGCGTAAACGTGGTGCCTCGATAGTGTCGGTGACGACGCGAAGGTCGTTCCCGTCGTAGCCGACTGCCGCGACTCCGACGTCGCCTTCGCGATCGACGACGTTGTTGCCCCCCGTAAGCCACGCGAAACTGTTCGGTCGTGCGAACCAAACCGACTGGAGGTCGCGCGCATCGAGGAGGGCATCGAGACGGTCCAGTTTCGTCATGTTCGGTTGGTCGCTCCGGAGTCCCTTGAAGCTGTTTCTGTCGTAGTCTACGGCTCTGCGGAAACGTTTCATTCCCACAAAACTTATCACATCCTTACACGAACGTACGTTCGCCCACCATGCCGCCCGCTGGTGGCCTCGCAGGCCTGTTTGGCTCCCGTTGAACCTTCCGCCCGGCTTTTTCTTTATGGCTACACTCTCCCGTTCCCCGGCATCCCCTGTCTCCCACGTTCCGGGAAAGTCGGACAGACCTAAGTACGACGCCTCCAAACCTCCTAAAAAGGGGATTACCGTGATACGACACGACACAACCGAGGTGAACATCTAATGGGGTCGCGATTCCGGCGCTTTGCCGCGTTCACGACGAGTCTGACGTTCGCTCTCATCCTGCTTGGCGTTTACACCGCCGCGTCGGGAGCGGGCCTCTCGTGTAGTGCTCAGTGGCCGTACTGTGATGGCGGCCTGCTCCCGCAGAGCATTCCGAGCTTCATCGAGTGGTTCCACCGCCTCGTCGCGATGGTGACCGGCTTTTTCATCCTCGGAACGACCGTCGGCGCGTGGAAATACTACGACAGCACCCGTATCCGAGTTGCGGCGACCATCGCGCTGGTCGTCCTCCCGGTGCAGTTGCTCCTCGGCGGTGCAACCGTGCTCATCTACGGCCCTGCTTCGCAGGTGGCCCACCACGCGGCCGCGATGATAATCTTCGCGTCGCTGATGGCAACCACGCTATGGGCGTACGAAGAACCGGACGAAGCAGCGACGTCGGCAAGCGAATCCACCACCGGATACCCATCTGACGACTGATATCTTCCGTCGAAATTTTTAACGGGTTCGTGCGAGATTCCGATAGTAGGTTTCTATACGATGATTGACTATGTAGTATCGGGGGAGAACCACAATGCACAGACGGACCTTTCTCAGGGGGAGTGCCGGAGCTGTCGCTGGACTGACGCTCATAAACAACGCGAGCGCTCAGGACGGCGGCGTCGTCAGAATCGGCTCCGACATCCCGTATCGACCGTTCGAATACCAAACAGCGACCGGTGAGCTCGTCGGCTTCGACGTGGATATCGCCGACGCGATTTTCACCGGGCAGCTCGACCGAAACTACGAGTTCGTCCAGACGAGCTTCGACACCATCATTCCGAGCCTCAACAACGGGAACTTCCGCGTCATCATGAGCGCGATGACCATCACGCCCGAACGAGCGAAACAGGTCGATTTCTCCGACCCGTACTTCACGGCGTATCAGACAGTCCTCGTGTTGAAAGACGGTGGCATCAACGATCTGCAGGATTTGCGCGGACAAACGGTTGCGGTACAGAAGGGAACCACCGGCGAACAAGCTGCAGAAAAGTTGAAGCGGCAATTCAACGGAAATCTCACCATCGACAGCTACGACCAGATTCCCGATGCCTTCGCCGCGCTCGGCAACAATCAGGCCGCGGCGGTCATCAACGACAACACAGTCAACGCGGAGTTCGCACAGCAGAACGACCGCGTCAGGTTGTTGGAAGGAGAAGGGGTGGCGGAGCAGCAGGGACGAGAGAACGCTCCACCATACCTCACGCTCACCGTCGAGGAGTACGGCATCGCGTTCCGGAAGAACGACAACCAGTTCCGACAACAGGTCAACGACGCACTGGCGACGATTCAGGAGAACGGCACGTACGACGAAATCTACGACGAATACTTCCAATCGGTGGGAACTGACGGGGGCACGACCAGTGGCTAACTGCCACGGGTGATCGTGATGGCCGAGACGTACACCGAGCAGGGTGTCGAACGTCCGACGGAGGGCGAAGAGGGATTCCTGACCGACCGGCGCGTCAAGTGGATCGGCATAGCGGTGGCGGGCCTGTTCACTGCCAGCATCCTCTTTTTCTTGGTTCTCATTTTGACACAGTTCGTCGACTACGACCTGTTGGTGACCATCATCCCGCAGTTCGTCGATGCGCTCCTTCTCGTGCTCGAAATAATCGTCATCTCGAGCGTCCTGTCGCTCTTCTTCGGCGTGCTCGTCGGATTGGGCCGCGTTTCCCAAACGGAGTTTACGCAATCCATCGCCACGCTGTATGTGGAGTTCTTCCGAGGAACGCCGCTTTTGTTCCAGTTGTTCGTCGTCTATATCGGAGTTCCGGCACTGTGGACGGGGAGCGTCTTCCCGATATCCAACTGGAGCTACGCCGCCGCCATCATCGGATTGACGCTGAACCACACCGCCTACATCGGCGAGGCGGTCAAGGGCGGCATCAACTCCGTCGCCGAAGGACAAACGGAAGCGGCGCGGTCGCTCGGTATGTCGTATATCGACTCGATGCGATTCGTCATCCTGCCACAGGCGTGGCGCAACGCGCTGGCGGCCATCGGTAACGACCTCATCATCCTCGTCAAGGATACGTCGTTGCTGACGGTACTCGCCATTCCCGAACTCATCAGCGTCTTCCGGAACGTCAACAGCGCGACGTTCGACGCGTGGACTCCAATCGTGGTGGTCTCCGTAGCGTACCTCGTCATCACCGTTCCGCTCGGGAAGCTCGTCCGGACGCTGGAAGAGCGTTCCATGTGGGGGACGGAACGATGAGTGTCCCCGAAGTGGAGTACGATCACGTTGACAAGTATTTCGGCGAGACACACGTGTTAAAGGACGTCAGTCTCGCCGTCGATGACGGCGAAGTGGTCGTCATCGTCGGCCCGAGCGGAAGTGGGAAATCCACGCTCCTGCGCTGTACGAATCGACTCGAAGAGATTCAGAACGGCGAAATCAGAATCGAAGGACAGGCGATCACCGACCCGGACGTGGACGTGAACGAACTCCGGGAACATATCGGAATGGTGTTCCAGAGTTTCAACCTGTTTCCGCACAAAACGGCGGTGGAGAACGTCGCCCTCGCACCGAAAGTCGTCAAGGGATTCGACGATGGGGGTGCGGAGAAGTGGGCGAGGGCCATGTTGGACCGCGTCGGCCTTTCCGACCAAGCCGACAAATATCCGAACCAGCTTTCGGGCGGCCAGCAACAGCGCGTGGCAATCGCCCGTGCGCTGGCGATGGACCCGAGCGTCATGTTGTTCGACGAAGTCACCAGCGCGCTCGACCCGGAACTCGTCGGCGAGGTGCTCGAAGTCATGCGAAACTTGGCGGAGGAGGGGATGACCATGCTCGTCGTCACGCACGAGATGGGGTTCGCCCGCGAAGTCGGCGACCGCGTAGTGTTGATGTCCGAGGGGCGCATCGTGGAATCGGGGCCGCCGCGGGACTTCTTCGCCAATCCCGAGACCGAGCGTGCGAGACGATTCCTCGCACGAGTCCATTAAGGAATAATTTTTGATTTCAGGCGATTAGGTATCACGCGTCGAAACCCATTTATTTGCCCACTTGAGAGACACCGTATGGCTCTCGATCAAATCAACGCGGGTTGGCTATCCATCGTTCCGGCCCTGCTGGCGATTAGCCTCGCGTGGTATTCACGCGACGCTATCATCGGCCTTTTCGTCGGTGTTGCGGGGGCAGGGGCGGTTTACGGCGCACTGAAGCCCGCCTCTGCGGGTGTTCCTTCGGATATGATTGGGGGTGTGTTCGGCCACCTCCTCGGCGCGATATTCGGCTTGAAACACGTCCCGACCCTCATCGCGACTTCCCCACTCTTTTCCGACTCGTGGTACGTCGAAAACGTCCTGCTCGCAATCTTCGCCATCGGCGGCATGATCGGACTGATGATTCGCTCCGGCGCGATTCAGGGCGTTCTCGAAGCCCTGGCGGCACGAGCGGACTCACCCGCAGACGCGGAGAAAGCGGCGTTTCTCGCGGGTATCATCGTCCACATCGACGATTATTTCAACTGCCTCGTGGTCGGGTCGATGATGCGCCCGCTGACGGACAAGTACAACGTCTCGCGGGCGAAACTCGCCTACTACGTTGACAGCGCCGGGAGTCCGGCGGCCCGCCTCGCATTCTACTCGACGTGGGGTGTCGCACTCATCGGCTTCATCGGCAGCGGTCTCGAATCGGCCCATTCCCAGAACATCCTACCCGCGTACATGAGTGGCTATGTCGTCCAAAACGGCGACAAGGCGCAGGCTGCGACCGACCAAATCTGGCCGCTGTTCTTCAACAGTCTCGCGTTCGGGTTCTACTCGTGGACGGCGCTCATCGTCGCTGCGCTGGTTGCGTGGCAGGTGGTTCCCAACATCTTCACCATGGGCGACGAGGAAGCCCGTGCCAGAAACGGCGGCGGCGTCGTCGGCGACGACCACGACCCGATGATCTCCCGCGAGATGGACGAGTACGAGATAGCGGACACCGCGACCCCGGACTGGCGTAACTTCGCCATCCCCATCGCCACGATGATCGTCGTCGGCCTCGGCGCGATGTTCTGGCGCGGAAGTCCGGTTATCTCCACCCCGGAAATGAATACCCTGTTCTCGCTCGGCGGGTACGATCTCATCCTTCCGGCGGGTGGAAAGTGGTCGTTCAACATCGGCGGCATCCAACTCGGCCTCGCCTCCTTCTCCGCGCTAGTCGTCGCGTTCGTCCTCTATCGTCTGAAGGGCGACATCCCGAGCAACAAGGACGCCACCGAGGCCATGACGCGCGGATTCAAGGGAATCCTGCTCGCTGCGGTCATCCTCATGTTCGCCAGTTCCATCCAAAACGCCGTGACGGTGCTCGGTATCTCGAAGTTCGTCACGAACTGGTTCACCGGGGTTCCGGCTTTCCTCGTGCCGGTGGCGCTGTTTGCCGTCACCAGCATGGTCAGCTTTTCGGACGGGAGTTCGTGGGCGACCTACGGCATCATGTTCCCCATCGCCATTCCCGTCGCGTTCTCGACGGGCGCGAACCTCCCCCTCGTCATGGGTGCGGTGTTCAGCGGCGGTATCTTCGGCGACCACAGTTCGCCCATCAGCGACACGACGGTGCTCGCCTCCTCGACCAGCGGGAGCGACCACCTCGTCCACGTCAAGACGCAGATTCCCTACGCCCTCATCTGTGCGACGGTTGCGGGTACGTTGTTCCTCCTCCTCGGCTTCGTGCTTCCGGAGAGCTTCCGGATCTTCCCGTACTAACACGAGTTTTCGAAATCGTCGCGGTCGTTTTGTAAAACCGTGACTCCGGTCGCTCCGGCGTCACGCTCACGAATTGGAACTGATCTCTGTTGCGTTGTGCTGTTTGCAGGTGTCAGGCGCGAGTCACGCCCAACCTATGAGGTTTCGGTCGGACGCTTCGCGTTCTCGCCTTCGCCCCGTCTACGGACTGGCCCGGGGGAAATCACCGATTTCCCCCGGTCGCGAAAGTGGTCCCCTCTTTCCCGGATGTGGCTTGCACCGATCAGTACTCGTCTCCGCGACGAAGTCAATCCCAGTGCGTCGTTGAGACTGGTGTCTTCGGAACATCAGGGTGCGTCGACGGAGAACGGTTCGACGTGGTTCGATTTGGACTGCTCGAAGACGAATGGCGAAACTGCGTCACATGAAGTCGCCGAGGCCGGACTGTCCGTCGTCCTCGCTCCGGGTTTCGGCTCCCTGCTCATTTTCGGCGTCTTTCGGGTCCTCGTTTTCCGATTCGTCGGATTCGCCCGCTTCCGAATTCTCCTCCTCGTCCGATTCCGAGGCGAAGCTCCCATCGAACGCGCCACCCGAATGTTCGACGGCGGCCTTCTCCTTCGATTCCTCGGCGTCTTCCACGATCTGCTGGACTTTGTTCGTGTCCTTTCCGCTCCCCGTGATGAACGAGACGTGCTTTGCTTCCATGTCGTAGCGCGCCGCCATCGTCACCGTCAGCTCCCGATTCTTGCAGTGGTGGGTCATCTCCGCGAGATACGGGATGACCTCCCGCCGGGCCGTGCTCATGCTGATACCACTCTCCTCGGCGATTTTTCGCGCGATGTAGTCACGGGTGTTTCGCGCGCCCTTCGAACTGCCGAGCTTGCGCCAGTAACTCGGCGGTCCGTAGCGCGTCCATCCACCCTTCTTACCGCGACGTGATGCGGCGACTCCCGCGGTCGCGTTGTCGGTCGCGTAGCGCCAGTATCGGTAGTTCTGGGTGGCTCGAACGCGACCCAACCAGCGGTCGGCGTTCGCCATGAAACCGTAGGCGTCAGCGAGTTCTTCGCCGTCGTAATCCTTCGGAACGTTGTCCTCGATCCAGTTGAGCAGGTTGTCTGGCGTCTCGTCCACGTCGTAGGATGCCTTCAACGCGCCCTCCGCGTCCTCGTTTTTGATGAGATCGTCCAGAAAGTCGAAGATCCCGCTCGTCGTGTCGCGCTCGGCGGTCACGACGTCGTCCGCGGTGAGTGTTCCGTTCGACGTTGCGACGGCTTGGAGGTCGTTCACCGCGGAACGGAGGTCGCCGCTGTCGTTTTCCGCGATGGCTTCCAACGCCTCGGGTTCGTACTCGATGTTCTCCTGACGGCAGATATCTCGGAGGGCTGGCGTGATGCTTCGGGCCGACACGTCCCGGAACTCGATGGTTTCACAGGCGTTTCGCAGGGAGTTCGACATATCGTAGAACTCGTTCGCGATGAGGATGAGCGGTTGACTCGCCGATTTCACGACGTCCGTAATCGCACGCGAGCCGCCGCGGTCCGCGTTGTGCGTCAGATTGTCCGCCTCGTCCATGATAACGACGCGCCTTCCCCCCGTCCCACCCGTCAGTGTGCCGCTTTTCGCCGCCTCTCCCGCGACGCGTTGTATCACGTCGCCCGTCCGCTGATCGCTGGCGTTCAGTTCGATGGTCGGCCATCCCATATCGTTCGCCAGCGCGTGGGCTGCCGACGTCTTCCCGACGCCGGGACTGCCGTGGACGATGACGGCGTCCCCGTGTTCTTCCCAGGTTTTGGCCCACTCGTGCAGTTTATCCCGGGCCTTGTTGTTCCCGCGCACCTCCGAGAGCGTACTCGGGCGATACTTCTCCGTCCAGTCTACCATTACGTCGTCCTATGCAGGTAGTGCGTTTAGTGGTTGCGAAGGCTGAACCGAGCGTGAGTCGATGAAGATAAGAGACCATCGACGATTACAACAACTGTCCTTTTGCAACCGGCATCACTCGCCCACCGACCGCAACTCCGATATCGTTCCCGTCCTTCGATGCTCGAAGGTGAAGGAGTGAGGGGCGACCCATCTCGTAACCCTGTTCGACACGAACGTCGATTTCGTCCGCACCGAAGAACTCGTGTTCGACCAGATATGCGGCTAAACACCCGTTCGAAGACCCCGTCGCCGGGTCTTCGGGAACGCCTGCGCAGTCGGCGAACACCCGCGCGTGCAGATCGTTTTCCGCCTCCGTTTCCGGCGCGAAAAACAGGATGTTCAGGTTTCCATGCGGTTCGATGAGTTCCTCGTAGTACGGTTCGTGGTTCGTCTCCGCTCGTCGAACTGCATCCAGCGACCGAAGCGGGACGACGAGGGTCGGCAGCCCAGTCGAGATGAGTTGGGCCGGATAGTCGGTGTCGATATCGTCCTCGTCGAGACTGAGGACTCGGGCCACGAGGGAAGGGTCGATGGTCTCCTCGAACGTCGGTGGGATTTGGTGCATCCAGAACTGTTCGGATCCGTCGTCGTCCCGTTCGACGTGAACCGGAATCCGTCCAACGTCGAGGTTGAGGGTGAGTTCGTCCGGCCGGTCCTCGCGGACGAATTCACGAATCACGAACGCGGTGCCGAGCGTCGGATGCCCCGCGAACGGCAGCTCCTCTGCGGGGTCGAAAATACGAACATCATACCCGCCGTTTCGGGGAGTGGACGACTCGATAAACGTTGCCTCCGAAAAGTTCGTTTCTCGCGTGATAGCCAGCATCTCCTCGTCTGTCAACGAGTCGGCGTCGTGGACGACGGCGAGTTGATTACCCGCGTATTTTTTCTGCGCGAACACGTCCACGACGTGGAAAGGATTGTCTGCCATGGCGGAGTTTCAGTTCGTGGGTGGAAATGTGTTCACCTCCGCACCACACCTTTTTCGCCCAACAGGTCGTACTCCGTCTGCTATGGGGGACAGTCAATCCGGGCAGATGGACGACGAAGAACGGGACGAGTTCTTGACTACGGGGGGTACCGGCGTGGTTTCGTTTTCGACGGGATCCGACGAAGCGCCCTACTCGCGTCCGGTATCCTACGGCTACGACGCCGCGACCGGTCATTTTTACTTCCGGTTCGCCATCGGACCGAACAGGGAGAAGTCGGAGTTCGTCGACCACCCGATATCGTTCGTTACGTACGACCAGGGGGAAAGCGGCTGGAGAAGCGTCATCGCCACCGGGACCGTAGACGACGTGGAAACGGCGGACATCGACTCGGAGATCATCGATGGAATGCGTCGGGTCGATATTCCGCTCGTCGATATCTTCGACCGGCCGTCGAGGGAAGTTTCGTTTCAGTTTTTCCACTTCGTTCCGGACGAACTCACGAGTCGAAAGGAGATACGAACTGAAGATTGAGTCTCGGTCGGACGACGAACTCCTCGTTTCGACGGCGTTGGTCGTAACGATTTACACGGTGACATCGCTCACGGTCGGTGTTTTTCCGATGGCAAGGATTCCGTTTACGGTCGGAACCGAGTTCGTATCTTTCCCGTAGCAGTCCGAGAACGACGCCGATTCGCCAACACGAGTGAGTCAGCGTTTCTGTTCTACGTGAACTGTATCGTCGTCGACGACTACCTCGTATCCCGCGAACGAAAACGAAATACGGAGATCCTGTCCGCCGTGTTCGACCATCGCGTTCAGTGCGTCCGGATCGATGCTGTCGTACAGTCGCGGAAGGTCGTTGGTCTTCACTTCCGCGCGGTCAGCTACTGCGACGACGATTCGATGGCTGATGGGTTCGTGCTGTTGGGTTCCGGTCATCGTGGTGCGACTCTGATTTGTGGTGTCCATGTTGCGAACGTCCAATCATCGTATCGACCGGACGGTCCTGACGGCATCGCCTATGTCGAATGGTTTGGTGTAGTGTATCGTTTCACACGTCGGTACCGCCATCGAACATCGTTCCGAGCAGTTTCTCCACGCCCGTCCATAGATGTTGGCTGAACGTGGGTTGTGAAACGTCGAGCGCATCCGCACATTCCGCCGCGGTGCTCTCGCGGGGCCACGAGAGGTAACCGAATCGGACCGCTACTTCGACCGCCCGGAGCTGCTTTTCGGTCAAGTTCGACAGCAGATAGGCGGTCCGTTCCCGGTTCGCGATCGCGGGGACGCTGGCACCGAGCGAGCGTTTGGCGATCAGATCGGCAGTTGGATGGTTCTCCTCGAACGTCTCCACGACTCGTCGAACGGACCCGTACGACGGCACGTCCGCGATAACCGTCGCGTCGCCGTTTTCGGCCCGTGCGGTTTTCAACACGGCGTCCGAGTCCGCCAGCGTCGTCGTCACACACGACCCGGTGATGACGAACGACATCAGCGTCGAATCAGGGCGCTCACGGACGATTCTCGCGTCGTGTGCTGTCTGTATGGAACCGACAGCATCGAGCAGGGTTTCAGGCCGTGTTCCACGAACGTCGAAAAATTCGAGGAGGTTCCCGTCGGAGCGGCGTACTACCTTTTCCCCGACGAGTTCGCAACCTGCTCGCTTGGAGGCCGTGACGAAAAAGCACGACTCGTCTCGGAGCGAGAACTCGAGTTCTACGGTTTCGTCCCGTGGTGGATGCGGGGACTGTCGGTGGACCATCCTGTCCGGGTAGGCTTCTCGAACCGTTATGTCCTTCGTGGCGGGTGTGAACGTTACACACGTCAGAAACCTTTTAGGCCTGTGATTTGTCGTCCGGGGTATGTTCCCCGAACGCATCGAGACGGAACGCCTCGTACTGGACGCACTGACTCACGAGAACGTCGATGTGTTCGAACTATACCGGCACGTCGCCCACGATGCGCCGGACATCGACGAGATTACGGAACACCTCTCGTGGGATCCCCATGTTACGCCGAAGGAGACGAAGGATTTCATCGACATCGCGGAGAAGAACCGCGTCGAAGGCGAAGGTTCGGAATTCGTAATTCGGCTGCAGGATGGCGAACCGGGTGCTTCGTCGGGACCGTCCGACGGTTCCGACGAAATCGTCGGAGCGACCGGTATACACGTGGATTGGGAGCGCCGAACCGGCACACTCGGCTTGTGGCTTCGGAAGCCGTTTTGGGGGCGGGGGTACTCAGGCGAGCGTGCGTCGGCACTCATCGACCTCGCCTTCGAAACCCTCGACCTCGAACTGGTCGCCGTCGAGCACATCGACGGCAACGAGAAATCGAAGCGTGCAATCGAGAAATACATCGAAGCACACGGCGGACAGTACGACGGCCTGCTTCGCAATTGGCATCCTGACGGCGATGCGGTTCACGACTCGCATCGCTTCACCGTGACACGTGAACAGTGGCGGGAACGTCGCGATGGTGATGGGTCGTGACCGACCGATTCGACGTGCACGCGATTCGTCATCGCCTGAAGCTGAAGCGGGATGCTGGACACACCTCCCTGTTCGAAAATCGCGATTCCGTGGTCTGTCCGGCGTGCGACGAACCGTTCGCCGAGGTGCTGCTGACCGAGCGACGAAAACACAGCTTTGGGCCGACCGAGTCGATTCGATTCTGTGTCGTTCGAGAGGGAGACTGCATGCAACTGTTTACGCACGAGCCGTGAGATTTCGATCCGTATCGATTCGTTACGACTTGTACTTCGCGATGAGCGACCAGAGGCCGAAGCCCATCCCAGTGCCCGCAGCCGAGGCGGTCAGCCCCATCGAGAGGAACGCCAACGTCTGAACGAACAGCACGACGACTGAGGGTAGGCTAGTCCGAAGCGGTACCTGTGCCTCTTCGTCCCGAATCGTCGGGATGAGCGAAATCATGATGACGATACTACCCGCTAGGAAGACGTACTCTTGCCACATTCGTTTCTCACCTCCTGCCAGTCCCTGAGGGAGTAACGGGGGGTTGGCAGGCGTTATACGGATATTAACTCAGAGTCGAATAAATATCTCGGTTTGGGATGAGGTTTGGAATGATCTATAATTTCGGTGGTATGCTATCGAACCTCGTGCAACTGTTTCTCGTTGAGTGGGACAACGATTTGTTTACAGCTGTTTTGCGACCATTTCTCCCCAGTGTTCGAAGCCGTAGCGGTCGTAAAGCGCCTGTGCGCGGTCGTTTTCGCGGTCAACGTCGAGGACGAGTCTCTCCAGCGGAAGCGGTTGATCACGGGCGAGGGTAACTGCCGCCTCCATCAACTCGTCCGCGACGCCGGTTCCACGGTGGTCGGGATGGACGAAGATCTCGTTCAACACTGCGGCGTCCCAGATGAACGCGAGACGGGCAGGTAGAACGAACACGTAACCAACGAGTTCCTCCCCGTCATCCGCGACCGTGACACAGCGCTCATCGTCGCGCACGCAGCGTTCGACCCAGTCGGTGTACTCCTCGCGGTACTCGTCGGTCAGTTTTTCGGCATAGATGTCCGCCTTGTCGTCCGTGCCGGTTCCCTCACCGAGGCCGAGTTCGAAACCGCGTTTGAGTTTCCACAGCTCGTCCGCGTCGTCCGCGTCGTACGGGCGAATTTCCATACCGTTTCTCCGCAGGGAAGGGGCTTACTTTTTGCGTGACTCCCAGACGCGGAACCCGAGGATACCGAAACTCATCACCCCAAACAGGAGTTGTCGTCCGCTCTGAACGATTGGGAACGTTCGCTCTTTTCCCGCCGGGTCAGGTCCTCGTGCGAGGTCGAATCCCGTTCGATAATGGGTGTTCCCCGTCGAACCGCGGGATTCGGATTCGAGGAACGTCTGTACGACTCCTTCCTGATTCGAGAAGCTCAATTTTCCCGAGACCGTGTAGAACTGGTCGTGAATCGGATAGAACACGTTCACGCCGTTGGTGACCAGATCCAACCCGACTCCCGCAACCAGTAGCGAGACGAGGCTCACCCACGCGACTCGGACGCCGTACGCCCCCCAGCGCCGACGAATCCGGTTGCCGCCGACTCTGTCCATGAGAAGGAGTGCGCAGATTCCCATCGGAAGGAGTAGCGTGTGTAAGACTGCCCTGTGTCCTCCCGGAACCCACAACCCTACCAGCGTGTCGAGGTCCGGTAACGCGGCGGCGGCCATCACCACGGCTGCTGCGCGACCATCGAAATGGTCGGCAAGCAGTGACGTAGCGAGTAAGCCTGCCACCGCGACGTGTACGACCGTCGATGGCATCAGACGGTGGACGGCATCGTCATGGATAGTAATTGCCCGGCAGTGACGAGCGTAGGCTCACCGTACTTTCGGTACGCTCGGATGATTGTTCGGTATGCTCGAGTGAGTCGCGTTTGTTCCGGATTGGTTTCGGGAGGGAGATGCTTGGGAAGGTTATCCGACGTTTTCCAGTGTCGTTGGGAAGCGTCCACGGGATCGATCCCTTCGAAAACTGCCTTACTTTTCAACACGATGGTCGCTACGAACGACCGCCCCAATCATCTATACGCCTCTCGAACCGATTCTTTCGTCGCTACTGCTCCTTCGGTTATCCTCCGTCGGAGACGTCCCCTAACGAGCGGATGGCAAACGCTTCGCGTGTGTTCGCCCCGAGGAACGGGATTCCCACGCTGCGCTCGATGGCGCGACGGAAGTGTGTTCGTGCGAGCGACGAGCGAGCGGAGGGGGCGAGTCGGGCGGGGAGGGTTGAACTTTCGCGGGCCGATACGGTTTTTGGAAGTCGTCGATACCGAACAGCGGTCGGGAAAGGATCGGAAACGAGATCGCTGGAACCGATCTACTGTCAGATTTTCTGGGTCTCGACGAGTGTCGAAGGGTGGTTTCGATATCCTTTTCCGTGTTACCACCACACGCAATTTCATGACAGATGCGCGCCGGACCCTCGCGGAACAGATCGCGGGCGAAATTACGCTGTCCGACGACCCCGGGGCAACCCTTCGCAAGTGGCGCACCGATTTCGACGTGTCTCAGACCGCGCTCGCCGACCACTTGGACGTTTCCTCATCGGTTATCTCCGACTACGAAAGCGGGCGGCGCGAAAATCCCGGTATCGGCGTCGTTCGCCGGACGGTTACGGCCCTGCTCGATATCGACGAACAGCGGGGTGGTGACCGGATCCGCCAGTACGCTCGGGTCCTCTCGGCGGGATTCGATAGCACCATCGTCAACGACCTTCGTGAGTATTCGACGAGTGTTCCTCTCTCGCGGTTGTACGACGCCATCGACGCGACAGAAGTCGCATCCGGGGCGAAAGACGGAATTACAGGTCACACGGTCATCGACAGCATCGAGGCCATCACTCGCCTCTCGAGCGAGGAGTTCTACCGTCTCTATGGGCAGAGTACGAGTCGAGCGCTCGTCTTCACGAACGTCACCCGTGGGGAATCCCCGCTCGTCGCCATGCGTGTCGTCAACCCGACACCGAACGCAGTCGTCCTGCACGGACTCGATGCCGATGACCTCTGGGAGCACGCCGGAAAACTCGCCCAACTCGATGGGTTTTCGCTCGCCGTCACCGACTGCGACAAGGAGACGATGGTCGATGCCATGCGCGAACTCGCCCCGTAAAGGGTGGCGTGGTGAAGGCCAGAACTGAACTATTGTAGATGTGTTCGTATCGTGTAATGAGTACAGAGAAACCACGCGAGGAGGTCAGGCCGAACTCCCCAACCTGCCCGTGGTGTGCGAAAAACATAGACGAGCCGACCGATCGGGTTCAAATAGTGCCGCCCACTCGCCAACCGCCCGAACGTCGCTTTTCCACACGTTCGTCGGCACACACGTGGCATCTGCACAGGGAATGTGCCAGTCAGTGGCGAAATTTCGTCTCGCACCTTCGAACCCTCTCCGGATGTGGTGCGTTCCGAACGCTCGTGGAGGGACCGCTGTCGGGCGACGTCAATGAAATGGTGGAATGGAACGATTCCTAACACGTGCTAAAATATCTGTTGTCCAGTACGCTTCCGAACGCAACTTCTCCGTTCCCCGCTGGTCGAGTCGCTATTTCGACACGATACACAAAACCGGGACGACGACCGTGGGACTGACGACCGCCGAGCGTGCGAGCGTGCCGCACTTGCCCCAAGTGACTGATCGGCAGGACGGGCTTCGAACACAAACGGTTGGTCGAATTTGGGTTGGGCGGGCAGGCCGACGGCCTGCCCGCCCTGCGGTTAGGCCGGGAACGAGCGAACGAGTGAGCGATCGAGCAGACGCGAAGCGTCTGCGAGGGGAGCGAGTCGGGCGTGGCTTGTGCCTCGCAGTCGTGGTCAACGAGACGGACCCAACGTTCCTGACCGCTCAGACGTAGCAAAACAAGAACATCGAACGTCCCATTTCGCCCTACTCAATGATTCATTCGACGTATTCGTAGGTTCGCTCGTCCATCTCGCCGCGCCCCGTGAAGACGAACTCGTCTTCGGGGTCCGTGAAGTCGTCCAGTTCGACGCGCTTATCGTGGTTGTGGCGGTCGTGAACCTGCTCGTACTCCTCAAAGGAGAGGTTGTAGCGGTCCCGAATCTGCTCGTCGATGTTGAAGTCGCCGATCTCTTCCTCCCAGCCATCCTGCACGGTTTCGGCGTGGATTTCGGCCTGTGCGCCGCTGCCGTAGGACCCGACGAGAAGTTGCTTTCCGGTCACGTCGAGGTCGTTTTCGCTGGCGTACTGGAGCGCCGAGGCACGGGCGATGTGGACCGACCCGGTGTACCAGTTACCGACTTCGCGGGAGATGGCGAGCGTCGGATCGATGGTTTCGCCGTACCATTCCCGGTACTGGGCGGTCGATTTGAGCTGGTCCATGTACGCGAGGATGGCCTCCTCGTAGGATTCGCGGTCGTCGTACTCCTCCTCGCGGGGTTGGCGTCCGATTTCCTCGGCTAGCTCGTCCTCGACTTCGGTGCCCCGAATCATGTGACGGTAGCCGAGTAGACCCGCCTTTCGCACCATGCCAGGGAACGGCGTGTGGAACGGGATGTACTCGAAGTCCTCGGGGTGGGTGTCGCCCGCGACGCTCTCGAAGTCCTCGAGGGCTTCGCGCATCCGGGCGAGATAAACCTGCATCGAACGTTTGCCGTCCACACTCGGGAACTGCTGGTTTGGCTTCAGGAAGTCGGTTTCGTCGGCACTACCGTACCCCTGTTCCGTGGAGAGTTCGACGAGGCTCGGGTCCTCGCTGATGAGCATGGCGACCGCGCCTGCTCCCTGCGTCGCTTCGCCGGGGTCACCACGCGCATAGAGTGCCGTGTCGGTGGCGACGACGAGCGCTGAGCGTCCGCGATTCCGTCCCGCCTTGATCCAGTTGTAGGCGTCGTCCAAGCTCTGTGTTCCGGCGATACAGGCGAACTTTCGCTCGCCCTTGTTCGCGTGGTGGAAATCCCCGTCGTACACCTGTTCGAGACAACCCGCGATGTATGTCGATACCGGCTTGGAGTTGTCGAACGCGCTCTCAGTCGCCACGTCGATGCGACCGATGTCGTCGGGCGTCAGACCCTTTCGGTCCATGAGGCGATAGGCCGCGTTCGCACCCATCGTCACGATGTCCTCGTGCGCATCCGGGAACGAACTGGCGTACAGTCCCAGTCCTTTCGTGTACTTCTCCGGGTCTTCGTCCTTCTCGGGAGCGAAGGTCTCCGGTAGGTCGAGTTTCAGCTTCCCAGTCCATATTTCGATGGCGTCGATACCGACGGCTGTCATTCTTGCCACCACCTTGTCTAACACGGTATAAGTGTTTGTCGATGGAAGTATCGACGGTCGTCGAAATCAATCGGGTGTGACCGTAACCGTGGCCGAACCGGTCGTTCCGTCGCTGAGTTCGTACCAGACGGTTACATCGATCCGTCTTCCGGACATATCCACCTGTTCCTCATTTTGTTTTTGGAACTGGAAGAGGTGGAACGTCGCGGAGCCGCGTCCCGACAGGATCGGTTCGGTATCGTACGCACCGTACCACCCGTCTTGGTCGATGTCGATAGTCGCCGGAAGGTCGACGCCGCCACCGATATCGACTAACCCGTTTTTCTCGTCGGCATCGACGTACAGTTCGCTCCGCCATTTCCCAACGTTCGTCGTCGGGTCGCTCAGTCGTTTGAGCTTTCGTTGGGCATCGATTCCGACGTCAGTGATGGTAATCGACTGCGTCGCTTTTCCAGCAACAGTGAACCGAATTCCGGCGGCACGTCCGTCGCCGTCGACATCCACCGCGGTACCGTCTCGCTGATAGACGATGATATCTTCGGTCGGTGGTTCCTCTCCATCGTTTTCACCACCGTTTCCATTCGCTCGAACTGCAGTCACGTCGAATGCGAGCGTTTCCTTTCGTTCCCGGTCAAACGTCCCATCCGTCGCTGGGATACTTTCGATACTGCCCCGAACTTCGATACCGTCGCCATTCTCCGAAACGGATTCGAGGTGGTACGTCACTGTCGCCCTTCCATCGGTACCAGTGGTCGCCCGCACGGTTTGGCCGGTCGTCGTTTCGTTGCCCAGTTCGTGTGTCGTCCCCCGACTCGCGTCGGCGAGCGTGAAATTCACGCTCGCCCCGGACACGGGGTTGTTGTATCGGTCCCTGACCTCGGCGACGAGTCGCTGACGACCGCCTTCGACGATGCCGGTATCGTTGCCGGAGACGCCCGTCACGTAATGCGGTTTTTCACTCACGACGTTCGACCCGATGCCGACTTTCGCCATCCTGAGGTCGTACGTAATAGCCTCACCGTTGGCGTCCGTTTCGAGCAATGTTAGGGTGAGGATGCCACTCTCGACGCTGACATCCGTTACGTACCCATCCGGTGCCATCTGGTCGGTCAGCAGTTGCTTCCATTTTTCCTCGCCGAGACGAATCGGCACGCGAATCGTCACGTTACCGCTTCCGTTCGCATGCACGGGCACGGTCCGGGTCACCGTGGTCGAAGGACTGAGCGCATACGGGTCGATGCTCGTCGTTCCCGCTCGAGAGTCGGACAGCGACCCATCGAGGGTAACGAGCGTGAGGCTCCGTCCTCGTACCAGCTGCTGACCTGCCAGCACCGCGTCCCCTTCGTCGGCGCGATTGTATACGACCGTGTTTTCCATCACGGTGTCCGGTGCATTTCCGTACTGGTTGTAATTCGGCGAGTAGACCAGTGCGCGCGTCGCAAACGAGAGATCCGTCCGACCGCTATCCCAGTAATCCGATGTCTCGGGCGAACGTGTCGTTACGTTTTCGACCCTGATAGAACCCAATTCGGTGGTTTCCAGTCTTCCCGATGCAGGGGGTGGATTGATGAAAAACACACGACTCGGATACTGTGTTCCCAGCGTTACCGAAGCTGGTTGGCTGCTGCCTGTCGCGCCCGTCCGAACGACGGCGTTGCGCACGTCATTCATCTGACCCTGTATTCGCTCGTTGTGACGAAACTCGATTCCGGCGGTCTGGTTCGGAATCGCAGTCGCTTGATACAGCGACATGGCGACGACAAGCGTGGCAAACAACAGAATCGTCCCGACCTGCACGGTTACCCCGCGCTCGTCCGCCCCGAATGTCATGGGTGGGACAGATACGGCAAAAGGATAAAAAACCTGTTACTCGGTCACCCGTCGTCTTCCTCGACCACTTCTGGGTCGCTCATCGCGCTCTGGAGGCTGTCGAGGCCATTTACCCACTCCGTCACCAATCCGTAATCCATCTCTTCTGTCACGGACATGTCTAATTCATCGCCGGAGATGATGCGCGTACCGGCGGCGGACACGAGTCCAAGTGCCGAATCCAAATCCTCCGCAGCCTCGGCTTTCTGCGCTTCGAGGATGTACTCCTGTACTTCCGCGTCCTCCGCGGGGCCGTGAGCCACGTACTCCTCGGAACCATAAAAGACACAGAGGAGACTGGTCTGGACACCGTCGATGAGCATCGCTTTTTCTTCGTCCTCGAACTCGACTTCCGCGAGTACCGTTTCGCGAATGTCAGTGAGTTCGGAGAGTGCCGTCTCCTCGTCGATCTCGTCGTCATCGTAAGCGGTGACGATTTTGGCGACGGCGATAGCGACGTCGTCCTGAAGGTTGAGGAGTAAACGCGCCGAATCCTCGTTCTCCGGGTCGATGTCCTCGTCCTTGATTCTGTCCAACCAGTTCTGCCAGCGTTCTTCGGAGTAGAACTCCTCTGGAGGAGCGCTCATATCTCTCTCCTGCGTAGCACGATAAATAGGCCTTTCCTTCGGCCGGCGTCTACCGAGACAGCGTTTCGACCGTATTCACGCCGTAAACCATCTCTGGCGTGGTAATGTGGGCCGTTCGAATCCCTTCGTCGTGCCCTTGCTCCTGCATCCAACTGACTCTGCGCGGAACCGTTTTCGGTCCCATCACGGCACCGGGCCGATTGGGGTCGTCCACGAAGTCCGTTTCCATCAAAAACGGCTCCCCACGCTCGATAGCGACTTCCAAGCGTTCTTTTTCGCTCATCACGCTCGGCGTCACTCCCGCTAACTTCCCACCTGCATAATGTTTCACGACGCGCTCGGGCGCGAGCCCGGCCGACTCGGCCCATTCGGCGACGTCGGTGAGGTCGTCGGTTCCTTCGGTGTGTAACTGCACCGCACATCCCGTTTCGGCCCCCAACTCCAGTGCACGTCGGAGAACCGCGTTCGAGGCGTCCCACACGTCGTCGCTCACGTCGTAATGTGGTCGTCCGGATTTCAGTGCGATGGCCGAGCCTTCCGCGGCGTATTCGCTCGCGACTTCGAGGCCCGCTTGCATCAGGTCGCGCGCATCCGCGGGCGCGTACCCCCGATCGTCAACCAGCTTCGAAACGAGACCAGGATGAACGCCGAGGACGGGCCATGCCCGTCCTGGAAGTACTTCGTTCGCGCGGGCGACGACGTCAATCGTCGTCTCGAACACCTCACGAAAATCGCCGCCCGACTCGGCTTCGACGCCGAGCAACCACGAGGGTTTGTTGACGACGAATAGATGTGTCCCACCGCTTCGGACGAAGTCTTTGACCGCTTCGATACCTCGTCCGTGGTCGGGGTCCAGATGCAAGTGATTGTCGAGGACGGGTGTGCCGAGGTCGTTCATACGTGTCGGTCGCACCCCGAGGGAAAAAACGCCTACTTTTCTTCGATGACGAACGCATCGTGCGCGGCGTTTTGAAGCGCGTCCGAGCGCCCGTACTCGCCGGGTGCGATAGCGACCGTTCGAATTCCGTTGCGAGCCGCCTTCTCCAACACCGGTTTGAAATCCGTATCCCGTGAGGCGATGGCGAGTGCATCCACTCGCTCGTCGAGTGCGAGTTCCGTCGCGTCGATGGCGAGTTTGACGTCCACATCTCCGCTCGTTATTACGACTTCGAACCCGCGCGCTTCTGCCGCCTGAATCAATCCCGGTGTGGCGTGCTCGTCGAGATAAAGTCGGGAGACGACGAGTTGGCCGAGGTTTCTCCCTGCCGTTCGAACGTCGTCCAAATCGACATCGAACTGATCGCGAAGAACGTTCGGACCATCGACGAAGAGTGCGACCGTTTGACTGTCGTCGTCACCCTTTCCGCCAAGCACCGACCGCAAGCCGCCAGTCATGTGCTGTGATAGACGACACCGAGACATAGCCGTGGCGATTCTGCTTCTCGCCTCCTTCCTCTCTCGTTCAGCTTTGTTGAAATATTGTATATAATTCAGACAGTTGTTAAACCGAACGAATAATTGGTGCTTATGAATTTCTGTTTTATTTATTTGTACTCTAGTACAGATTTCATGCGTACGAATGAATAAAATTTAAATAGAGGAGAGAGGTTTGTTAGCGTGCTGTATGGCAGACGACAACACATCGCGATTTGACAGGCGGACATTCCTGAAAACGACCGGCGCTATCGGCGCGTCTGCAGCTCTTGGTGGAGTTACTGCAGCGACGCCCGGCCGTGAACCAGGACCAAAGAAGGACGAAGTGCTGGTCGGTATCTCTGCCGGAGAAGGGGACATCGAACAGAAGGTTGCCAAGTACACCACGGGCAACGCCGAAATCGTTCACAAAAACGAGAAGCTTCGATACGTCGCAGTGAAAGTTCCCGGTAACGAGACCGCCCGCGAGAACTTTATCAATGCGATCAAAAAGCGAGACGGTATCAAGTACGCCGAGAAAAACGAGACCCTTTCGACGCAACTGACGCCGAACGACCCACAGTTCGGCGACCAGTACGCGCCACAACAGGTCGAATCCGACAGCGCATGGGACGTCGCTGGAACTGATTCTTCCGACGTGACTATCGCCGTCGTCGACACAGGTGCACAGTACGATCACCCTGACCTCGCCGCGAACTACAAATCCAATCCCGGCTACGACTTCGCTGACAGCGACTCCGACCCGTATCCGGATGATCCTGCAAACGAGCAGCACGCGACGCACGTATCCGGCTGTGCCGCGGCCGTCATCGACAACGGTACCGGCGTCGCCGGACAGGGTAATTCGTCGCTGATCAACGGCCGCGCGCTCGATGAGAGCGGAAGCGGTTCCACGGCCGACATCGCGGACGCAGTTGAATGGGCAACGGACCAAGGCGCGGACATCATCAACATGTCGCTCGGTGGCGGTGGGTACACGAGCACGATGAAAAACGCCGTTTCCTACGCAGACAGCAACGGAGTGCTTGTCATCTGTGCGGCAGGCAACGACGGTAGTAGTAGTGTCTCGTACCCAGCGGCTTACAGCGAATGTATGGCTATCTCCGCTGTGGACAGCAACGAGAATCTCGCGTCGTTCTCCCAGTATGGAGACGTTGACCTCGCCGCACCAGGCGTGGACGTCCTCTCGACGATTCCGACCGACAGCTACGCAAAATTTAGTGGTACCTCGATGGCGACGCCCGTTACGTCCGGTGTCGCTGGTCTAACGCTCTCTAACTGGTCGAGCCTAACGAACAACGAGCTACGGACTCACTTGAAGGACACAGCAAAAGATATCGGCCTCTCGTCGGACAAACAGGGTGCCGGTCAAGTCAACGCCTACAATGCAGTCACCACCGAACCCGGTAGCGGCGGTGGCGGCGGGGACTCCTTCACCGAGACGGTTAGCGGTTCGCTATCGGGCTCTTCCGACTACGACGACTACTCGTGGAACTGGGAGTACAGCAGCCCGAGTCAGATCAAACTCGAACTGTCCGGCCCGTCCGGTGCTGACTTCGACCTCTACGTCAACGAGGGGACGACGACGGTCGCCAGTCCGAGCAACTACGATTACGCTTCGACCAGCACGAACAGTCAGGAGACCATCACCATCGACAATCCCGACACTTCGACGGCGCTGCAGATCGACGTGGACTCATACAGTGGATCGGGTAGCTACGACCTGACCATCACGGAGTACCAGTAAACCCCCGATCGTTCGATCGGTCCCCCATTCTTTCGTTTCGACGTTCGCGGAGTGACGACGATTCTTCAGACTCGGCTCAGTCGAAGAACCGTTCGATCGGTCGGCTTGTCGCCGCGGATTCCTCCCCGGAGCGGCTTTAATCTTTAATTACGTGCCACCCCAACCGCCAGCTATGGCTGCATCATCGGGAATCGAGGCTGGTCTTATCGATTTGCTCGCGGTGTTCATCATCGCGGGCGGCGTCGGCGTCTTCGTCGCAAAAGTCGGGCGGTTTCCGTACACTATCGCTTTACTCCTCGCCGGGCTTGGCGTCTCGATCCTCGGCATCAACATCGATATCACGCTCTCACACGACCTCATCTTGCTCGTGCTCCTCCCACCGCTCCTGTTCGAAGGGGCGGCGACGACGGATTTGGAACGGTTCCGCGAGAACATCGTTCCCGTGTTGGCACTCGCGGTTCCGGGGTTGATCGTCTCGGTTCTACTCCTGGGATGGGTCGGGAGCTACGCCTTCGGGTATCCGCTCTTGCTCTCCCTGCTGTTTGCCGCGATGGTGCTTCCGACTGACCCGGTTTCGGTGCTCGCGCTGTTCGAGGAACTCGGCGCACCGGAACGACTGGCGGTGCTCGTTGAGGGCGAGAGTCTGCTCAACGATGGCGTCGGCGTCGTCGTCTTCTCGACGCTGTTTTTGTTGGTACAAGATTCGGTTGAGAACAACACCGAACTCTCGGAACTCATCTCGCCGAGCGTCATCGCCGACGCGGGCATCGAGATCGTCGTCTCCAGCCTCGGGGGCTTGCTCGTCGGCCTCGCCGCGGGATATCTCATCTACCGCATCATGGTCAACCTGGACGAGCATATGACCGAAATCGTGCTCACGCTCATCCTCGCGTACGGCAGTTTCCTGCTCGCCGAACACTACCTCCACGTCAGCGGCGTTATCGCCACCGTCGCCGCAGGTCTGTTCATCGGGAATCGGGGTGCGGAGTACGCGATGAGCCCACAGACGAAAATCTCCATCTTCAACACGTGGGAAACCGCGGCCTTCCTCGTCAACACGCTCATTTTCGTGCTCATCGGCGCGAAAACACCCATCGCGCAGATGCTCGACAACTGGCAGATAATCGGTATCGCCATCGTGCTGACGTTGGCGGTTCGCGCGATCGTCGTCTATCCGATCACGGGGCTCGTCAACAGATACAGCAGTCGGACGGTGCCGTTTTCGTATCAACACGTGATGATCTGGGGTGGACTGCACGCCTCGATTCCGATCGCGCTCGTGCTCGGCCTCCCGCCCGATTTCCCCCGCGACACGCAACTGCGCGCGATGGTGTTCGGTGTCGCCGCGTTCAGCCTCGTCGTGCAGGGACTGACGATGGGGCGACTCCTCGACAGACTCGGAGTCGTCACCCGGAGCGAGGTCGAAGAACTGTACGAACTTCTTCTCGGACGCGCGCGAGCGGTGGACTCCGCACTCAATGCCGCTGAACGGTTGCACAACAAAGGCGAACTCCCCGCCGACGTGTACGAGGACTTCCGCGGCGAGTACGAACAGGAAAAGGACGATTTGAACGCCACGATATCTCGGCTGCTCAGTGATAATCCCGACTTGCGTCGGGAGGAACTGCTCGTCGGGGAGCGTCGCGTCCTGAAAGAGGAGAAAAGCGCCATCATGGACGCGATGCGTTCCGGCGTCGTCAGCGACGATGTCGGCGAACGACTGTTGGAAGAAGTAGACCTCAAACTCGACCGCGTCGATGGTGGCGAGAGCACGGTTCGGCAGAATCCCGAAAAAGAAGGTTACAAAGAGTTTTGGCGCGCACGCGTGGACGAATACGGCCTTTCTCTCAGCAACGACTAAACCGAACGGGCTTCCCTTCGAGAAGCAAACCGAACGTTGAAATACCGAAACGGAACCAGTTCGCATCGGCCGACAACGGAATACAACAGTCGGCCTGAACACCCATGACCTGCCGAAACTGTGGACACACCGATTCGTTCGTTTTGCTTCTCGACATCGCCGCTCACGTCACGGGCGACATCGAACCCCTCGACTGGTCGTTCGGCGTTCAATGCCCATCGTGTGAGAGCACGGACGTCGTGATCGAAGCGACCGACCTGCTCGCGCGCGGTCAGGGTTCGACGACGGAGTCGTAGAGACCGTCACTCACGGGTGTCGAGGCACCCGTCCACGTTACGAACGTCGCATCGACGGCCGTCGAAACTCGCGCTAACCTAGATTCCAATATGCCAACGGTAACCGGGCTGAGGCAGTCGATGAGCAGTGCGTGTCGTAACAGCCACACGCTGTCGGGCGCGTGTTCGGTGAGCAACTGCTCGGTTCCTTCTATGGCGTTCGCGAATCGGGCTGTGCAGAAGCGCCTCCCAGTTTGTCCATCCGTCGTCGGTACGGTGACGTGCAGTGGTACTTGCCAATGGTCGCCTCCGAACGCCGCGGCGACACCTGTATCGAAGGTTGCAACGTCATCCATCGCTTCACGGGGTGGTGTTCGGCCGCGAACGAGGATCCGCTCGCTACCACCTGCATGCAACCGTTCTACGAACTCCTCCGTCGAAATAGTCATTTGTGACTATTGTGCCGAAATAGCTACAAATCCATAACAGTACCGATACCAATGGAGGAGTAGATGTCTTCCGAACAAATTCTCGGGACGACGACCGTAACCCAGCGATGGCGTATTAGCCTTATCAAGGCCGTTCGTGAGGAGTTCGAAGATGCGGGTGTAGAAGTCGAGGAAGGGGACCGACTCGTTTTCAAGAAGCGCGACGGTCAGATCGTCATCGAACCGGCATAGTCTGTTCGAACTCGAGAACCGGCACGGTGCGGCAGAGAAACCAAAACATTACTTTCCTCGCTCCGACGGTTCGGGTATGCCCCTTCGAAAACCGCCGTTGCGCGATCGACACGATGAGCGGGGCGCGACGTTTACCGAGTTCGGCGGGTGGGACATGCCTGTCGAGTTCGATTCGATAAAAGAAGAGCACCAGAGCGTTCGCGATTCCGTCGGCATCTTCGACGTCTCCCATATGGGCGAGATAGAAGTTAGCGGCCCGGATGCCGAACAGCTCATGCAGCAACTGACGACGAACGACGTGACACAATTGTCGCCGGGAGACTCCCAGTACGCGATGATTACCGACGAGCAGGGCCACATCATCGACGATACGGTCCTCTACCGACTTCCCGAAGACGACGAGTCCGACTATCTGTTCATCCCGAACGCGGGCCACGACGAACAGATGCACGACCGGTGGAAGCGATTCCGAAACGAGTGGGACCTCGACGCGGAAATTCGGAACGCTACGGACGATTACGCGATGTACGCCGTCCAAGGACCGGATGCCCCGGAGGCGGTGGACGAGGTAACGGACGAGTCCGTCATCGACCTCTCGAAGTTCGAGGCGACGTACGCGACTGTCGCAGGTGTACGGTGTTGGGTCGCGCGGACCGGTTATACGGGAGAAGACGGCTTCGAACTCATCTGCCCGTGGGACGAGGCAGAAACCGTCTGGGACGCGTTCGACTGCCAGCCGTGTGGCCTGGGGTCACGAGACACGCTTCGTACCGAGATGGGATTCCTGCTCTCCGGACAGGATTTCGATCACGAAAACGACCCGCGAAATCCGTACGAGGCCAAAGTAGGTTTCACGGTGAAACTCGATACGGAGTTCGTGGGACGCGATGCACTCGAACGAGCGAAAGAAGAGGGCGTCGAAGAGACGTTCGTCGGCTTCCGACTCATCGACCGAGGCGTTCCCCGCCACGGCTACGATATCACCAACACCGACGACGCAATCATCGGAACGGTCACGAGCGGAACGATGAGCCCGACACTGAACGAGCCCATCGGGTTGGGGTATATCCCGGTGGAGTACGCGGACCCCGGAACCGTCATCCGAGTGATGGTTCGTGGACAGTCGAAAAAAGCAAAGATTGAGAGCACACCCTTCCTGAAAGATAAACAATGAGCTTCGAAGTACCTGAGAACCGTAACTACCTTGAATCGCACGAGTGGGTCGAAGTAACCGACGGAACCGCCAAAATCGGCATCACCGACTTCGCACAGGACGAACTGGGCGACGTGGTGTTCGTCGAACTCCCGAACGAAGGCGACGAACTCACACAAGGCGACGAGTTCGGCGTCGTGGAGAGCATCAAGGCGGTGTCAGATCTCTACTCACCCGTTTCCGGCACCGTCACGGCAACCAACGACGACTTGGAAAACACCCCAGAACTGGTCAACGAAGACCCGTTCGGTGATGGCTGGATGCTCGAAGTCGACGTGGACGACGAGAGCGAATTCGACGATCTACTCTCCGCGGACGAGTACCGCGACCAGATCGAATAACGGCCGGTCTGGCACTTTTCACGGTTGTATTCGTCGCTCCGATCGACACCGTATCACCGACCTGGAAAGTGCCGCCGCTGTTCGGATGAAATCCGAAATAGTCTGCTTTCCCGTGCATACTTTTCCGCTTTCTTCCCCGTTTGTTTGGGAGTGTTGCCCACGAACGTGCAACGCGAGCGTCCGCTTTCCTCCCATATTAAAAGGGTGCACTCCCTAGCCGGAACCAATGACCGGAGGCAATGCGAGTACGGGGAGTCCGTACGCACCGCACACGGTCGAGGAGACGGCGGCGATGCTCGATGCGGTCGGAGTCGAGAACGCCGAAGACCTCTTCGACATACCCGACTCGGTTCGATTCGACGGCGAGTTCGGCATCGAAAAACACACGGAACAGGCGTCCCGGCGCAAGTTGGAGCGGACGCTCGGCGAAAATCGAAACCTGACGGAGTTCCTCGGGCGGGGACAGTACAGTCACTACGTTCCATCGCTCGTCGACCATATCGCTGATCGGTCGGAGTTTCTGACTTCGTACACGCAGTATCAACCCGAAGTTACACAGGGCTTCTTGCAAGCGCTATTCGAGTACCAGTCGATGCTGGTCGAACTGACGGGGTTGGAAATCGCCAACGCCTCGATGTACGACCACGCGACGGCATTGGCTGAGTCGGCCCTCCTCGCATCACGAGTTCGTCGGACGAGCGGCACCAAAGTGCTCGTCCCGGAGTATCTGCTCCCCGGCCGACGAAGCGTCCTCGAAAACTACACCGAGGGACCTGGACTCGTCGTCGAGGCGTTCGCCACCGACGACGGAAACGTGGATCTCGATTCCCTCGCAGAATCGATGGACGACGACGTCGTGATGGTGTACGCCGAAAACCCGACGACGCGCGGCACTATCGAGGAAAACCTCGCTACGATCGGCGACCTCGCACACGACCACGAGGCGTTGTTCTGTCTCGGCACCGACCCCGTTGCACTCGCATTGCTGCAGAGACCCATCGATGTCGGTGCTGACGTGGTCGTCGGTGACGCCGCTACGCTCGGCCTCCCCGCGAGCTACGGGATGGGACTCGGTCTGTTCGCGACGCGCGAGGAGTTCGTCCGGCAGGTCCCGGGCAGATTGGTCGGCGTGAGCGAAGACGAGGACGATAATCGTGCATTCACGCTTACGCTCCAGACGCGCGAACAGCACATCCGTCGGGAGCGTGCGACCTCGAACATCTGTACGAATCAGGCATGGGTCGCGCTCCGGACTGCGATACACATCGCGTACCTCGGCTCGTCGGGGCTCGTCGAGTTGGCCGAACGATGCGTCACGTTGGCCGACGACCTCGCAGAGCGACTCGATGATATCAGCGGCGTGCAGGCTCCGGTCCACGACCGCCACCACTTCCGTGAGTTCGTTGCTCACACTGATCAGCCGGCACCACCCATCGTCTCGGACCTCGAAGAACGCGGCTTCGCGGTGCACGAAGTCGGCGAACACGAGGTACAGGTCTGTGTAACCGACGTGAACGAACACGCCGTCGGCGAGTTCGTCACGCTGTTTCAGGAGGTGGCTCGATGAGATACACGCAGGCAAAGTGGGAACGCGAATCGGACGATCTGTACGAGCCGCTCCTGTCCGAAAAGGACGGTAACGCCGTCGAGGTGGAGTCGTCGCTCCCGGACGAGCTGACCCGCGACAGCCTCGAACTGCCCGACCTCTCGGAACCCGAACTCGCTCGACACTACACGCGGCTCAGTCAGATGAACTACGGCATCGACAGCGGCCCCTATCCGCTCGGTTCCTGTACGATGAAGTACAACCCGAAGTTCACCGAGGACGTGGCCGCGCTCCCGGGCGCGAGCGTTCACCCCGACCGCTCCGAAGGGAGCGTGCAGGGCACCCTCGAACTCATGCACGGCTTGCAGGATTACCTCGCAAGAATCGGCGGCATGGACGCCGTCAGTCTCCAACCGCCCGCAGGTGCGGCCGGTGAGTTCACGGGAATCCTCGTCGCCAAAGCGTTCCACGAAGCGAACGGCGAGGGCGACCAGCGAACCGAAATCATCGTTCCGGACAGCGCCCACGGAACCAACCCCGCTAGCGCCGCACTCGGGGGGTACGACGTGGTCGAACTGCCGAGCGCGGGGGACGGACGCGTCGATTTGGATGCACTTTCCGCTGCCGTCGGCGACAGCACCGCGCTGTTCATGCTCACCAACCCGAACACGCTCGGCCTGTTCGAGCGCGATATCGAGGAAATCGCCGACATCGTTCACGACGCAGGCGGTCTGCTCTACTACGACGGTGCGAACCTGAACGCCCTACTTGGCCGTGCCCGTCCCGGGGACATGGGATTCGATATCATGCACTACAACGTCCACAAGACGTTCGCCACGCCCCACGGCGGCGGTGGCCCCGGTGCAGGCCCGATCGGCGTCGATGAGCGACTCGCCGAGTTCCTGCCCGCACCACGGGTACGGAAAGTCGAAACCCGATACGAGCGGTTCGACCCTGCACGGACCATCGGGAAGGTCCACGGTTTCACGGGCAACTGGCTGGTGTTGGTCAAAACCTATGCCTACATCATGCGACTCGGCGACGAGGGACTCTCGGACGCCAGCGAGAAAGCCGTCCTCAACGCGAACTACCTCGCGTCACAGATCGAGTACGACGTTCCGTTCGACCCGTTCCACCACGAGTTCGTCGCGAGCGCGGGCGACCAGGACGCTGCGGACGTGGCGAAGCGAATGCTCGACTACGGCGTCCACCCACCGACGACGAAATGGCCCGAAATCGTTTCGGAGGCGTTGATGACCGAACCGACAGAAATCGAGAACCGCGAAACGCTCGACGAACTCGCACAGGCATTCAACGCGGTCGCAGCCGAGGACGACGAGACGTTAGCGTCGGCACCCGAAACGACCACCGCAAAGCGCATCGACCAAGCGAGCGCCGCACGTAATCTGCGGCTTTCGTGGCAGACGTTGGACGAATAGCCTCGAACTTTTTTCCATCGCGTCGATATCCCATCGAACGCGTCCCGTCCCGTTTGTAGGATCGGGTTGGAATATCACGGCGAACGAGTGTCGTTGGTACGGTGTATCGTTGGTACGGTGTAGTGTACAGGCTTCTCGTCGAAGGCATCACGTACCCGAAAGCTGTGCATTCGAGATGACCGTGACGACGAACCTCATGTCGTTGATGTTTCCGAAACGGTCCATCTCTCTTGTCAGCGGTCGTCGTTCTCAGTTCGGATACTCGAGACTTCGATCCGTGACGGTTTCGTAGCAACCTGCCGCGTGTTCGAGTCGCGTCCGATTAAGGTGCCTATGGAAGCAATAGACCGCGAAACGAATCGTTGTCCGTACGCTGAATGAAACTCGCAAACGCCGTCCCCTATTTGATATCTCGAAATGTGGTTTATTACCTCAAATAAAAATCGCTCAGTGTCGCCACTCAGCCTCGAGCTACCGGGAAACAATGAATTCGGATTACGCCGATGCGGAGTCGATATCGCCGTCGATGCGGACGAACCCGTAGTCACATTCGGAACAGCGCCACTTCGTTTTCTCACCGAGGTGGAGGGTCGTGCTCGCGCTCCGCCAAAACGTCTGTTCGCCGCCGCATTCGGGACAGTCGTGTTGAATTTCGAGGCTCATGCTACCTACTCGGTCGGTGGCGAAGTTGAAGATACTGGTTTCGCCCGACTACTCTTCTTCACGTTCGAGATGGAGGGCGTCGAAAAATCGATGCAAGACTCGTCGAGACGCGAACTCGACGAGGTCGTCGTCGTCGGCATCCGAATCGGCGAACAGACCAAGCGGAATCTGCGCGCCAGCCATGTCGGCGTGGCCGCCTGCACTTCCCACATCGTCGAACGCCTGTTGGAGAACGTTCCCCGCGTGCACGCGAGGGTCGATAGAGCGAGCACTCATATCGACCGTATCGTTGACGATGCCGAACACCAACACCGTGTCCACACCTTCGACGTTCAGCAGATAGTCCGCGGCCTGCGCGAGCGCATCACGCTCGCTCGTCCGTCCCGCGGAGGTGGCGAGGGTTGCACCACGTTGAACACGGTTTCGAATGGCTTCACCGATCGCATCCACCGTCGAAGGTGAGAACGCGGCCCCGTACAGTCGCTCTAGCAGTTCGAGGTCCGCGTGTGGGTAGACGAACAGTGCCGCCTCGTACTCGTGGGAGGTGGGGTCTCGAATGAAATCGATCCGCTCGCGGTGAAGAGCAAACAGGAGCGCGGAACCCAGTTGAACGTTCATCCGCATCTCGAGATCGCGAATGTACTCCACGAGGATGGCCGCCGTCGAACCGTACTCCTCCCGAAGGTCCACAAAATCGCACACCGGGGCCTTGGTCGAATGGTGGTCGATGACGATGTCCGGTGTCGCGGATTCCAGTTCCGTATGGCCTGCTGGCCGTGCATGGTCTACGAAGGCGATGCGGTCGAACCGGTCCGGGTCGAACTGCTCCGTGTGCTCCAAATTTACGTGCAGTAAGTTGATGAACGCACGGTTTTGCTGGTGGGATACCGTCCCCCCGTAGAAAAGTTCGGTCTCTTCGACCCCGCTAAACTCGGCGATAGCTGAGAGGGCGAGTGCGCTCGCGATGCAGTCCGGGTCAGGATTGTCATGACAAATGACTGCGAGCGATTCGATCCCCGCCAGGTACTCTACTAACTCCTGAGCGCGGGTCATGCTAGATGTTCGACCCGAGATAGTATCAAGCCGCGGGTGCGAATCGCCACCGGGCCACAGAAAATAAACAATAACTCGCTATACAAAATCCGGTCTCAGTCGAAACTCCATCGAGTCGCGTCTTCCGGGTAGTCGCTCCATGCGAGCACCGTTTCGGGGCGGACCGCAAAGAAGGGGGTTCCATGCTGAATCCCATACTTACCCTCGTATGCCGCATCGAGTCGTTCCAAAAGCTCCTCGTCGGCCGTTTCGTCGTCGATTCGCTCGGCCGTCCCTTCGATGATGACGACGTCCGTTCCACTCTCCCGGTGGACGACGATTTCGGGGCGTAACGCCAGATTCCGTACCCATCGCGTTTTCTCTCCGCCGCCGCAGTAAAAGGTGTCATCGATCCAAACACCCCATATCGGTCGGGCATGTGGACGGCCGTCCGGCAGCGTCGTCGTTCCCCAATACGTTTCGTCGCTTGCCATTTTCCGCCGAACGAACTCCCAAGAGAGCATTCCGTCCTCGTGAGTGGGAATTCCGTAGCTTTCCTCGGTCGTTGGCCGACTTCGTCGTGGACTAGCGCCACTGGTTTCGTCCCCCATACTGCGGGGGTACGAC
The DNA here is from genome assembly GCF_026248685.1 of Haladaptatus caseinilyticus. Lineage (NCBI taxonomy): Archaea > Methanobacteriati > Methanobacteriota > Halobacteria > Halobacteriales > Haladaptataceae > Haladaptatus > Haladaptatus caseinilyticus. Next base: position 399,947 of record NZ_CP111036.1, on the reverse strand, counting down.
GTAATGTGCGAAAAACTTGTGCTGGAACCCACTTTTCTCCGATCCGTTTCAGGGACGGTGGAACACTTTCGCGACGGTAGCTTACTTTACCCTCGCGTCCCATGTCCTATCCATGCCTTCGATAACTCTGTACTCGCTCGACGGTTGTCCGTATTGTGAGAAAGTCCACGACGCACTCGACGACGCCGGAGTGGAGTACGAAACGGAATGGGTCGAAGCCCTCCACTCGAACCGAAACGAGGTAAAGCTCGTCAGCGGTCAGCGTGGGGTACCGGTCCTCGTCAACGACGAGTCGGGCGTCACGATGGCCGAGAGCGAGAAAATCGTGGAGTACGTGGAGCAGTCGCTCGTATGAAGATCTACACTGGACGCGGCGATGCTGGCCAGACTGACCTCCAAAACATGTCCCGTGTCTCGAAGGCGAACCCCCGAATCGAGGCATATGGAACCGTCGACGAGGTAAACGCCCTCATCGGACGTTGCCGACCGACGGGCCACGACGACGTGGACGAACGTCTGCGCGAAATTCAAAACCATCTCCACATCGTGCAGGCGGACTTCGCCAACCCGGAACCCGACGAGGACGACCCGCAGGTGGCGACGGACCACGCCGACCGACTGGAATCGTGGATGGACGCCTACGACGAGGAGTTAGACCCTCTCACCTCGTTCATCCTTCCCGGCGGTAGCGAATCGGGAGCGAACCTGCACCACGCCCGCGCCGTCTGTCGGCGTGCCGAGCGTCGTGCGGTTGCACTGGCCAGCGAGGAGGATATCAACGACGACGCCGTGACGTATCTGAATCGGCTGTCGGATGCGCTGTTCGTCCTCGCACGTGTGGTGAACAAGCGCGATGGGGAGCGAGAGGAGAGTCCGACGTACTGAAAATTCTTGGCGATGTTCTGACATCTGCCGACCGAGGGACGTGACCGCGTACCCTCGCTGCGTAGCTATCTGAACCACGAAACTTATGTTCGACAACTATAACTCCTGAACTATGCCTCCAGCAGTGTTCGTCCTGTTCATGGTTGCGTTCGTCGCCATCGGGCTAGCGAACGTACTCAAACCCCGTGCAATGATGCGCTACCGTCTGAAAACGGAGTATGGCGTCGAGGGAGATATCGAACCGAGCGAAACGAGAATCATGGTTCAGCGATTGCTTTCCCTCCTGGTTCTCATCGTCGGTGTCTGGACGATGCTCTCGTGGGGATTCTAATGCCTCCACGGCAGTCCTCGGGATACCGGTTCTGCTCCGTTCGCTAACAAACGACTCGTGCCGTTTACAACCCGAGTTCGCGTCCGATGACGAGGTGCTGAATCTCGCTCGTCCCCTCGCCGATTTCCATCAGTTTCGCGTCACGCAGGAATCGCTGTGGGGCGAAATCCTCGGTGTAGCCGTACCCACCGAGAACTTGTACCGCATCCTCGGAAACCTTCCGCGCCGACTCGCTGGCATCGAGTTTCGCCAGCGCGCTCTCGTGGGAGACCGAATAGCCTTCGTCGTACTTGCACGCGGCCTTGTGGGTGAGTAGGCGCGAGCGCTCGATTTTCCGGTCCATGTCCACGACCTTGTTCCGGATGGCGTCGAACTTCGAGATCGGCTTGCCGAACTGTTCGCGCTCCTTGCTGTACTCCTTTGCAGCCTCGAACGCTCCCTGTGCGATACCTGTCGAGAGCGCGGCGATGGAGATACGGCCGCCGTCGAGCGTTTTCTTCGTCTGTTCCCACCCCTCGCCCTCCTCGCCGAGCAGGCGGTCTTCCGAGAGGCGAACGTCGTCGAGTTGAATTTCGCAGGTCGGCGAGGCGTTGAGACCGAGTTTGTCCCAGACCGTCGTGACCTCGAATCCGTCGTCCTCCTCGGGATCCACGATGAACGTCGAGATGCCGTCGTAGCCAGCATCGGAATCCGTGACTGCCTTGACGAGGACGCTCCCCGCCACGTTGGCGTTGGTGATGAACTGCTTCGTTCCGTTGAGTACCCACTCGTCACCGTCCTTTTCGGCGATGGTGTCCATGTCGCTCGCGTCCGACCCGGAACCCGGTTCCGTGAGTGCCCACGAACCGAGATACTCGCCTTCCGCGAGTGGCGTGAGCCACTTTTCTTTCTGCGCTTCCGTGCCGAACATCTCGATTGGCTTCGAAGCCAGCGAGATGTGTGCGGCGTACGAGAGGCCGATAGAACCGGAAACGCGCCCAAGTTCTTCGGTGACGAGGGCGTACATCAATTGGTCGCCGCCGAGTCCGCCGTACTCCTCGCTGACCGGGACACCCATCATGTCGAGGTCGGCGAGTTGGTCGAAAACTTCGTCAGGGAAGCGGTGTTCGCTCTCGATTTCCTGCGCAATCGGTTCGATCTCTTCGTCGCAGAACTCCCGAACGGTGTCCCGTACCATCCTGTGCTCGTCGGGGAGGTTGAAATCCATACGCAAAATTTGTGCGAGTTGGAGTATAAAGACACCGCAACAACGTTGCTGTTGCGAGCCTTCAGTCACTTCGCTCCTGAAGACACCGAAGGAAGGGAACCTCCTTCGAGGTCTCGTTCACTCCTTCGTCGCTCACGAGACCACCGCCACACGTCGGCACGACGAGCCTCACTCGCTTCGCTCGTAAGGACGCCAAACGCCAGCGGAGTTACGTGCCTTGGTTCGCGTTGCTCACGAGATTACCGCACCAAAGTCGTTCTTGCGACCTTCCACGAGGAACGCGAACAGGGACGCTCCTCCAGCGAGATGACTGAATTTTTCGGCGGGAGAGTTTATCAATCGTCGGAACAAACTCACTTCCGATGGGAATCCGTCGATTAGTCCGTGGCACGATAGAGTGGCCTCGCATCGAAGCGGTCATCGGTGAACTCGCGGACCGATACGATCGCGATGAGGTTCGGGTCGAGTTCATCGACGCCGACAACTGGCTTTCGACGCCCTGCGTCGTGGACGACCGGTGGTTCGTCAAAATCACGTCGGATCAAAACTCGCTCGTCCACGCGCTCTTTACCAGCGCGCGGAACTTGGGTGCTTTTTCCAGCGGCACGGAAGGGTTTTTCGAGCATTTTGCCGGGCCGGACGAGATGGCAGAGCACGAACTCGAAGCGACCAAAAAGATGCGCGAAATCGGGTTGAACGTCCCGGCGCCGATAGAGGCCTTCGAATACGACGGCCTCGGAGTGCTGGTGATGGAGTATCTGCCGGACTTCCAAACGTTCGACGAGCTGTCCGACGATGGAATGCACGACTACGCGCCGAAGTTATTCCGTGCCCTCTCGCGCATGCACGACAACAACCTCGCACACGGGGATTTGCGGGGGGAGAACGTGCTCGTTGCAAACGACGAAATCTACTTCATCGACGCGACGAGCGTGAACGAAGCTCGAATCGACGAAGCGAGGTCGTACGACCTCGCCTGTGCGCTCGCGTCGCTTACTCCCCTCATCGGTGCTCGTGACGCGGTGATAGCCGCTCGTAAACATTACTCCGCCGAAGAACTGCTTTCGGCCCGTGAGTTCCTCGATTTCGTCAACATGCGGCCCGACCACGATTTCGACGCCGTAACGGTGAAGGGGGAGATAGAGAAACTGGCCGACGCCGAAGACGGCGATGCTAGCTAACTGCAAGTCCGAACTGCAACTCGGTCGAGCGCTTTCTCCACAGTCGGAACGCTCTTTTCGACGGTCGGAGAGGGGGACATATGAACGACGAGAGACCGCGAGTCGTCAGCGAATCGAATCTGGACTGGGACGAAGAATCACACGGTGACGAGTTCCACGTTCGCCGCAAACAGTTGGGGGCGAAATCCGGCGGCGAACAGTTGGGGTGTAGTCTCTACGAACTCCCGCCCGAAAGGAAATCGTGGCCGTTCCACTATCACACGGGAAACGAAGAAGCGATATACGTCCTCGCTGGCGAGGGAACGCTCCGAGTCGAGGACGACGTGGAGACCCTCGAAGCCGGCGATTACGTCGCGTTTCCGGTCGGCGAGGAGTACGCTCGACGGGTCATCAACGATTCCGACGACGAACTCCGCTACCTCTGTTTTTCGACCATGCGAGAACCCGACGTATCGGTGTATCCCGACTCGGGAAAAATCGGCGTGTTCGTGGGGTCTGCACCAGGCGGCCACGAGGGGCGGACGTTGAGCGGCTACTTCCCACTCGACGCGGAGGTGGGGTACTGGGAGGGAGAAGACGAGTGAGGCGGTACCCACCGAGATGCATCAGCACTATTTACCTTTGTAGTAAACGACTGACCGAAATCGCGACACTCGCTGAGAATTGGGAGTCTTTTTTAGCGTACCCGTTCGACTTTCTCTCGAAGATATGAGCCAACAAGCCAGCGAGCAGGTTTACAGTCATTACATCGGAGGGGAATGGCGCGACGGAGAAGGCGACGAGACGTTCGAGAGCGTCAATCCGGCGACGAAGGAGACGCTCGGCGAGTTCCACCGCGGTACACCCGCGGACATCGACGCCGCGCTCGCCGCCGCGGAAGAAGCCGAAGACGAGTGGGCGAGCCTCTCGTACATCGACCGTGCGGAACACCTCTGGGACATCTACCACGAACTGAAGGAACGAACGGACGAACTCGGCGAAGTCATCACGAAGGAGTGTGGCAAGGAGATCTCCGAGGGGAAAGCCGACGTGGTCGAAGCCGCGCACATGGTCGAATGGGCCGCGGGCAACGCCCGCCACCCGCACGGCGACGTGGTACCGAGCGAAATCGGCGCGAAAGACGCGTACATGCGTCGAAAGCCACGCGGCATCATCGGCTGCATCACCCCGTGGAACTTCCCGGTCGCCATCCCGTTCTGGCACATGGCCCTCGCGCTGGTCGAAGGGAACACCGTCGTGTGGAAGCCCGCCGAACAGACGCCGTGGTGTGGCCAAATTATCGCCGAGATGTTCGAGGACGCGGGTGTCCCTGAAGGCGTGTTCAACATGGTCCAAGGCTTCGGCGACGCCGGCAACGCCATCGTCGAGGACGACCGCGTGGACACCGTCCTGTTCACCGGTTCCTCGGAAGTCGGTCACAAAATCGCGGGTAAGGTCGGCGGCGAACCCGGCAAACTCGCGGCCTGCGAGATGGGTGGGAAGAACGGCATCGTCATCACCGAAAACGCGGATCTCGACATCGCAGTCCACAGCGCAATCATGTCCTCGTTCAAGACGACGGGTCAGCGCTGTGTCTCCTCCGAGCGACTCATCGTCCACGAGGACGTGTACGACGAGTTCAAGGAGCGCTACGTCGAACTCGCGAAAGAAGTCTCCGTCGGTGACCCACTCGATGAGGGCACCTTCATGGGACCGATGGTCAACGAAGAGCAGGTCGAGAAGTTCGGTAAGTACAACCAACTCGCCAAGGACGAGGGTGCCGAAGTCCTCGTGGACCGCGAGGAACTCGACGACGACGAGATTCCGGACGGCTTCGAGGACGGCTACTGGGTCGGCCCGTTCGTCTACGAAGTCGATTACAGTCCCGACCTACGCTGTATCCACGAGGAAGTCTTCGGCCCGCACGTCGCCCTCATGAGCTACTCGGGTGACATCGAGGACGCAGTCGAAATCCACAACGACACGCCCTACGGACTGGCCGGTGCCATCATCAGCGAGGACTACCGCCAAGTCAACTACTTCCGCGATAACGCGGAAATCGGACTCGCCTACGGCAACCTGCCGTGCATCGGCGCGGAAGTTCAACTGCCGTTCGGCGGCGTGAAGAAGTCCGGCAACGGCTACCCGAGTGCCCGCGAAGCCATCGAGGCAGTCACGGAGCGCACGGCGTGGACCATCAACAACTCGAAGGACATCCAGATGGCCCAGGGCCTGTCGGCGGACATCAAGACCGAAGAGGAATAACCCGAACGTACTTTTGTTTTCGCCGGAAACGGGCGGATCGGTTCTCTAGTTTTTAGTAGCATTGCGACACGATATGATCGTATGATTCGAAACGTCCTCTCCACGTTCTTGCTCGCACTCATCGGGGCACTCATCAGCTATGTAGTGGTCGCGTACGTCGACATCGACTCCGCCTCCATGATTCTCGGCGCGTTCGTGGTGTTCGGTGTCTTGATTTTCGTCAGGTCATTTCTTCGCGCATCGAGCTAAATCGCCGCCCTGGAGATTCGTGAGTCTCGACTGAAGCTACCGATCGTGGATACTGGAAGACGGTAGAACTCGAAGACAGTGTTTCGATTTTGGTTTGCGAAGAGTGGAGATGACTGGAGACGAGGGGGGGTTGGGTTGTGGCTTCCGGAAGCCGGTGGGTTCCGACCAGTGTGCCCACGCGACGAGGCGCACAGTCCCGATATGCCGACAAACGACGAGAAAAGCGTCGCGTATCGGCATCCGTTTCTTTTTGCTTCTCACTTATAAATCTGTACAACCTGAATCGCGATGTCGGGGAACTGTCTCAAACTCGCGGCTCTTAAACACACGGCACACGCAACATCGTCGCTTACGCAATCTGCGATGATACCCTTCTGTGGGGGATTCACGATGAGTGGAGAAACACTGAACGATCTGTTCGAAGAGGGGCTGAAAGAGATGTACTACGTCGAAAACGAACTCGTGGACGTACTCGACGAGCTGCGTACCGAGGTTACCCACGACGACCTTCGAAACGCTTTCGAGAAGCACCGAAGCGAGACCGAGGAGCATATAACTCGACTCGAAGACGTGTTCGACCGCATCGGCGAGTCGCCGGAACAGAAACCGGTCAACGCGCTCAACGGGATGGTCGAAGACCATCAGGAGTTCACCGATTCGGACCCGGACCAGGACGTGTTGAACCTGTTCGATAAGGCCGCCGCGGAAAAAAGCGAGCACTTCGAAATCGCTGCGTACGGCAACTTGACGTTCATCGCATCCAAGTTGGGTCACGACGAATCGGCTGACATCCTCGAACGAAACCTGCGCGAAGAACAGGACGCGTTGGACGAACTGAAATCGCTCAGCGAGCAGTACGACATGGAATCGGTTCCGACACAGGGATAATCCGTTTTTTCAGTGCACCGAGCCGCTAGATTCGCTTGCTCACGTAGGGGCCGTCCTGATGATAGCCGAGTTTGTTCCGGTAGTACTCGCGCGCTCCAATACCGGAGATGACGCTGAGTTTCTCGTAGCCCGCGTCCCTCGCGAGGTCCTCCGCTTTCTCCATCAGTTGGCGACCGTAGCCGCGGTGCTGATGTTGGGTGTCCTCGCTTTCGGACCCGACCGAAACCTCGCTTCCGTAGACGTGGAGTTCGCGGATGAGGGCCGCGTTGTCGAGTTCCCGACGGACTGGGTCGCCGGGGAATCGGAGACGACAGAAGCCAACGAGCAGGTCCTTGTCGAAATCTTCGACGCTGATGAAGTGTTCCGTCCCGCCGGCAGCCTCGTAGGTCAGCACGTCGAGTTCGACGTTTTCGGGTTCCTCATCGTTCATGCCGACCTCACGGCATCGAATGCAGTCACAGGTCCACCCGTGTTCGTCCATCTTCTTCCGGGCGAGTTGCCGAAGGTTGGATTTCCACACGCCAGCGTCGATGAAGTCCGCGGGGATGTCGCGCTGGACGCGCTGGAGTCGGACGTATCGCGGAATCATCGACTTGATTTCCGCGACGAGTTCCGCGGCCTCCTCGTTGCGCAAGGGTTCGTACTCGTCTCGGTGCCACCAGTCGTAGGTCGCGGTCCCGCGGACGACCAGCGTGGGATAGATCTTGAGATAATCCGGTTTCCACTTCTCGTCCTCGAAGATGCGCCGGAAGTCCTCGACGCACATCGCCTTCGACATCCCGGGTTGCCCCGGCATCATGTGGAAACCGACCTTGAACGCCGAATCGCGGAGGCGTTGGTTCGCCTCGATGGACGCCTGTGCGCCATGGCCGCGATGCATCTCGCGGTTGATTCGCTCGAACGTCGTCTGGACGCCGACTTCGACTTTCGTCCCGCCCAAATCGAGCATCCGGTCTATCTGTTCGGGGTCACACCAGTCGGGTTTCGTTTCGAACGTGGTGCCGATGTTGCGCACGTCGCCCGTCTCGTTTTCGGCGATGACGTCCTCCAAATACGAGAACTCGTACTCGTCGAAATCCTGTGCGAAGCTCACGCCTTCCGCGGGTTCTGGCTCCTTGTCCGCATCGTATTCGTTCATCGCCTCGAGCGCGCGCTTGACGAACCATTCCTGATAGTCGTGGCTCCGTGCGGTCATCGTTCCGCCCATCAGGATGAGTTCGACCTTATCGACGGGGTGGCCGATTTCACGCAGTTGCTCCAGTCGCAGGGTGACCTGTCCGTAGGGGTCATAATCGTTCTGGACGCCGCGCGCCGCGGCCGGTTCGTGTCCCGTGTAACTCTGTGACGAGGAGAATTCTGACCCAGGACCGCCGGGACAGTAGAGGCATTTTCCGTGCGGGCACTGGTGCGGACTGGTCATTATCGCAATCGGTGAGACGCCCGACGCGGTTCTGACGGGTTTGCGCTGGAGCACTGGCTCTAACTCCTCGCGCTGGTCGTTCGGCGCGTGGTCGAGGATCTCGGAGTTCTTCGGCACTTTCGCGGCGGAGAACTCCGAACAGGCTTGCAGTTTGGCACTTTCCACGTCGTCGCGCTCGATGTCGCCCGCGAGGATGCGCTCGACGAGTGCCTCGCAGACCTGCTCGAACGCCTCGCTTTCCGTGGCGTCCGGCGTCTCGGTACTCATTACGTGCTATTTGGTCGTTTCGCCCGGATAAGCGTGTCGTCTACGACTAGGCGTCGGTGATCGAGTTCTTCGAGGTCTCGTGTCACGTTTTGCGGATGCGTTCGTCGGTGTGATGATTACAACTGCTAGACACAACCCACGTCTTCACTGACGGAGTCTCGATTGTACCGACGATAGGGCCACCGCAGATGATGCGAGGCGCAGGTCACACCCGAACGGCGAGGCTTCAAACGCAAAGCGTCGCGAGTTGCGGAAACCCCCTTTTCAAATACCGCGAAAGACGGAACGTCTTCAGTAAGCGCCACCTGCGCGTAGCAGTCGTTAACGGCGCAAACCCATACAGTGACGCTACGGAAAGGAGAACGTCGAAAAATCCCGACCAAAACAACACCGCTGCGGAAACGAAGTCCGAATCTAATTCACGCGTTCGCTGACGGATTCGATAACGGCATCCAGTGCGGCTTCGCGCTCGCCGCGGAGGAATTCGACCTTGCCGTCGTGGGTGCCGACAGCAATGATTCCTGCCTCAGGTGCGCGTTCGCGGGCTGCATCCGCGATGTCACGAACGTTGACGCCGACATCGCTTCGGATGTGGATTTCGTCGTCCGCGAGGCCGAGCGTGACGTTCTGGCCGCCGGGGCGGCCCGTGATGTCGTGACGGTGGAGCGCGTCGAGGAGCACCGACGTCGATGGGAAATCAAAGCGGTGGGTGTAGGCTTCCGTATCGAGGACGGTGAAGGTGACCCCGTTTGCGCCGCGAACCGAGAGGTTCGGTTCGGCGGTGTCGAGTTCGTTTTCGAGTTTGGTTCGGAACTGCTCGCTGATGTGTTCGGCGAGATCGCGTTTTGCGTGCTCGAAGAGGAGGTCGGTGATGAGTTCGCGTTTGTCCTCGTAGGACTGGTAGTAGGCCTCCAGCGCAACCGCTTCGCGAAGGGCCGTCACGTGTGCCGTATCGTAGCCCGCCTCTTCCGCGAGTTCGACGTATTCCGACGGTGTATCCGCCCAGTACCCGACTGCCGGGAGATGGGAGACGTCCTCTCGAACGTCATCGTTGATGTGTGCCGCGACGTTCGCGCCGAGGACACTGGCGGAAACGTCCTTGCCGGATTCGCCGAGGAACGGGTTGACGATGACTTCGGCCGTCTCGGCCACGTTCTCGTCCGGGAACTGAGTGTCGATGACGACGTGAGGTGCGCCGTAGATGTCGAGTAGGTCGAGACCGTCGCTGGATTCGACAGTGCTTCCCGCATCCACGAGGACGAAGAGGGGGAGTTTCTCGTCGTGGCGCTCGCGGTTGTCGAGCATGTTCGTCGCGTCCTTCGTCGCGTCTTCCATGTCGTAGAAGCCGTTTTCGAGCGGACGACGGTCGAAGTAGTGGTACTGAGCATCGCTTCGAGCGTGTTCCTCGCGCACCAGCGGGAGAACGGCACGTTCCAGTGCCGCACCAGCCGCGTAGCCTTCCGCACTCGCGTTGTGCCGAACGATGACGGGGCGGGATTCGATGACGGCGCGGCGAATCGCACCGGCGGCGTCCTTGATGGCGTCGTGAATCGCTTCGACGGAGCTATGCTCGGCGAGCAGATCGACGTCCGCCGGGCGCGCTTCGTCTTCCAGCGCTTCGGCGAGTCGGTTTATGACGGTCGCTTCCTCGTCGTCGGTGAGCGCGTCGAGTTGTTCGGTCTCGACTTGCAGTTCGTTGTTGCGAAGTTCGACTTCGCCGACCAGTCGGACGACATCGCCAGTATCGACTTGGGGGTACGCGCGGACGCCAGCCTCTTTGAACGCGGCACAGTCCACGACGGCGGTTTCGTCACGGAGTTCGAACACCGTTGGGCCGCTCGTCTGACTCGCACCGACGATTTCGCCCTCGATTCGGACGTGCTCGCCGACTCGGTCGCTCAGGGTTTCGATGGCGACTCGCTCCAGCGGTTCGTCGTGTTCCGGAATCGTCGCGCTACCGACCGCGTTTCCCGACCCATCCGTCGTCGGAGCGGGTTCCGACGATTCGGTCGCATCGGACTGGTCGTCCGTTTCGCTTCGTTCCGATGCCGACTGCTTCGGTTCCTCGTCGGAAAGGTACGTGTTTTCCGCATCCTGAATCAGTTTGCCGCGGAATTCGCGTTCCGACTGACGAATCGACCAGCCGAGGTCGATGTTTCCGTTGTCACGGACGCCGAGAACCTGGACGTACACCGTGTCGCCCGCGTCCCAGTCGAGGCTTTCAAGCCGTTTGTCTAGCTCGCTTTTGTGGAGGAGACCGGTGACGTTTTTTCCAACATCGATGAACACACCGAAGTCGGCGAATCCATCGACGGTACCTTTGTAGTATCGTCCCGCGGTGAGTTGTTGCGGACGATTTCCTTCGAATTCGAAGAGAACGTCCTGCTCGTGGCTCGAACAAATCGGGCCGTCTGCAGACGTCCCGCAAATGACGCAGTTACCCATTTATACTGGCACAGAATAGTCCCGGCCTAAAACGGTTGTCGAAATCCCACGGGCTTCTGACCCGGTGGGGGGTGCGCCAAAGCGAGTCAGTAATAGTAAAACGAAAAGTCGTCGCCACAGTGCTGACAATCCACTCGTCTCCCTTTGAGACGTTCTTCGCCCGACCGACGCTCATCTCTCTTCCTGTTCGACAACGTAATCGCCGATGCCGACCCGCAGTGGGGGGCATCCGACGGACATGGCTGATTGGGACATATCGTTTTGTCCGGTACGAAAACCCATAGTTATAGTCTCTCTAATGAAACTATGTAGACCATGGCAACATTTGTCTAACAGGTTAGTGATGTGTTAAGCGCTTCCCCGATGTCGATGGCCCACCAAGAGGGCGATGAGATTCAGCGTAAGCAGTATGAGAAACGTCTGGAGTTGGCCAGGCGTGTCGAGACCGGTTACGAGCAAGGGCATGTAGAGGAACGGGAGGGCAACAGCGGTCCAAAAACCGATGAATCGTACCGGGGTCGATAGTGATTCGGACGACGCGTTCGTTTCCTCGTCACTCTCCGCGGTATCGATAGTGTCGAGGTCAGTGATTGTTGACATGCTCCGCACACCATGTGACTATCTACCACGATATTATTATTGAGTCTCTAACGCTTCGAAAGCAATGCAATACGAGGGAACGTATCGAAACAGGCGATCGTTTTCGCCGTTTACTCGAAAACGGGGCTATCGCCCTCTAGTTCTGCTATCTCTCCGGCGATTTTTCTGACGTGTTCGGGGAACAGCGCGACCTGGACTTCGTTCCCCTCCTCGTCCTCGAACACCAGCTTCACCCGTTTGTCGCCGAACTCACGTGCTTCCGCCGATGCTACGTCGAACAGTTTCGCCGTCCCTTTCTTGTTCGTCGGCCCGACGTTCTTCAGCGACCCGTCCTTCAACTCGACCATGAAATCGTCGATAAGCAGGTTGAGCATACTTCCGATACGCTCCCCTTGCCTTAATTACCACGGGACGAGAGCTGCGAGCGACGGGAAGACGGTCTCGAAGGCGGCGAACCCCCGAAAGCCGTAGCCGAACACGAGTGCCGACGGAATCGCGGCCCCGACGGTCGCTCGGACGAGCGAGGTGTTATGTACCTCGCTCGTCCCGACAGTGAGCAGTATCGCCCCGTACAGTGTGCAAGCTGCGCGTAACTCGGGAAACGGGAGTCCGGCGAACAGACAGGGTGCGACTGCGTAGCCGATGACCTGTACCGTCTCGCTGATACCTGCCCGGTCTGGAACGACCAGTAGGAGAACAACCGTCTGTAGCGCCGCCGTAAGATGGAGCACGGCGGGCGCGACAAACAAACCGACCGCGAGAATGATGAACAGTTTCGAGAGAAGCGAATCGCCGCCTACGGTTCCGCCGACAGCGGACCCACCGAAAACCATCCGTGAGGTGACTTCTATCACCGTCACGAGGACGCCAAACACCAATCCGGGTGCTTGGTCGCCCGGCGCAACACCGACGTTGAAAAACCGACGCGGTCGTAGCATCACCTCGACCCACGCACGGACGATCGCCTGCGGTCCGCGGTCGCGCCCACCCGTCGGATTTTCGACCCACTGAGTCACGGTTCTTCTTAGTCGGTTCGGAGGGTATGACAGTTCCGACAGCGCGCTTCGTAGGACTCCTGTGCGCCGACCAGGATCGTCGGGTCGTCGGTGTGCGCTGGTTCCCCGTCGATGAGACGCTGGTTTCGCGTCGCTGGTTCTCCACACTTCGCACAGATGGCTTGGAGTTTCTCGACGTACTCGGAGACCGAGATGAGTTGCGGGAGCGGATCGAACGGTTCGCCTCGGAAAGTTTGGTCAGTTCCACTGATGACGACTCGCCGTTCGTCCTCGGCGAGTCGTTCACAGACCGCGACGATTTCTGAGGAGAAGAAGTTCGCTTCGTCGATAGCGACGACCTGTTCGCCGTTCAGCTTCTCGGGAATCTCCCATACGCCGTCGTCGTCGGGGTCGACGACGGTTGCCTCCCACGAACTCCCATCGTGAGACCCGACCGTGTCCTCGCCATATCTGTCGTCCAATGCCGGTTTGAACACGGCGACTTCCTGTCCCGCGATTTCCGCCCTGCGGAGCCGACGGAGCAGTTCCTCGGTTTTCCCGGAGAACATACAGCCGGTGATGACCTCCACCCACCCACTGTTCGTGATTTTGTGCATATCCGAACTGCGCTCAATCCTGCGTCAAAAGGGTTGCTTATTCAATCGACTGCTCCGATGTTTTCTTCGCTCTCGAAACTCGCCGGGCAAGCTTCGATTTTGGAGTACCGCACGACCTGCTCCCCGAGTGTAGCCACACGGGTCGCCAGTTCGTCGTCCGTGAATTTTCCGTTTCGAACCGCGCTGTGTGACTGTGGCACGGCGGCCTCGTACGGGAGTACCCAGGCATCGAGCGCTCGGCAGACCGACCGGAGATGGTCCATCGCGGTAATCGGAAACCGTCCGCCTGCCACGGCGAGCAAGCCGACCGTCTTCTGTTCGAACTCGTCGAATCCACAATAGTCGAGTGCCGTCTTCAGCACCGACGAGTACGACCCATGATACATCGGCGTTCCAAGGACGACGGCATCCGCCTCGCGTACCCGACGTTTGAGTTCCACTGCATCACCCGCCATCCGGTCGTTCGGGTCGTACAGTGGGAGGTCGAACTCGCGCAAATCGAGGAGGTCGCCGGTTCCACCCGCCCGTTCCGCTCCTGAGAGTGCCTGCTCCAGCGAGGTTCGGGTTGCACTGCTATCCCGGAGACTGCCGCAGATCGCGACGATGCGTGGTTCGTTCGGCATGGAACACGATAGGCGTGGAAAATGAATATAGCTACGTGTCAAATAGATTGTTCCCCTACTGTCTGAGACTGGCGACCCACTCTCCACTGTCGCCGTCTTCCCCGCCCTCCAATTTCACCAGCCCGTCGCCGTCCAAATCCGAACACAACTCGCGAAGCCACTCCTCGCCGTGTTCGCCGCCGTAATCGACGCGGACGCGCGGTCCGAGTTTCGAGAGCGGAAGTTCGTCGTACTCCTTCAGAATCGAGATGACGCGCCCGCGGAACTGCCTTCGAGAGCCGTCGAATTTCGGCTGTGTTGGAACGTCGGGGGCGGTAAAGTCGCCGATTTCGTATGCGTGACACCACTCGCGCCACGGGCATCCAGCGGCGTCGCAGGACGGTGTTTTCTCGCAGGCGACCCCTCCGAGTTCCATGATGGCGTTGTTCCAGACGCGCGAGCCGCCGTCCGGCATGAGTTCGCTCGCGGCCTCCTCGAAGGCGGTGTCGTCGTCCGGTACGTCGAAGGCGCGGTAGAGGACGCGCTTGACGTTCGTATCGACCACGGCGTTCCCGTTGTTGAAGGCGAACGAGGCGACCGCGTTCGCGGTGTAGGGGCCGACACCCTGGAGGTTTTGGAGTTCCTCGGGTGTCTCGGGGAATTCGCCGTCGTACTCAGCCGTGACCTGTTTCGCCGACTCGTGGAGATATTTCGCCCGGTTGTTGTAACCGAGGCTGTGACTCGTCCAGAAGCCGACCACGTCCGAGCGGTCCGCGTCCGCGAGGGCCGTGGCGGTCGGCCAACGGTCGAGAAACGCCTCCCACGCGGTGACGACGCGTCCGAGTTGCGTCTGCTGGCTCATCACCTCGGAAACGAGGATGGCGTAGGGGTTGTCCGTTTCGCGCCACGGGAACGTCCGGTGGTCGTCTTCGTACCACGAGACGAGGGTGTCGCGCACCGCTTCGATATCGTCAGGTAGCGACCACGACGTGTCGGTCATTACCGGCGCTTTGGGCGGGTTCGGTTTACCGGTAGCGATTCGGGAAGGCGTATCCTCCCGTTCGACCCGCCACGCCGATACCACGAGAACGCGTGACACGCGGAATCGAACAACCTGAAGGCTTATTGCCCGGTCGTCTCAATCTTCGGAAAATGCGCGTACGGCCCTCCACACTTTTTCTCATCGGCGTGGGTATCATCGTTGTCCCCGTTGCGCCGGTCGTCTTCTTCCGTAGTCCGACCGCGTGGCTGGCGCTGGGTGGTGCGTTCATTCTCGCCGGAATCGGAACGGCGCTCCACCGAAACCGCAGACCCCGGTCGGCGCGCGAGTCGAGCCCACAGTCCCAGCACTTTATCATCTGTCCGTACTGTGCGACCCGCAACTTCGCGAGCAGGGACGTCTGTCGATACTGCGACGAGGAGTTTTAGCGCGACCCGAGAGCGAAAGCGGTATCCCGCGCCCGCTCTACCTCCCGGCCATGAGCCTGGACGACCTGAACGACGATGTAAAATCCGCCTACACCGACCTCGACGACGAACTATCGGTCTCACTCGATCGGGAAACGCGCAACGAACTCGCCATGCTCTCCGCGTCGCTCGACCCCGACGACCCCGACGAACTGGTTCGCAGGGCGGTTCATCTGCTCTTCCAATCGACCGTCGAAACCGGGAAACTGGATTTCCATCTCCGAAACGCCTACGACGTAACGTACGACGAGTATCTCTCGGGAATGACCTTCGAGGAGATGACTGGTGCGACCCAGTATCCCCAGCGGGACGATGAGCGCCGCTATCAGTTCTAACCGACGACTTCACTCGTGGACGTGCCCGAACACCACGGTCTCGCCTCGGGGCGTCCATTCGACGAACCCCTGCTCGGCGAGTTTCGGGAGGTGATTGTGTCGGAGTGCGACCCGTGCTCGGTGTTCGTCCGCCTCGACATCCGTCGTGACGAGGTGCGTAGCCAACTCTCCCACCGTGGTTCGGCTATCTACTTCGTATCCGTAGCCGAGGACGGCACGTCGATGCTCCGACGCCAACGTTTCGTACACCTCCGAAGGAAGACGAAGGAGCGCGTTCACTCCGAACGTCCCTACTGCCTCCTTCAATGAGGTTCCGGCCCCATCTTGCGCTCGAACATCGGTATGGTCGTTTCGTTGGTCGTCTCGCATTCTGGCCATCGTATTCAGTACGAGTAGGTTGACGAGAATAGGGCCATTGCCTGTTATTACAACCTCCTTTAACCCGATCGTTCTTCCCGAGTGCTCGCTTCGAGGAGCACTGACTCGAGCACCGAACCGGCACCACGCCGCACACGTTCCGACACGGATTGCTGTGTGACGCCGATTTCGTCCGCGAGTTCGCCGAGTGTGACTCCGCGAGGAACATCGAAGTAGCCCTGTTCGACTGCTAAAACGAGCGTTTCCCTCTGTTCTGCCGTCAGCCCGAAATCGTTTCGAACGGTGTCCGTTTCCGTCGTCACTCGATCGAGATGAAAGTCGATATCGTGTTCTATACAGTACTCCTGAAATTCGGAGAGCGCGCTATGATCGTTGAATCGGAGCCGAAACCGCCACTGATCGTTCCCCTGCGCTTCGAGGATGGTCGCACCCACCTCGGCGATACCGTAAATGAGGCTTTCGACCGCCTTGCTCCATTCGACTCGATAGAGCACCCGATTTTTGACTCTATCCAGTGAGACGAGGTTCTTGACGTTCGGGTTCGACTGTACGTCCCGCTCGAATGCCTCGAACTCGGTGCCGATGGCCCAAAAAAACGGGAGCACTTGGCGCGACGCCGGAACCACTCGTTCGAGTTCGACGTAAACGTCAGTGTCGGTAAGCAGGGCAGTTCCAAGCAGGAACTCTTCACTAGGGATCGAGAGATCGGTCGTGACGCTCATACGGAGGGGACGCCACGGGAGAACATAGCCTTGTGTGGGCTTATGCCGCGTCCTCAATGGCGTCGAGAAGGAGGTTGACGCCGATGTCGATCTCACGCTCGGTCACGTCGAGCGGCGGGAGGATGCGGAGCGTTTTGTACCCACAGCCGAGGGTAAGTAGGCCGCGCGAAAGCGCACCGTCTACGACTGCCTCTCTGCGGTCTTTCGTGTCGAACTCGACGGCGAGCATCAGGCCGCGTCCCCGAACGTCGATGACGTTCTCGGGGTTCGCATCTTCGATGAGTTCCCGTGCCTGTTGTCCGCGCGCATCGACGTTCGCGAGAAGGTCGTACTCCTGAATCGCATCCATCGTGAGGACGCCCTGGAGGGACGAGAGCACGTCGCCAGCACCCCACGTGGAGGAGAGTCGGCCTTTTTCCTCGGGGAACACGTCCGAACGCGAGATGGTGGCACCGACGCGGAGGCCCTTCGCGCTGGTGATAACGTCCGGTTCGAGGTCGAGGTGGTCGATTGCCCACATTTCGCCCGTTCGTCCCATGCCCGACTGGATTTCGTCCGCGATGACGTTGATGTCGTAGGTCGCTCGAATTTCGGCGATGTCCGCAACGAACTGGGGATTCGGAACGCGGTAGCCTCCCTCCCCCTGTACGGGTTCGAGGATGATGTACGAGACTTCTTCCGGATCGATAACGCCCTGTGCGGGGTCGAGTTTGTCGGCGATGACGTTGCCGCCCGGCCCGTTCGTCCGCCATCCACACTCACATTCCCCCGTGCAGGAGCAGTACGGAACGCTCACGACGCCCGGAATCTCGGGATAGCCCTTTCGATGGGCGACTTTCGAGCGGTTGAGCGAGAGCGCGCCGAGCGTCCGACCGTGGAACGCGCCATCGAAGTTGAACGCGCGGTGGCCGCCGCGGTTGTAGCAGATTTTGATCGCGTTTTCGACGGCTTCCGCGCCGGAGTTCGACAGAAAAACCGTGTCCATGTCGTAGTGACTCGTCGCATCGACGAGTCGCTCCATCAGTTGCGTCGGCCCAGGGAACTCCGGGTCTTCCGGTGGCCATCCACCGGCGGCATAGAAGTCCTGTCCCGCGATTTTCGTCGGGTCTGGGAGATCGAATGCACGGATTTTGTCCATGATCTTCGGATTGTTGTACCCCAGCGGGGCGGCGGCAACATGACTAGTAAAATCGAGGAGAACGTTGCCATCGACATCGGTACAGAACGGCCCAGTCGCGTCTTCGGTGATGTCCCAGACGAAATCGTACACGTACGTCGTCGGGGCGGCGAACTGGTGATGGTAGTCGGACCACTGTTTTGCTTTCTTTCCGGGCATCTCCCGGACCTGTGGCTCGGCTGTTTCCCGGTCCATGCTTCCGCTACGAAAAGGTCCGGTTTAAATAGTTCGTTATGAATTCTCACACGACGGCGACGACTGCAGTTACGGCCGACCCAGCGAGCAAGACGCCACTCCATATCGCGATTCGATAGGCGAACTCTCGGTTCGGTGACGAGATTGTGAGCGCCGCTTTGACGATGATGCTGGATGCGGTCGCCAGCAGAATACCGAAAACCGCGGTTTGTTGGTCTAAGTTTCCACCACTGTAGAGGGTCACCGCGGACGCGGTGACGCCCGCGCTCGAAACGAGCCCCGAAAGCAGGGCCGTGATGTAAAACCCGGTTTGTCCGAACTGGCTTTTCGCCAACGCACCACCGATCACGACGAGCAGAAAGATGGCGCCGAAACCGAGGACGTTCCGAAGGGAGAACGGACTTTCGAGGTCGAGATCCATCTGTTGTGACCAGTCCGCCGAATAGGCTGCTATCGCGACGCTCCCGACGATTATTGTCCCGAGAGGGATGATCGCACCGTACAGCGTTTTGTCCGGATTTCCGACGGTGAACGCCAGCGCGATAACGAGGTTTCGAACCGCCATGGCGGCGTCGGCAAGCAGGATAGCGGCGACGCCGTAGGAAGCCGCCTCCGGTCGCTGACGGATGTGGTCCAGCATGGTACCGACGACGGCGGTCGAGGATGCCAAACCGCCGAAAAAGCCGGTAACCGCGATACCGCGGCCACCGTACGTTTCGACGATTGCGTAGTTGGCGATTCCGATCCCGGCCACCGTGACGACCATCAGCCAGACGAGACGGGGACTCACCATGACACCACCGAACTCGATCTCACCTGGCGGAAGCAGGGGATAGATGACGAACGCGAGGATGGCGAACTCCCCCGCTGACCGAAGTTCTTCGCGCGACATCCCCCATGCGAAACTGTGAAGCTCGCGCTTCAAGACGAGGAGGAGCGACGACACGACGGCGACGGTGACCCCGACGAGGATGAAGCCTTCGGCGACGAGGACGCCGACGCCGAACGTCACGAGCATCGAAACGGAGGTCGTGAGGGATAATCCCGTATCCTCCTCGTCGTCCATCAATCCCTGTACTGCGAGGAGGATTCCCTGAACGATGACGAGGAGACCGCCGAGTGCGAGCAGGATATCCTTGTTGACGATGGTGAAGGCTGCACCGAGAAGGCTGATGAGTGTAAACGTCCGAATTCCAGCGGATTTTTGTGACCATTCGCGCTCCAGTCCGAGAAAAAGACCTAACGCTCCCGCGATGGCGATACGGACGACGTGGCTGTCCAACGTCGCCGATGCGAGGACGTTTTCCAATCCATTCACTCTGTAGAATAGATAGTCGTGCGGATAAAAGAATTGCTGCCATCGCCACGCGTTGCGCGAAATCTTTATATTCTGCGAACAAACTTCACCCGTATGGTCAGCGGATGGAATATTGACAAATCTCGTGCCGCATGGTGGTCAGCGGGTGCGGCACTCGGACTGGCGGCGCTGTACGTCGTCTACTCGTTTATCGGGACCTTCGTCTTCGGTCTCTTTCTCTACTACGCGACCCGTCCGGTGTACCGGCGTCTGAAGCGACGCATCAGACCGCCAAGTCTCGCTGCCGCGGTTGCGCTATTGGCACTCGCACTTCCCGCGATTTTGCTCATCGTCTACACGCTCGCCATCGCGGTGCAGGAGCTTTCCACCGTCGCGCAGACGACGAACGTAGCAACGCTTCCGGAACCGATCCAGCAGTACGCGAACGTTTCCCAGATCGCCCAGCATCCCGAAGCGTTCCTCACCGACGGGAACAACACGAAACTGATCGAACAGGCCTTCGGTTCGGTGCTCAAGTACCTCACTTTCATCGGAAGCGGTGCCCTGCATCTGTTCGTGATGATCGCCATCGCGTTCTACCTGCTCCGTGACGACCACAAACTTTCGCGATGGTTTCACCGGACGTTCTCCGACAGCGAGGGCGTCCTCGAAACGTACGTCCAGCGTGTCGATACCGATTTCAACAGCATCTTCTTCGGCAACATCCTGAACGCCTTCATGACTGGGACTATCGGTGCGATTTCGTACAACGTGCTCGACGCAGTCGCACCTGTCGGGTTGGGAATCCCGTATCCAACCGTCGTCGGGTTGTTGACGGGTGTCGCCAGCCTCATCCCGGTGGTCGGAATGAAGCTCGTCTACTTTCCGGTCACCGCGATTATCGGCGCGAACGCACTGATGGATGGCGACCCCGGGGTACTGTGGTTCCCCGCGGTGTTCGCGCTCGTCTCGTTCGTTATCGTGGACACCATTCCGGATCTCATTCTGCGTCCGTACGTTTCGGGGCGAAACCTCCACGTCGGGATGGTGATGTTCGCGTATATCCTCGGTCCATTACTGTTCGGTTGGTACGGTATCTTCCTCGGGCCGATGGTTCTCGTACTCGTCGTCCATTTCGTAGAAGTCGTCCTCCCGGAACTCATCGCTGGCAAGCCGATTCAGCCGTGGGCGGTGGACCCGACCTACATCCGTGGTGGCGACCCCCTCCCGAAACCACCGCGCGACCCGGAAGAGACGGTCGATAGCAGGGAGGCCACCGAGGCCGGAGTAGATACTGATGGGGGACGAGCGGGTAAAGCGGAAGAACGCGAAAAACCAGCCACCGAACCGGCAGAAATGACGCCCACCGACGGGGACGAAACCCGCAATTGATTTCGTGCTCCCCCCGCGAATTTCCCCGGTTGCTAACGAACAAGGACGTTTCAGCGGTCGATGTACTGTCGCTCCCACTTCCGACGCGATTCGAGCACCTTCTCCCCCCGGTCGGTGAGCATATAGTAGTTCGTTCGCTGGTCGCGCTGACCCTTCTCGACCAACGCTTCTTCGACCAGCGTGTCGAGGTTCGGGTACAATCGACCGTGATGAACTTCCGTGTCGTAGTACTGTTCCAAATCCTCCTGAATGGCCAACCCGTGTGGTTCGCCCTGCCCGGCGATCACGTACAAAATATCGCGCTGAAACCCCGTCAGTTCGTCCATTGTCAATATTGTTTTTTATAATTTGAATGAAATAAACATAACGGTCGTCTCATATCGATGATCGGGACTGTATTTATCCCTGTGCGTCGCCTTTGGAGATGTATGCCGGAAGAAGTCCTCTTCGAAACTGAAAACACGCAGAGCCGAACGGACGTTGCTCAGTACCTTCGCACCGTCGCGGACAAACTCGAGAGCGGTGAGCCCATAACGCTGAGTGCTGGGAGTCAATCGGTCACGCTCGACCCACCGACTCGGCCAGTGTTCGAGGTGAAAGCGGAGCGCGAGACGTCTTCATCCGGTCGGAGTGAGCTCAGCATCGAGTTCGAACTCGAATGGAAGGAGGGAGAAGATGGAAGGGACGGATCGCTCGAAATTGAGTAGTTGGGGCTACCCGTGCGAAAAGACGCGTTCGTCGTTATCAGACGGGATATCGTATAACTGGTGAGTAGTCCGAAACGTATCGGCTCGTCCATGTATTACGGTTAGTAGAACAGTACTGTTGCTCGGCAGTTTGCTTCGAAAGGAAAGCGGAACACGCGGGGGCGAAAAGACCCCGCGTACCGCTTGCCGCCCTGAATTGGTCCCCGCTGACGCTTCGGCCCTCCAAAGCGAAGCGTCAACTGCAACAAGACGGTGTAATGACTTAAAGGTAACGATTTAGATAACTCCGGCAGGATGGTCGAAAGAAAGTCAGATATACTCTTCTTCGAGCACCCAACCCAGTGCCCGCTTGTAGTATGTGAACATTTGGCGGATGGCTTCGTGGTTCATCTCCTCGCTTTCGAGTTGTTCTTCGAGGTACTCGTACTGCTCGCGGATTTCCGCTTCGTCTCTCATGCGTGGGCTGTTTATGTTGTCGTTCGGGTTAGCAGTATCGGCGTTTCGGTATCGTGGGCCACGAGTCGATTGTCGGTTCATCCGGACAGTGTCACTTCCGCTCCAAACGGGACAGTCCGTGCCAGATCGCATCGACCATTCGCCCTTCGCCGTCACCCTCGGTATCATCCCACCCGCGAACCAGCGCATCCTCGAGGACGGCGAGCGAATGGTTCTCGAAGTTGTTCATTCCGCGGAAATCTTCGAGGGCATCCCGTTCTTCCTCCCCGAACGTCTCGTCCGGCGTTCCATCGAAAAAGCCGAGTTCGACGAGCGCTGCTCCCACTTCGATGGCAGTTTCACCGGACAGCTCTCGTGTTTCGTCGGGTTCCTCGCGTTCCAACAGGGTCACGTCGTAGATTTTGAACACGCGTTCGAGTTCGTCGATCGGTCGCTCGTGATCGTCTACGCGGACGTCGATCCAGCGGTCGTTGCGCCCGTCGTACCCACCTTCCGGTTTAGCGACGGAGAGTGCCGCGCTCTGTTCGCCGCGCTTGTCGCCGCCTGCTTCATTTCCTGCGTGGAGTGCGGCGATGAGTCGTTCGGGGAGCCCACCACTCGCCTCCTCGAACGTCTCGGCCATCGCCTCCAGCGTTTCGCGGTTCTCCAGAATGTTTCCTTGAACGCTGTAGTTCTCGCCCTGAATGTCGCCCGCGTAATCGAAACAGTCCGCCCCAGTAAAGGCCGCAACTGAGCCATCTTGCCCGACGACCCCGACCTGTCGCGATTCGAACTCCGGGTCCGCTCCGGTGAGTTCCATCACGACTTCCTCGGCGGGTCGTCCCGATCGAAGCAAGTCGAGTCCGTCCGGCCCATAAGCGACGTTCGCGTAGCTCTGTGTAGCTACCGCACCGGCATCGGCACTTACGAAGGGGACGACGGCTCCGACGCTGACGAACTTCGATTGGACGCCGACGCCGACCGCGTTTTGCTCGGGGTCCCGTGCGACGATGGAGAAGGTCGATGGTCGTGGCATACACGTCCCGTGGGAGGGAACCCGGAAAAGCGTTCACCCCTTCCGCGCGGTGAGCGGTTGGCGTGAGACGAGTTCGGCCTCGAACTCGGGGTGTTCCACAAAGTGGTGAACGAGCATGTGTCGTCGCCCGCCGGTCAGTCCACCTTCTTCGGCGTCTTCGGCGGTAAACTCGGCCGGAAGCCGGTCGTACAGTGCTCCAACTGCCCCGAAGCTTTCGAACACTTTGCGGTGACCCGACGACTCCGCACCGCGCCGGGAGACGACGTAACTTCCGTCGTCCCGGTGTTCGCCGACCGTGTTGAGAAACTCGGTGCGCTCGGTCAGTGCCTGTCCGAGCGCCGCTCGCAAACGGTCGGCCTCGCGTCTGGAAAGGTCGTGACGTTCGCCGGAAACGGTTACTGAAACCCCATCTTTCGTGCGCTCGGCGGACACGTGTGACTCGTCTGGGGTGCACGTTTCGGAAGGATTCGGGGTGCTATCCGTCGTCGAGGATTTCTCGACCAGCCGCCACGGGGCGACTTACTCTATCCTCGGAGTGAGCATCACTCGACATCGTACTACTACGAAGGGAGAGACGACGCATAAATCTACGGGAGGCGTTTCGGCGGAAAAGCGGTTTCCAAAATCGGTTGCTACTGGCGTCCGTGACCAACCGACGGGGCCAGCGTCTCTCGACGTCGACCACGTGAACGTTTTCACCCCAGCACCACAAGGGGTGGGTATGAAGGTTCGTGGAACCCGCGAGTGCCAAAGCTGTGGGACACGGTGGACGTACTACGAGACGGGAAGCGTCGCCTGTCCGAACTGTGAAAGCATGCGGAGCGTCGGACTCGAAGATAACCGGGTCCAGCACACGGATAGTCCCGTGACCCTCGAACTGTCGAACGCACGTGAGGCCGTCGATTCGGAACCCCTGCGGGAAGTCGCTACGCTGGCGGCGGATGCAGCAGGCGAGTACGTCAGAAAACGCGGGTTCATCAAGGGTGGAGAGCTCCGCCCGTTGGACGATCGATATCTCGCGGCACAGGAGCTGCGCCACGCGTCGGACGTGTTTTCTCGAACGCTCCAGATAGCCGACGACGAGGAACTGTACTTCCTCTCACTGCTCCGCGAAGCAGACGCAGGAGAGCGTCCCCCAATCGAGGACGTGCCGCAGTCCATGCACGACGTTCGCGGACTCGCCGATGCGGAAGCACTCCACGATTACTATCAGGAGATGAGCGACTGGGTGCGGGAACACGAGGTGAGCCGTCCCGGGCGAAACACGCTCGAAACACTCGGCGAACACGTCAGGCGCGCACGTGCTCTCGAAGGTGGGCTGGATATCGAAACGACGAGCATACTCATCGAGACGACGCGCGAGCTCGCGCGCTCCGTTCGAGAGGGCGACGAGGATGGGATAGTGAGTGCACGCGAACGGCTCGGTCGAATCGACTAAGTATCGAGTCGGCGGCTGTATATCACATATCGATTCCACATTGGACGAGATATTTTATCTGTAAGGTAGAAAGATTAAATATA
Organism: Haladaptatus caseinilyticus; assembly: GCF_026248685.1. Classification (NCBI taxonomy): domain Archaea; kingdom Methanobacteriati; phylum Methanobacteriota; class Halobacteria; order Halobacteriales; family Haladaptataceae; genus Haladaptatus; species Haladaptatus caseinilyticus. The sequence goes on along the minus strand of NZ_CP111036.1, from coordinate 375,354 downwards.
ATTTGCCCCCATTGGAGATACGGAATAATGGACTATTCACGACGAACGTTCCTCAAAGGCGCAACTACGAGCATCGCGACCATCGGTAGTCTCGGAGCGCTATCCAGCACGGGTGCTGCAGCACGATACTCCATCGATAGCGATCTCACGAATACGGAGGACATCTCCGGCGGTGACCTCGATTATGCGATTCGACAGGTTCGATCCGACAGCCCGCTCATCGGGCTCGGCGATACGTGGATCGACGTCAGCTATCAAGAAGGTATCAATCCGGTGTATATGGCCGCCCATGCCGCGTGGGAGTCGGCATGGGGAACCAGCAACATTGCACAGGACAAGAACAACATCTACGGCTGGAAAGCCTACGATAGCTGTCCGTACTCCTGTGCTGAATCGTTCTCCACGAAGTCACAGTGTATTCGACAGGTCATGCCGGTCATACGGGACGAATATTTGACCCCCGGCGGCGACCACTACTACTCGTCGTACGGGCCGACGCTTCGGGGCATGAATCAGGACTACGCAACAGACATCAGCTGGGCCGAAGGTATCCGCGACGTGATGAATTCGCTTGCGGACCACATTGATTTCGGTGGCGGCGGTGGTGGCGGTTCGTACAGCTGGCCGATTTACTCGAACGGCGATGAGGGTGAGGCCGTCTACTCCATCCAGTATCTGCTTCAAGAACACGGCTACGACATCCAGTACCACGACGGGATCTACGGCTCAGAAGTGACGAACACCGTCCAAAGTTTTCAGTCCGCCAACGGGCTCAGCGTGGACGGCGTCGTCGGCCCGAACACGTGGAGCGAACTCGTCGTTACCGTCCAGGACGCAAACAACGACCCGTATTGGGCGACGTATGCCGCCCAGCACCACCTGCGCTACGACGAGGGCTACAGTATCGCCGTAGACGGTTACTACGGTCCGGAAACCGAAAGTGCCATCGAGAGCTTCCAGTCCAGCGCGGGTATCGCAGTGGACGGTATCGTCGGGCCGAACACGTGGCAGGCGCTCGTCGATATCGGCAACTGAGGGAAAACGGTCGCTTCACGGCGTGCGGCTCTTTTGACCGCATCTACGCTACGGCAGTACAACTTCGATTTCGGCCTGCTGACCGGCGGCTTTCACCGTGTTGTACAGCAACATCGCTCGAGTCATCGGTCCGACGCCGCCCGGCACCGGCGTAATCGCGTTCGCTTTCTCCTTCGCACTGCCGAAGTCCACGTCGCCGACGAGTTCGTACCCTTTCTCCGTATCGGCATCCACACGGTTGACGCCGACGTCGATGACGGTCGTGTTCTCCGAGAGCATCGAACCGTCGATGAGTTCCGGAACCCCACAGGCCGCGACGACCACGTCCGCGTCACGAGTTTTTGCGGCGAGGTCGTCTGTGCGGGAGTGACAGACAGTGACAGTCGCGTTTCCGCCATCGGCCTTTTGAATGAGCAAGTTGGCGAGCGGTTTGCCGACGATGTTCGACCGACCGACGATGACCACGTCCTTGCCCTCGGGGTCTACGTCCGCCGATTCGAGGAGCTTTTGCACGCCGTGGGGCGTGCACGGTTTGAACCGTGGATGTCCCGCAACCAACATTCCGACGTTTTCGGGGTGAAAGCCGTCCACGTCCTTCGCCGGGTCGATGGCTCGGATGACCTTTCGCGAATCGACGTGCTCGGGGACGGGCATCTGGACGAGCATTCCGTGAACGTCGGGGTCGGCGTTCAGATCGTCGATGGTGTCGTACAACTCTTCGGCGGGTGCATCGGGATCGATTTCGACGTGAATGCCGTTGATCCCGACCTCCTCACAGTCGCGCTGTTTCATCGAAACGTAGGTCTCGCTCGCGGGGTCGTCGCTCATGAGGACCGTCGCCAATCCCGGTGTAACACCCGCATCTTTCAGTACCCCGATGCTCTCACCGAGGTCAGTTCGAATCCGTTCGGCGACCGCGTTCCCGTCGATGATATCTGCCATTGTCGAATCGTGGGGTACGAATCCCCTTCAACATTCGGATTTGTGCTCATTTTTGGGAAATATGGGGATTAAATATACACATACTTGCTCATTAGAGTCGAAAATATGCCGAGTTGCCGCGGCGTAGTTCGACTGAAATCGTCCACATCTGGTCCGACCGTCGTGGTTCCCGACCGTCTCGCTATCGACGCGATCCGTGGCGCTGAGTACGGTAGAATCGTCGGTTTTCGTGAGGGGTGTTCCTTACCGATTCGACTGAATCCGGTCTATCCGTTCGCGTGGATGGAACTGATTTGCCGATTCCGTCTGGATTCGAATCCAACCCGGATAGATGCCGACAGTCACGTCGGTAAGCGTTTTCCCATCGGTGAAAACGATGTCCGCACTTTTGAACCCCGCCAATTGTTCCGTCATGTCTAGTACTCACCGCGTGCGTAGATAAGCATCCGCAAAAATCCGAGGACGACTGCCAACCCGCAGCCTTACTCGTACAACGGGTTCTCGTCGCAGAGTGCCTGCACTTCCTCAGCGACTTCGGCTTTCACGTCCTCGTCGTCTACGTTATTGATCACGCGTGCGATGAGGTCGCCGACGCGTTCGATGTCCTCCGTATCGAACCCGCGGGTCGTGAGCGCGGGCGTTCCGGCGCGGATTCCGCTGGCGACGAAAGGAGAGCGTGTTTCGCCCGGGACGGTGTTCGCGTTCAGCACGATTCCGACGTCTTCGAGCGCCGCTTCCGCGTCTTTGCCGGTGACGTCCTCGTGGGATTCGCGCAAATCGACGAGCACGAGGTGGGTGTCGGTGCCACCGGACACGAGTCCGAACCCGTGGTCCTTGAGCGTCTCGCCGAGCACTTCGGCATTCTCGACGGTTCGTGCGGCGTACTCCTCGAACTCCGGTTCGAGCGCTTCTTTGAATCCGACCGCCTTGCCAGCGACGTTGTGCATGAGGGGACCACCCTGCATGCCGGGGATGACCGCCGAATCGACGGCATCGGCATACTCATCGTCGCACATGATGATGCCGCCGCGTCCCGACCGAATCGTCTTGTGTGTCGAACCGGTGACGAAGTCGGCGATGCCGACCGGCGATGGATGTTCTCCCGCCGCCACGAGGCCAGTGATGTGGGCGATGTCCGCGAGGTGGTACGCGCCGACTTCGTCCGCAGCCTCCTGGATTCGCTCCCATTCGACCGTCCGGGGATACGCCGAGTAGCCGGAAACGATGATGTCCGGTTCGAACTCGACTGCGTGGTCGTATATCGCGTCGTAGTCGAGGTATCCGGTCTCCGGGTCCACCTTGTACTGTTCGACTTCGTACAGCTTTCCGGCAAAGTTGACTTTGTGGCCGTGGCTCAGGTGGCCACCGTGCGTCAGGTCGAGCGAGAGGATCTTGTCTCCCGGTTCGAGGACGGCGAGGTAGACGCCCATGTTCGCCTGCGATCCGCTGTGGGGTTGGACGTTGACGTGCTCTGCACCCCACAACTCCTTTGCACGCTCGATGGCGAGCGATTCGACGGTATCGATGTGCTCACACCCGCCATAGTATCGCTCGCCGGGGTACCCCTCGGCGTACTTGTTCGTTAAGGTGCTGCCCTGTGCTTCCAGCACTGCCTCGCTAACGAAATTCTCGCTGGCGATCATCTCCAGCGTGTCGCGTTCGCGTTCGACTTCCGCTTCGAGAGCATCTGCGACTGCCGGATCGACCGCCCGAACGTCGTCGTACTCCATGTGCAAATCCGGGATACCACGGCGTATAAGTTTACCTCTCGGCTAGTCGGGTTCGTCCCCGACAGAAATATAAACTAACGGTGAGATACCGTTCTTATTACCGGTATGATAGAATGGGAGGAGACGGATACCGGCCTTCGGGCGTTCGACCGGACGAAAACCGGGATATCGATATGCGCGCCTGATTGGCAAAGTGGGGGACAGGAACAGGGAATCGATAGACCCATCGACGAAACCGTTTCGGGATACGCGTCGAAAGTTCAATTCCCGCCGAATCTGGTAAGTCTTACCGAATTACAGTCGGACGAGAGACATTTCCATGGGGGCGATACAGATGACCTCGAACTCCCCGATGGCGAGTATTTGGCGAACATTCACGGAAACATCAAGACGTATCTCCGGTTTTCCGGTCCCGCGACGATCCGAAAAACCCCGGATTTCGACGCGTTGATCATCGAGTTCGACGGCAACATTCCGATAACACTCGGGTTTCGGAGCCACCACGAAACGCCCGTCGATACGATAACTATTCCACCGACGACTGACGGGTTGGCGACGGCAATTTCGTACGCCTCCTCGTCACATAAGACGACCGGCCCCGACCGTTCATTTCCGACCCTTCGGGGACACCCACCCCGGTTCGAGGTGGGCAAAGAGCTGCATATTCCGAAGGAAGTTCGTACCAACAAGAAGGACGTCGGTATCGAAATCCGTGTTCCCGATGATCTTCGGACGCTGTTCGTTACTGCCCCCCTCGCGTACTACCTTCAGGCGAACCTCGTCGTGGAAACCCGCGCGACACCGGTTCTCGAAGTACCGTCAGTTAACTTCTCATATTCGTTCAGCTCGCTTCCGAGCTACCAGCACGAAGTGGCCGAGATGCTTCGACGGGTGTTCTTCCTCGACTGTCTCGTCCGCAACGCCGGTCCACATGGATGGAACCTCGCGGAACTACCGCTTCTCGACGAGTTGGATATCGATCGAGGGGAAACGTACGAAGCGACGCCCGCTGAGCAACTCGTTACCTACGACCTGATCGATTTCGACCAGATCAGCGATGAGTTGCCGGATTGGCATCTCTCCATGTATGTCGAACCCTCGTTGGAGAACGTCTCGACGCTTCCGTATCTGCTTTCGAACCTCAGCCTCATCTACCTGCCTGACTCCTCCGATTTGAACCCGAACGAACTGTTGGATGCCTCGCTCGGCGATTTTTATCGGAACGGACCGCAGTTCTCGACCCCCGCTCAGCGTGCCGTTGCAGGCGACGGGTTGTATCGGGTAACCCGAACGGAGGACGTGAGTGCCGTCGAACGGATCAAACCGACGTTGCACCGCGGCCGCGTTCACGGGTGGCTCGCCGACGGCGTTCCCATCGACGTGTTCAAAACCGATCCCAGTGCCTACGAAAACCGATTCAAGTATCTCGACCGTGAGAGTGACGAAATCGAAGTGGCGCTGATACTGAACGACGAGGGAATGGATGCGGAACGGGAGGACGCGGCGGACATCTACTTAGACCGTGCGAAAGACCTTCCCATCGAGGTCACCGTCCACGAACACTTGACGCGCGATGAACTCGCCGACCTGTTCGAGACGCCATGTGATTACGTCCACTATATCGGTCACTGTGAGGAGAGTGGCCTCCGATGTACGGACGGCAACCTCTCCCTCGAGAACATCGATGAAAGCAACGTTCAGACGTTCTTCCTCAACGCGTGTGGTTCGTACTACGAGGGAATGGAACTGATCAGAAAAGGGACCGTCGCGGGTGCGATCACGTTCAACAAAGTGTTGAACAAGCAGGCCGCCAGAGTCGGCATCTCGTTTGCACGGCTGCTCATTCACGGATTCAGCATCCAACACGCGCTCCAGCTCGCGCGGCGGCGTATCATGATGAACAAGGATTACGCTGTCGTCGGTGACGGTGCACACACTTTGACTCAATCGGATAACTATATCCCGGTCTCGGGAAATATTGAACGAATCGACGATGGATTTCGTTTATCATTTCAATCACTCTCAATATCCATGGTTGGAAGTTGTTACCAACCATATATTGACAGCAATGAGCAATTATATTTGCACGGTAACGATGCGTCTTTCATTTTGAATACGGACGAACTCAGCTCGTTTCTCAAACGGGCTGAAATGCCGATGCTCTACGATGGGGAACTGTATTGGTCGGAAGAAAACGAGTTACTCGATCAAATTAATCTAAGCTAAGGTCCTTGCGTGCCGCCCGATCCTGCGAGGGGATCTATCGGAGTGTTTTGGATGTACGAGTAGCCCAGCGCGAAGCTGAAGGCGACATTCAATACTTTTGGATGTCCTGCGAGATACTGCTGAATTTCACTTCGCATGTCACATGTTGATACCTCACAAGCATACTTCATTCTTTCGGACTGTTAGCTGAAGGTGTAATTGGTAACTATCGATTACTCTCCGTATTCATCACGAGGAGTGTGTTCAGCACCGCCTGTATGTGTCGAAAAATATCAAACGTGATGTTTTCGAGCGCTGTCGGATCGGATTCCGGAAGTTATAGTATTTCGAAGAGTTTCCGGTTTTCAGGGTGGTATTATACGAATTCGGCGGTAATAATTACGTCATTGACTAATTGTTCATGCTACATAACCTATGATTTCCGTTGATTTTTCCCGTTAAAATTAAATAGATGAATCTCGTCCGACCGACTATGGAAACAAAATCGAACCTCTTGAACCAAAGCGTCCACGAAATCCTTCGTGCCGTTATCGACGAAAATCCCGAAGTCATGGTCGTCGTCAACCCGTCCGCTGATGCTATCGAAGAACTCATCGATGCAGCGACGGATTACGACGGCGATCTCCCCGAGATGCGCATGCTCGCGGACGAAGCTACGTTGAAGGACGTGATGGAGGACTTCATCATCGCCAGCAACGCTGCCGACCTCATCGACGAAGGCGTTCTCACCCTGCGAACGACGGACGATTCCTCCGGGAACTCCCTCCTCGTCACCGACGACGTGGTCATCGCACTCGTCACCGCGGGCGACCGCGTGGGCGGTCTCACCTCCGACGACGGCGACTTCGTCGATGCTGCCTACGGAACGTACACATCCCACTGGGAAGACGCGGACGACTTCTCCCTGCGCACGCCCCCGATCACGCGTGTCCGCGAGACGCTCGGAGAAGAGATCAGCCCAGAGGCGGAGGACGACTTCAACAGCGTTCTCTCGTCGCTCGAAACCGCGCGCGGTGACGGCGATGGTCTCGATGAAGTGACTATCAGCCTCCTCGTTGCGGCGAAAAACGAAGCCCTGCTCTACGACATCAGCAAATGGGGCGAGGATGTCGGTATCGCCAGCAAAGCGACGTTCTCCCGCACGAAAACCAAGCTCGAAGACATGGGCCTCATCGGTACGGAAAAGGTTCCCATCGACGTCGGCCGTCCACGTCTCCGTCTGAAGCTCGCCAACGATGAACTGCAGACCGCGGACACCGACCAGCTTGCGAGCGTCGCGCAGGGTATCCTGCACTAAACTCCGAATCCCTCCGTTTTTTACATCCTCTAGCGATTGCTATCCGTCGCCCTTTTGCCAACTGCCCGTTTCGTCTCGCGCATGAGCACCTTGCTGGGCGTCGTCGGGACCGGTCCTGCGGCCGACGCTGTATGTGCCGCACTTTCGGATGCGGACGGAACTGTCACCGAAATCGAGGCGAGCGACGTGGCCGATGTTGATTTCGCCGTGGTCGTCGGCGAAGTCGGTTCGAAGGATTTCGGTCGTGCAAACCGTTCAGGAACGCCATGGCTGGCCGTCGAACTGGGGGGTGTCGGCGGATATCCGCTTCCGAACGTGGACGCCGCGGTTTCGGGTTTCGAAGCTGAAACCGCGTGCTTCGACTGTTTGCGAACGCGTGTGGCATCGAATGTGACGGACGATAGTACCGGCGTCGCCGGTACTATCGATACTGCGACCGCTCGATTCGCCGGGGCGCTCGCTGGACGCGAAGCGGTGACGCTTCTCGCCGGTGGTGAATCGGCTGTTCTCGGCGGTATCGTGGAACTGCCGCACGCCGAGCGTCGATTGCTTCCGGTTCCGAACTGTCCGACGTGTGGCAACGCGCGTGACAGAACGCTCGGTATCGAGCATACGGAACGAACGCTGGACGAGGCGGTCGCACACGCGGAGATCGCGCTGGACGAAAGAGTCGGGGTCGTCCGGTCGCTCGGCGAGGTTTCGTCGTTTCCGGTGCCGTACTACTTGGCAAACCTGTGTGATACGACAGGGTTTAGCGACGCTCACGCCGCGGAGCAGTCGGCGGGCGTTGCAGGCGACTGGAACGAAGCGCTGATGAAAGCGCTGGGTGAAGGGATGGAGCGGTACTGTGCGGGCATCTACCGTGAATCGACGTTCGGCGTGGCACGACCATCGGACCTCGAAGACGCCATTTCGCCCGCCGAATTCGTCCGACCGACTGGATGGGCGGACCCGAGGAACGACGAGTTGGCGTGGGTTCCCGGGCGGAATCTCGGTACGGGCGACCCAGTTCATCTCCCAGCGGAGTTCGTCCACTTCCCGCCCCGAAACGCACGATTCAAGCCAGCGATAACGACGGGGTTGGGTCTAGGTAACTCCAGTACGGAGGCCCTGTTGTCGGGGTTGTACGAGGTGATAGAACGCGATGCGACGATGCTCGCGTGGTACTCGTCGTTCGAACCGCTCGGACTTCGAGTCGAGGACGATAGGTTCACCGAACTCACGAAGCGAGCGCGTGCGGAGAACTTGGACGTGACTGCGCTCCTCGTAACCCAGGACGTGGACGTTCCGGTGGTCGCTGTCGCAGTGCATCGGGAGGACGAGTGGCCGAAGTTCGCAGTCGGGTCGGGGGCGGACCTCGATCCGGACTCGGCGGCACGGTCCGCGCTCGCGGAGGCGCTCCAGAACTGGACGGAGCTGAACCTGATGGGGCCGGACGAGGCGGCGAACGCCGAGGGGTCGATCGCTCACTATGCTGACTTCCCGGAACCGGTTCGCGCGTTCGTCTCCCCTGATACGACGATTCCGAGCGAAAGCGTCGGCAATGCGGTTCCGTCGGGAATCGACGAACTCCACACCGTCGTTTCCCGGGCCGCCGAAGCGTTTTCCGTGTACGGTGCGCGTCTCACGACGCGAGACGTGGAAACGCTTGGGTTCGAGGCAGTACGCGTCCTCGCACCGGAGGCACAACCGCTGTTTACCGATGAAGCGTTCTTCGGCGAGCGCGCTCGTGTCGTTCCGGATGCGCTCGGATTCGATCCGAAACTCGACCGGGAACCCCATCCGTATCCATAATGTGAGCCAGTTGTACTGTGCTAGCGAAACACACAGTATTTATGTTGGATGTGGTCGTATCTGCCGAACTGGTGGACTATTAATCATGCATGATTTGCCGTATACGTCGGTTTGGGTGATAGTATGACGACCGAGTTCGACCTGACCTGTGCCACGTGTGGGTCACCGTTATCGAGAAAGAGCGTCTCGGTTGACCGACTCGGTTTTCGTAACGTCGGGTCGGTCGATGTCGCGGCCTGCCGAAACTGTGGCGACCAGTATTTCCCCGAATCGACGCTGGAACGTCTTCGTTAGATCCCGAACGCGGCTCGAAGCATGTCGCGCGTTCCGGGGCCGAGACCGACCGCGAGGATAGCGATAAGCAACAGGATTGCATAGCGAGGGCTCTCCTCGAATATCCGTTCGTCGAACACCCACACGACTGCGAGCGCGGCGACGATTTTGACGAGCAGGAACGGCCATGCCGTACCGATGACGGACGTTATCGATGCCGGGAGGACGGCGGAAGTGATATCGATGATGCCCCGGTTGACCGGATGCTTCGCGGTGTATTCACCCGCTAGTCCCAGCGCCAGCGCCCAGTCGAGGACGGCGACGTTGGCGACGCCGTCCACCGCGTGACCCCAAATGATGACCGCTCCGATACCTTTGGTTCCGGCATTTACTTCGGGCGCGAACCGTTCGACTGCTGCCCACGTAATCGCGGTGACCAACGTCGCACCGCCGAGAACGACGACGAGGATTTGTGGAAAGAGGTTGACTTGTTTGGTCGTGACTGCCAACACGAACAGATAGCCGACGGTGATGGCGAGCACGACCGTTCCGATTCCGGCGAGCGGATACTCGTACTCGTCGACGATTCCCCTGCGCGCCAGCGCGACACTCGCGACGACTGCGGCCAACGTCATGGCGAAGACGGTAAAGTAGATGATGGGGCTGATGATGAGCGTGTTCCAGGGGAACGGAATCGCTCCGTTTCCGGCCTGCTGAAGCGCATTGTCGGCGTCTTCGACTACACGGAGAGCGCCGCCGAACAGCATGAAGGGAAACAGGGCATAGAAGAGACTCCTGTCGCGCCCGATGTCGAGTCGGCGGAGGAGAAAGACAAGTCCGAGCAACGCGACGATGAGCGTTACCGCGTAGCCGACTTCCGATACGAGCGTGTAACCCGGTTCCGCGACCGGTTCCGCGAGTCCTGCACATGCTCCACGGTCATAGATGTATTTGGTCGCTCCGCCCACGCGAATCGCACACTCCGCGCCCTTCGCATCGGCCGCGACCGGTCCCCAAAAGTAGTGCCAAATAAAGCCGTCGTACACCTGTCTTGGGAATGCGAGTGCGCCGCCGACGAGTGCGACGACCGTGACGGCGACGACTCCCGCCCAGGTTCGTTCGTTATCTATTCCCTCGCTTGCAGTGTCCATACCGCACGAACCGGAGCGAGCGCGTTTTATAGTTCCGGTCTATTCCGGGTCGTCGAGGACGAGCGGCAATTCCTCGCTCTCGAACGGTGACCCGAGAACCACCATCGTCTGTGAGCGGGCGAACCCATCCATCTGGGCGATCGTGTCGAACATCAGTTCGCGGAGGCTGTCCGCGTTCTCGGCGTACACCCGTACCATCACGTCCCACGACCCGGTCGTGAGATGGACTTCCTGAATTCCATCGATGTCTTCGAGTTTTTTGAGCGTGTCCTTTTCCCGACCCTGTTCGACGCGGAGGCCGACGAACGCGGAGATACCGAGCGAGACTTCTTTCGGGTTGACGTTGGCGTGATACCCGGTGATCACTCCGGCTTCTTCCATCCGGTTAACCCGGTCGTGAACCGTCGCGCTGGACATGTCGATCTGTCGGGCGATTTCGCTGAAGGGCGTCCGAGCGTCTTTTTGGAGTGCGTGGAGGATAGCGCGGTCCGTGTCATCCAGCTTCATACCGCTACCGAAATGCCCCACTACTAAATATTTGTACCACTCGCCGGAATGCGATCGCAGTATTTCGAACTGCGGACGACCGTCGTTCTATTCTCTACGGTAGGCTTCGGCTTCGCGGGCCGCGGCGAGCACCGCTTCGTGAGCCTCCCCGTTGGATGCGACCAGCCCCCTTCTTTCGGTCGTCCACCGGTCCCCGTGAATGTCCGTTACTCGCCCACCGGCCTGTCGAACCATGTGCACACCTGCCACGGTGTCCCACGGGTTCGGTTCGACGTTCGTAATGGTGCCCTCCAACGCGCCGCTTGCGACCATTCCAAGGGCGATTTGGGCACAGCCGAATCGACGCATGTCGCCGAACCGTTCGAGAATCCCACGAACTGTCGCGCTGTATTCGTCCCGGCGGTCGAAGTCCCACCAGATGGTCGGGCAGACGGTGAACGTCTCCGGGTCGGTGCGGTCGCTGACCGAAACCCGTTCGCCGTTCAAGTACGTCCCCTCCGCGTCTGCCGTGTAAACGTCTCCGAGTGCCGGACAGACGTTTGCGGCGGCCACAGTCTCGCCGTCGCGGACCGCGGCGACGCTGGTCGTCCATATCGGTATCCCGCGGACGAAGTTGTTCGTGCCATCGATGGGGTCGATTATCCAGACGTCGCCTTCCGCCGGAACGTCCTTCAGTGCGTCCTCTTCCTCGCCCACGACCGCATCGTCGGGATACACCTCCTGAATCACGTCGATGACTCGGCGTTGGCTCTCCCGGTCGGCTTCGGTCACCACGTCGGTTTTGTTCGCTTTCGTTTCCACCGCGAGGTCGGTTCGAAAGCCGTCCAGGGCGATTTCGCTTCCCGCCCTCGCCGCACGTTCGGCGAGTTCGGGTCGTGATTCGGTCATGGTTCGACAGGTGAGGTGGGATGGAAAAGGAGTGTCGTTTTCAGATTCGGAACGTTTTAACTTACCCAGTGCAGAATAACGAATGCGTGCGAGGGTAGCCAAGCTCGGCCAACGGCGGCGGACTCAAGATCCGCTCCTGTAGAGGTCCAAGGGTTCAAATCCCTTCCCTCGCACTCATAACAGAGTGCAGGAAGACCGCATCGGAGCGCTCTTCCCTCGCAAAAACCTCATAAGGGCCAACAAACAGGCTCTCGCAAAACCTTCTACGAAGCCGACGATGTGGGTAGAGAGTTCTTTGAAACGAGACTGGATTTCTCCGGCCAGATCCACGTCCCTGCTTCTGTTGCGATGGGAAACGACGTCTATTCTTGCCGTCGGGAATTGCCGACACCGAACAACCGCCACCGCACCGCGACCGCCCATACTCTCCCCATCGACCCCTTCGCTCCTTCGTCGCTCAGTCGTCCCTCCGGCGAGCATCGTCCGTGAGAGCTTTCTGGGCCACTACCGTTGAACCAGAAGAACCAGTGGCTCTCCACGAGGGGGTTTTCCGGAGCACACATAGCACGCCGTTGGACCCGACGAGGACAAATACTCCATCACGGAAATCACTGCCAGCGGGCGAACGTTAATGAGGCCTGACCGACAAACACCAGCTATGAGTACTGACTCCGCCCAAGGTGGGGAAACCCCACAAATCGAGGTGACGGAGACTGCCGCCGAGCAAGCACTGAACCTGCTCGAAAGCGAAGGTCTCGACCCCGGGGTAGCGGGACTGCGTCTGTTCGTCCAACAGGGTGGCTGTGCCGGGCTCTCCTATGGAATGCGGTTCGACGACGAACCGGAATCCGACGATACGGTGTTCAACCACCACGACCTGCGAGTGTTCGTGGACCCGGCGAGCATGAACTACATCGAAGGGAGCGTCGTGGACTACGAAACCGGTTTGCAGGGCGCCGGGTTCCACGTGGATAACCCGAACGTGGTGTCCGAATGCGGCTGTGGTGAAAGTTTCCGCACGTAATCGGCTCGGGACCATCGTTCGCAGCGCGGGCGAAACCTGTGGTGTCACTTTTCGACGCTCGTCTTCCGGATAGCGGCCGCTGTATGGCTGCCTCTCGTTGTCTAAAAAGTGAGGTTTCCCGCAGGGTCCCGTCTTACTCTTCGAGTTCGAACGCAACCGTCACTTCGGCTTGGTACTCCCTTCCTTCGACGGAGGCGACTTCGACGCCGAGGTGGTCCACTTCGACCCATTTGACGTTGTCGAGCGTCCGCTCCGCTCGATCGATGGCATCATCGGCGGCGGCATCGAAGCTCTCATCACTCGTTCCGATAAGCGTGATTTTCTTGAACACCATGGCATGTGCTGTTTTCCCGTCTCAGGTAAAAGTCGCATTGGCCGTTCGTCGGTATGTTTGCTGGGGGTCAGTCATCTCGTCGCTGGTGCTCCGACACTCGCATTTTACTATCGAGACGGTCGTTGATGGCTCCAACGACGTCGGAGAGGTAGGCAGTGCCCCAAATCGCCGTAATGAGGCCACCGATCGTGTCGAACATGAGGTCCAGCATCGTGTCGTCGAGGCCGTACTGCGTCAACACCGCTCGCCCGCCGAAGACGACCGCCAGTCCGCTCACGCCGAATTCAATGACCTCCCAGATGACGCCGAAGGCGACGACGAACATGAGGATGAAGACGAACATGAATCGGGGTGGAAGGTACACGTCCTCGTAGTGGGCGTCTACCGCCCGAACCGTAGCGTAGCCGACTGCCGCGACGAGTGACGCCGACAGGACGTGCGTGACGTGGTCCCACCACCAGACGTTCTGGTAGGGACCGAGGGTACCCACCGCGTGTAAGAAAACGGCGGTCGTAATCCACAGCGTGAGTCCTGCATCCATCGGAATCTGGTAGTCCCGTTCGATGATTGCCGGGATGTGCATAATGGCGAACGCCACTGCGGAGTTGATCATGATTCCGAGGTTGCCCTTGTACAATCCGATGAAAAAGATACCGACGAGGCTCAACTCCATCACACGCGTCAACTGACGCTGCCGTCGGTTCGAAATCCCGAGCCGTTCACGAACCCTCATTCTATCTGCTCCTGCAGATCGCTCGGGAGGCGCGCTTGCGCCGGTGCGACCCGCCGGAAGTACAGTTCGAAGACGATGCCAGCGACGATGCCAACGACCGTCGCATAGACGAAATCCCACATGAGTAGCTGTTCGCTCCTGATGAACGTCGTGCCGAGATATACGTCGGACAACCATTCGATGACCGCCAACACGCCAGCCGTCGCAATCGTCGCGATGACGACGAACAGGATAGCAAACCAGTGTGTCATTCGAACGGGCGTGAAAACGTGCAGTTCGACGGCGACGATGAGCGCGAGGGCGGCCACCGAGAGATAGGTGGCTACCCGCGTGGTGAGCGCGAGCGTTGCGAGCGCGCGCCCGAGGACTGGAAGCGCGGCGAGTAGCAACACTTCCCACGGGAGCATGGCCTCTGCATTCCGGTAGGCGAGCGGCGGAATAACCGCCAGTGTGAAGACGAACCCGGTGAATATCGCCCACAGGAAATCCGCACGAAGCAGACTCGCCACAGCGACTGCAAACAAAAACACGACGAGAACCCATCCGAGACCGGCGTTGACGCGCTCGTCCTCGACGAGTGCGTCCATCCGACTGCTTCGCTGTGTCATATCGCTCGATAAGTGTGCGACCCGTAAGAAAGGTTAGGCTGTGATGTAGGCACCGGCGTACGCCAGTATCGCGAACGTAACCGCCGCCATTCCTGTGCACAGCCACGTTTTGGGGTCACGCTCCACGTGGAACGGTTGGAGTGGGTACAGTTTCGGACCGACGCCCACGGCACCGACCGCGAGCACCGAGAAGACGAAATGGTACGATACGTCCAGCGTCGGTGCCGGGAGGAACACGACTGCCAGCGCGTACCCTGCGCCAAGCGTTGCTCGCCCGTGAATGTGGCCCAGTAGACGTTCGTCGTGACGGTGGTCATCCCGAACGTGGAAATATACCACCACGGCGAACCACGCCATCGTTAGCTCCAACGCGAAAATGGCGAGCAAGTTCAGCGTCGGGTCGGAAAGCAAAGCGATCCGAGAGTGGAGGAGCACCGTGTCGAACGGGTAGAGAAACTGTGGCGGTTCGCCGGTAAACAGGTCGCCGAAGGGGTGCGATAGCAGGCCAAACGCCGCTGCGACCAACAGTGCCCGTGGTTCGAGGTCGGTACGCCGCACTGCAACGAGTGCGACTGCGGATCCCACCAGCACGAAGATGAACATGACTCCTGCGCCGATGACGCCGCTTTTCGCGAACGCAATCCAGACGAGTATCGAGAGGACAATCGTGCCAATCGCTCGTCGAGAGCGGTCTCCAGTAATCAAAACGAACCCCGGAGCGGCGATGAGTGCGACGACGAGCGAGTGTGTTACCGCTCGATGGGCGAGCTGTGAACTGCCCCAGAATGCGGCCGTCATCGTCCAGACACTTCCGAGCCCGGCCTGTGCGAGGCCGATTACTGCGTATGTCATGTCGACGTCGGGAACCGTCGCAAACGCACCCGCGACCACACCGAACAGTAGCGCACGCTCCGTGGGCCAGTATCGGTGGGCGACGAGCGCCGTTAACGCAAAGGCTAACAGGGCGTGGCCGACCATCATGGATGTTCCCCTTCGCGTTCAGCAAGCATAAACTTCTCTCCCAAAATTGGTGGCGCTACCGGAACAGGCCGTCCCGGTGACCCGTAGAAATCGCTCGTGAGAGTGACTGTACGGATCGTTCGAGAACCCACGTCGTGTCTTGGACGCCCGGATACGATGTACTCACTGTCGGTTGCTACTAAAAAATGCGACCTTAAAACGACTGCTGTAGTGACGATTGCTGTTGGGTGGGCGTTCCGATTTGACCACTCTGCAGTTCGTCTAGCAGTCGGTAGGTCGAATCGACGGCTCGGGATAGCACGGACGCACACTCCTGACAGTGCGCGTTCGAATGCTGTATACACTCGTCCGCACATTCCTCGGCGGCGCGTGCGAACACTTCCGCGAGTTCCGGTCCGAAGACCGAATCGCGGGCGATGAGCTTCGCGTTCAACGTTCCGAGGTCTGCGACGTCGCGACAGAGTCGGATACAGTTGGCCATCTGTGGCCCTTCGTCGATGCACTGGTCGGCACACCAGTCACATACTTTCGCGGCCTTCTCGAAGTCCTCGAGTGCGATTCGCATCTCACCCGGCAGTTGGTCGTCGAACTGGCCAACCTGTCGTGTCATTTGCTCCTGACCGGTCTGCTGCTGCTGCCCGCCGGTCATCTGTGTCTGCTGTTGTGGCTGGCCGATCTGTTGCTGTTGCGGTTGGCCATACTGCTGTTGCGGTTGGCGATACCGTTGTTGTTGCGGTTGACCGTACTGCTGACTCTGGCCGTACTGTTGTTCCATCTGTCCTCGTGAGTGCTGCATGTCTCTCTGGCGTGTCATTGTTTTTCACCACCCAGCAACGTGCTGGGATATCCTTGCCTACACTGATAACCCGGATAAACCGGGGAGACCGTTTCCTACCGTTTGGAAACCGTTCGCCTGGAGAAACGCTACGTTGTCCGGTTCAACGACGCGTTGGCTATCGGGTTCCGGGAAGGCGGGATTTTTGTGACCCCACGTGATACTGTGGCCCATGGAAAAGCCCACGGTAGACGAACTGACACCACCCGACAGAACGCTGATGGGACCCGGCCCGAGCGAAGTACATCCCCGCGTACTTCGAGCGATGAGCACGCCGTTGGTCGGCCATTTAGATCCGTCGTTTATCGAGGTAATGAACGACGTGCAAGACCTGCTCCGATACACCTTCAGAACCGATAATAAGTGGACAATTCCGGTATCCGGCACGGGGTCGGCCTCGATGGAAGCCGCGATCGGTAACCTCGTCGAACCCGGAGACACGATGCTGGTTCCGACGAACGGTTACTTCGGCGGGCGCATGGAATCGATGGTGACCCGAGCAGGTGGAAACGTCGTTCACGTCGACGCTCCGTGGGGAGAACCGCTCGACCCGATAGACGTCGAAGCCGCGTTCGAGGAACACGACCCGGACGTGTTCGGATTCGTCCACGCCGAGACGAGTACCGGGGTGCTTCAACCCGACGTTTCCGAACTGACCAGCATCGCTCACGACCACGATGCGCTCGTCGTCGCAGACTGTGTGACCTCCCTCGGTGGTGTCGAACTGCGGGTTGACGAATGGGAGATCGACGTGGCCTACTCCGGGCCTCAGAAATGTCTTTCCTGCCCGCCGGGTGCGAGTCCGCTGACGCTCAACGACCGCGCGATGGAAAAAGTCCTCTCGCGCGATGACCCTACCCGATCCTGGTATCTCGACCTTAGTTTACTCGAAGGCTACTGGGGCGACGAGCGGGCCTATCATCACACGGCACCAATTACGAACGTCTACGCGCTTCGCGAGGCGCTCAGGCTTGTCGCCGAGGAGGGAATCGAGGCACGGTGGGAGCGTCACCGCGAGATGGCAGGTGCGCTCAAAGCGGGCGTCGAAGCGATGGGCATCGAAATGAACGCGCCCGACGATTACTGGTTGCCCAGTCTCAACGCGGTTCGTGTGCCCGCGGGGGTCACCGACACCGACGTGACGGACTACCTGCTGAAGCAGTACGACCTCGAAATAGCGACCGGACTCGGCGACTTGGACGGCGAAATATTCCGAATCGGTTGCATGGGCTACTCCGCACGGCCAGAAACGGTCTCCTATCTCGTGAGTGCGTTCGGCGATGCACTGCGAAAACAGGGTGCCGACGTCGATGTGGAGGCCGGATTGTCGGCGACGAGCGAAGCACTCGGTCAGTAAGACCAGTCGGCAAAAAATAGTCGCGTGGATCAGAGTCCGTCGTGGGTCGACGGATCCGAGACCAGTATCGTTCCCGTCCTTTCGACGGTCACTTCGTAGCCACAGTAGGTGAACGTCACGCTTCCAGAACTGTCAGTGTCGTTCTCTGACGAGGTGAACAGCGCGTTCAGTGCGTCCGGATCGATGGCGTGATAGAGCGGTTCCAAGGAATCACCGTCGGCATCCGTCGAACGAGGAATGACGTTTCGGTTGGAGACTTCGGAGACCGCGGAGAGGACCGCTTCACTCGGTGCCTCGTTCTGCGCTCGCTGATACCGGAACTGTTCGTTCCGGGGGTCGTTCGGTGTCGTTGCTTTGGGGGACATCTGTTCGCTCTGACGTAGCGGGCTGATTGGGGTATCGCCTTTCGTTGGCTATTCAATGTTTTAAGTATTCGAGGGGGATGCCAAAGTGTGGTCGAGGAGGTTGGTTAGCCCCCGCCGGCAGAGCGTCGAAGCGGCTTGGTCGGAGATGTCGAACTCCGCCGCGATCTCGCCGAGCGTGATTTTTCGCGGTATCTCGAAAAACCCGTTTTCCGCGGCGTAGAGTAGTATCTCTCGCTGTCGGTCGGTGACCCCGTAGGCAGTGTCGTCGGCGTCGTCCGTGCGATAGATGCGTTTGAGGCGAAACGAAACGTCCCGCTCCTCCATCGATTTGCGGAACGAACTCAGAACGCCCCGGTCCGGTATTCGGGCGCTGATGTGCGTGTTTCCGTCGATTACTTTCACTTCGAGAAACGTGATTCCGTACTCTATCGCCGCGGGATAGACCAGGGACGCTTCGCCCTCTTCGGAGAGCGCAACGCGATAGAGTCGCCGGTCGTTGCTCGTCGCGAGGATTTCGAACCCCTCGACGGTCGGGTCGGTCGGCAGCATTTCGTCGATGATTTCGAAATCGTCACATTCGACCCAGCAGACGAGAATCGGGGATTTTCCGGACCGAAGTTGCAAATCCTCTACATCGACGACTAATCCGGGAACCGCGTTTCTGGTTTCTCTGAGTATCGGCGTGGAGATGTCGAACTCGGCTATGAAGTCCATCGCTCTCCAGTGAGCACGAACTACGGACTGGAACCGTAAAACAGTACGGCGAGCTGCTCGCCGAGTCGGGTTTTTCTCGACGACGCTACTCGAACCGCTTTCGAACGCTTTCAGCGTGTGCTTCCAACCCTTCTGCCTCCGCGAGTGTGGTAATCGTCCCGGAGAGGGAGTCCAGTGCACCCTCGTCCAATCGCTGAACCGTGGTCGAGCGGACGAAAGTATCGACGGACAGACCCCCCGTGATTTTCGCCAGTCCGGTCGTCGGCAGTACGTGGTTCGTTCCCGACGCATAATCACCCGCCGCGACAGGTGTGTAGGGTCCCAAAAAGACGCTTCCTGCGCTCTCGATTCGGTTCAGTAGCTCCTCGTCGTTTTCGACCTGGATCGAGAGGTGCTCCGCGGCGTACTCCTCCGCGAAGAGGAGTCCCTCGCTCATGGACCGAGCGACGAATACGCCACTCGCGTCGTTGTCGAGCGCGGCCCGAATCACGTCTTTACGTTCTCGTTCGCCCGTTTGTTGGTCGATTTCCTCGACGACTGCTTCGGCGAACGCGGCGTCGTCGGTTACGGTGACCGCTGATGCGTTCTCGTCGTGTTCGGCCTGCGCAATCATGTCGCTGGCGACGTATCTCGGGTCGGCCGAGTCGTCCGCGAGGACGAGCAGTTCGCTTGGCCCGGCGAGGAAGTCGATTGCCACCTCTCCCTGTACTTCTGCCTTCGCCGCCGTCACCCATCGGTTTCCGGGGCCGACGACCTTCTGAACACGGTCGATTTGCTCCGTACCATACGCCATCGCGCCGATGGCCTGTGCGCCGCCGACGCGATACACTCGGTCTGCACCCGCGGCGTGAATCGCTGCCAGCGTGATCGTATTTTGTGGGTCGCCGGGCGGCGTGGCCACCGCGACCTGCTCTACACCGGCGACTTTTGCGGGGATGACGCCCATCAACGCGCTGGAGGGATAGGCAGCGGTGCCACCCGGCGCGTACACGCCGACGCGCTCGATGGGTCGGAATCGGCGGCCGAGCTCCCGCCCGTCGAACGTCTCGCGCCAGTCGTCCGGTAGCTGAGCCTCGTGGAACTCGCGGATGTTGTCGGCAGCGTCCTCGATCGCCTCGCGCACGTCCGCATCGATTTCTTCGTATGCACGTTCGGCTTCGTCCGTGATGTCGATGTTCCCGACTTCCACGTCGTCGAACTCACGGCTGAACTCCCGAACCGCGACGTCGCCCTCGTCGCGCACTCGTTCGATAATGTCGCGCACGTCGCTCCGGATGCTCTCGATTCCGGCATCTCGGTCGAACAGCGCGCGGCGCTCGTCCGGCCCGAGGTCCGCGATATCCTTCGTGTTCATGCGTTGGTGTTGGTGGGGGTGGAAAAAACGACTTGCGCTCTCGGATGGCGTCCGAATGGCTTTGCTCGCGGGGTTGTTCGTCTCCGCGCCATTCGTTGGCGATCGTACCCGTCCAGTGAGGGATGGTTCCGATTAGCACCAGCCAAGGGCCGGGATTCGTGGCGATTCTCACGGGATCCAAGAACGGAATCACAGCCACAAAACGCAACCCGACCTGCTAGCACGAACTGACTGTTTCGAAGTACCCTTCCGACGTCTCCTTCAGCGTGCTCGTGTAAGCAGGGTACCCGAGATAGTCGTCCGATCCGACGGCGTAGTACGCCCCGGTCGAGGTGTCCTGATACGCTCGGCCAGCGGTGCCGTGGTCGTAATTGGTCGCCGATCCGCAATAGCCCGAAAATCCATCGCCGACCGTGACCGTCACCGAATCGGTATCGGTGGTTCCGTCGTCGTCGGTGACGGTGAGCGTCGCCGTGAACTCGCCTTCCGAATCGTATGCGTGACTGACCGTTTCCCCGCTCCCGGTCGAACCGTCGCCGAACGCCCACTCGCAACTCGCTATCGACCCGTCGGAGTCGGCCGACCCGCTTCCATCGAAGGTCACCGACTCGCCGGTTGTGGTGGTACTCGGGGTTGCGCTAGCGCTGGCCGTCGGTGCGCTATTGTCGCCGCCTCCGCCGGACCCATCACGGGGGTGGTCGGCGAAGAAGTCCCAGATGAGTTGGCTCGCATCCGGGCCGCCGGGTGCGGTGTACGCACCGCCCTGTGCGCCGCCCGACCATGCGTGGCCCATTCCGTCGATCATCCACTTCTCGACGACGGTCGTGCCGCTCCCGTCGTGATACTCCGAGACGGTGTAGCTGAACGACTCGGACTGGCCGTTCGTCGTCACGTCGGCGGTGTAATCCGTGCTTTCGTCGTCAACACCGTCCGCCGCGAGGTCGTTCGTCTGTGTGGCTTGTTCCGTGGCTTGATGGCCGTTTTTCGGGTAGACGGTGTAGTCGTCCGTTCCGTGGAAGACGACGGTCGGTACCGTGTCCGTGACGCCGTTCGATTCCATCGCCTGATATGCTTCGGTACCTTGCTGTTGTGGGTCGGGGCCGCCCTGGGTCATCGCCGTGTTCGCACCGCTCACGTTCTCGGCGGCGTCGTATTCCAGACCGGAGTGAATCCCACCTGCGGCAAACACGTCCGGGTAGGCTGCCAACAGATTCGGCACCATCGCTGCGCCCGCGGAGAGTCCCGCGACGTACACCCGGTTTTCGTCGATCGAATGATTCGACATCACGTTTTGTGCCATCCCGGTGATGAGCGCGGCTTCGCCGCTTCCACGCGTCGTGTGTTGGTCCTGAAACCAGTTCCAACATTCGTTCGCGTTGGCGCTCGACGTCTGGTCGGGATAGATGACCGCGAACGTATCGCGCTCGGCAACCTCGTTCATTTTCGTCTCGTCTTTGAACTGGTCCGGATTCTGCGTACAGCCGTGAAGCATTACGACGAGGGGAATCGCGGACCCGCCCGCACCGGTTGGGATGTACTTCGTGTACGTTCGATCGTCGTAGGATTCGGTCGTATACGAACCCGGTGCCGCGCCGGCCGAACCGCCGAAAACCGCACTCATACCGACTCCGGCACTGACCGATTTCAACAGGGTTCGTCGCTTCATGCGAGTTCGTCGTTCCGTCGTCGTTCGTCGCTCCATTTTCATTCGCTCCTCGTGTGTTGGGCGAAGAACTCCCACATCCGTTGGTTGGCGTCAGGCCCGCCGGGTGCGGTGTACTCCCCACCGACAGTGCCGCCTGACCATGCATGGCCCATCCCGTCGATTTCCCAGTATTCTACCAGCGAATTGCCGGACTCGTCGTGGTACTCGGAGACGGTGTAGCTGAACGATTCGGACTGGCCATTCGTCACCGAGTCAGCCGTCGTATCGACGTTGTCGTCGTTTCTGCCGTCGGATGCGAGGTCGTTGGTCTGAATCGCCTGAATCGTCGCTTGGTCGCCGTTTATCGGTGCGACCGTCCTGTCCGCCGTCCCGTGGAAGACGATGGTCGGAAGACGACTCGTGATACCGTAGTATTCCATCGCATCGTACGCGTCGATACCCTTCTCATAGGGGTCCGGTCCACCGTAATCCATGGCCACCGTCGCACCGCTCGCACTGTCGGCGGCGTCGTATTCGAGTGCGGAGTGGATGCCCCCGGCGGCAAAAATATCGGCGTACTCGGCGAGCAAGTTGGGGACCATCGCCCCACCCGCGGAGAGGCCAGCGACGTACACCCGTTCTTCGTCGAGGTCGTGAGCATCTATCGTCTCCTGCGTCATTCCCGCGATGACCGCGGCTTCACCGTTTTCACGCGTCGTGTTCGAATCGTAGAACCAGTTCCAGCACTGCTCGCTGTTACGCGCGTTGTACTGGTCGGGATAGATGACCACGAAGCCCTCCCGATCGGCCACCTCGTTCATTCCCGTTTCGACGCGGAACTCGTCGGCGTCCTGTGTACAGCCGTGGAGCATCACGACGAGTGGGGAATCCGTCCCCGCAGAATCGGGGACGTATTTCCAGTAGTCGAACCCGCTGTAGTAATGATTCGTGTACGACCCTGCCGCCGCTGCAGTCCCTCCGCTCCCGATGATTCCTGTCGTGGCAATCGTTCCGCTGATTGACCGCAGGAATGTGCGTCTGTCAAGTTTCATGTTATGGCGATACGTACCAATGTCATCGAATAAAATCTAACCAGAGGTTAATATGTAAATATAGGGTTGAAGCGAAAAGGAAATTCCCACGAACTACCAGTATCGCCTACTATCGGTTGTACCGCCCGAGAACGGTGTGTATCGCACCGATCAGTGTGTTACTGGGGTCCTGGGAGAGTTCCCAGCACATCATTCCGCCGAAGCCGTTTCGACGAACGTACTTCGCCTTCTCCATGGTCGAGTGACGGTCGTCGTAGGTGACGAAGACGTCGTCCTCTTTGGAGTACAGCCACGGCACCCGCGCATCCGGATGCCAGTGATACTGATAATGTGGTTTCGTTTTCAGGTTCGTTCGAACGTCGTCGTACGTCCGAGTATCGGCCCCATCGAACGGTTGGAAGAGACCTCTGTTTTCGTTCGTGACACCATCGAAGACGAATCCGTAGAACGGCGTTCCGAGAACGAGTTTGTCGCGCGAAATCGGTTGTTCGGCCCAATACTGCATGGCGTGGTCGACGGTGAGCAAGCGCTGCCAGTACGTCGGGTCGTCGTAGGCGGCGTACAGCGGCGCGTTGAAATTGGTCTCGGAACTCCAACTGCCGTAGAAGTTGTAGTTCATCACGTTGATGAAATCCAACACGTCCGCGATTTTGTCCACTTCCAACGGGTCGATGTTCGACGGGATAGGTGCCGCCGCGATGCTGAGTTCGTATGTCTTACCATCATCCTCGCGCTCGGCTTCGTCGAGTTGTCGCCGCAACTCCTCGAGAAGTAGTGTGAAGTTTTCCGGGTCCTCCTCCCGAACCGAGCCGTCGGGATACTCCCAGTCCACGTCGATACCGTCGAAGTTGTACTTTCGCATGTGCTCGATAGCAGTCCGAGCGAATCGTTCGCGATTTTCGGGCGTCAAGGCGGCACTCGACATGTTACTGCCGAAGTCCGCAATCGAGAGCATGAACGATGTCTCGGGGTGTTCGTGTGTTACCGCCTCGAACTGTTCGAGGACCTCCGGTGCGGAATCACCGACTACGGCGAGTTTGACCTCGCCGTCGGCCTCCGTCTCGAGAAACGCGTAGTTCAAATGTGTCAGGTTATCGTATGGAACATCGTGGGGTGTGTAGTCTCCCGCCCACGAGGGGTAGTAGCCGACGATCCGCTTGGTCGTCGATGGTCGGTGGTGGTCGTCTTCATCATCTTCATCAGCGCCGCTCGCCCCGACAGTCCGGGATGCGAGCGGCGTCGCCGCCAGCAGTCCTGCACTCTGGAGATATCGTCGTCGGCACGTAGTCACGTTTTTGTTTCGCATTGTATTCTTATAATTAAGAATTCATATAAATGGAGTACCTAGCATGATAATCGTTGACGAAATAGATGACGAGACGCATCGCTCACGAATCGTTGAATGTCGCCCGGAACACTAACTTCCAGCCTCATCCCGAGGCAGCGTGCCGCGTCGGCTGGCAAACCCTCGTGCCGGGCGGGTGGATAGAACCACCGAGCGCCGAGACGCAGTTACCATCCCGGCGGGCGATTTGAGAACCGCCACGTTCGAGCCGGTTCGACCGGCTCAAAGGGTGATTTGAGAGTTCACCGAACTCGTTGAACTGTCGCGCGCCCGGGTTCTCCGCTCGGTCATCGCTCCCAAAGTGGGATTACTCCGGCGGGGACTAAGGCGCGCAACGGGACGGTAGGTGACGAGTCCGATAAGGCCTTTCGGGTTGTCCCTACCGGACGGTGTCACCAAAACGGTCACACCGCCGTCCACTGTCGGGGGATCAAATCGTGTATTCCGACGCTTTCAACTGGACGTAGCCGCCGTCGCGGTAGCCGAACTTGGTCTTTTTGTACTTCGCGGCGAGCCTCGCGGCGCGGACGCCGGAGCCGAATTTCGATTTGAGGAGCCCCTTCCCCTCGTCCTTGAGGAGGCTGTCCGCCATCGAAAACGTATCGTCCCAATCGTCCGGACCGTAGTCGGCGACGATGTCCGCGAAGGTGACGTTCCGAAGGAGTTCGTCACCGATCGCTGCTTTCCACTCGTCGTTGTACGATTCGAGGGAATCGGTCGCCGCGAGTTTTCCGGCGATCTTTCCGGTTCGAACTGCGACGTGGTAGCCGCCTTCGTGAAACGCGCTGGTGGTTCCCATCGCACCACCTGCAACGGCGATCCCCGCCTTGACCGGCGATTCGATGGGCTTGGTCGAGGAAATAGGATAGGTTTCGGTCCCCCCTGTTTTGCCACGGTCTTCGACCAGCGGGAAGTCGGCTTCGATGTCGTACTCGCCGCCGTATTCGTGTTCGAGGAGTCTTCGGATGTACTCCCCGGCGCGCGGCAGGCTTTCGTCGTCCTCGTTCAGGAGGACGTACGATTCGGGATTCTCGACGTTTCCGATATTCATTCCGATTGGCATCGTGAGGCCGACACGGGCTACCGTCCCGTCGTTCGGGAACACCCACGGATACGCCGTTTCGCCGGGGATGTACCCCCACCAGAACTTGAGTGCGGAAGCTTCGAACAGTTCCTCGGGGAACTCCCGGTACTCCTGATAGGCGATGTGGTTCGCCTTCGGCGGGCTGAGGTGGTCGCTCACCGACCTGCCATCGGGCATGAACTGGTCCAATACGTCGAGCGTGACGCGACGCTGTGGTCCGTCGGCGAGAACGAGATACTTCGCCGCGATGTTTTCACCGTCGGCGAGGTGGAGGGTGTGGCGGTACTCGGCGTCGAGGTCGGTTTCGGCGCGCTTGACGCCGACACCGACGCGGTAGTCGGCACCTGCGTCTTCGGCACGCTCCCTGAGCCAGTCGTCCATCCACGTTCGGTTGAACGTAAACCCCAGCTTCGGGTACGAAGATTCGATACCCGTGCGCTGGAGAACAGCGCTTTCGTTCGGGCCGAGGAAGTCCACGCGGTCGAGTTCCTGCAGGATGATGTGGTCGGGTATCTCCCGATAATCCTCGTCCATGATGTCCACCCAGTAATCGAGCATCCCGGCGGCGTCGGTCGAATCCGGGCCAAGGAATTCCCGATCAGCGCGGGGAACGCCCTGTTCCAAGACGACGGCGCTCGCGCCGTGCTTCGCGGCTTGGTCCCCTGCCGACATTCCGGCGGGACCGCCACCGACGATAGCAACGTCAAATCGCTCCATACGGCTACCGTACTCAACATGGGGTACTAAATTCTTGACCTTCTGTTCGGCGAATCAGTGTTCGTTCAATCGCGGTACGGTTTTGAGGATACCTCTCGCAGAAACTGGCATGGCAGAGTTCGAATATCTCGATATCGAACGCGTCGGGGACGTTGCCCGCGTCACGATGAACCGTCCGGAAACGCACAACGCGATGCACCGTGAAATGGCGAGCGAACTGCGTACGGTCACGATGAATCTGCACGACGACGATTCGCGCTGTATCGTTCTGACTGGGACTGACGGCGTGTTCAACACCGGAGCCGACCTGTCGGTGCTCTCCGGCGATTCGGATGACGCGCGTACCCTTCGCAAGATCGCATCGAACCTCCACCGAGCAATCGAAAATCTCTCACGAGCGTCGAAACCCGTCGTAACGGGCGTGAACGGCGTCGCAGCGGGCGGTGGATTCGGTCTCGCGCTCTCGGGAGACCTCGTCCTTCTCGCGGAGGATGCGCGACTGGAATTCGCGTACCCACGGATCGGACTGACCGGTGACGGCGGCTCGACGTACTTCCTGCCGCACCTCGTCGGATTGCGACGAGCGAAAGAAATCGCCCTCCTCGATGAACCGATCCTGCCGAAGGAGGCAGTCGAGATGGGTCTCGCCACGGAAGTGACGGACGATTTCGATGCCCGACTCGCCGAACTCGCCGCGGACCTCGCGGACGGGCCAACTCGCGCCTACGGTGCGACGAAACGCCTGCTCAACCGTGGATTAGGTCGCGACCTCCCGGCACAGATGGCGAGTGAGACCGACACCATCGCCCGGATGACGACTACCACGGACTACGAACGAGGGTTGGATGCGTTCGTCTCGAAGGGGACGCCGGAGTTCGAGGGGCAGTAATCCCCGACGAATCGCCGGTTGCCGGGGGTGTATTTCGGACCGAAATGCTGATTTCCCTCCTTGCGAAGGGTTGTGCAATGCAGGCAATTGTCAATGGTGAGGTTCACACAGTGGCCGACGCAGGGACGATCGAGAACGGAACCATCCTGTTCGAGGGTGGAAAAATCGTCGCAGTCGGTGCGGAGGCCGACGTTGACGTTCCGGAAACCGCTGAGGTCATCGACGCGGGTGGGAAGCCGGTTACACCCGGTCTCGTCGAGGCCCACAGCCACGCCGGGATGGGCGAGTGGGGGGAACCCGAGGACGGCGACGTAAACGAACTCACCGACCCCGTCACGCCGCACGTCAACGCGCTCGACGGCTTTCACCCCCGTGACGAGGAGCTACAACACGCCTATCAGGGCGGCGTGACGACCGTCAGCGCCCGGATGGGGAGCGCGAACGTCGTCGGCGGCGTCATCTGTTCGATGAAAACCTACGGCGATATCGCGGACGAGATGTTGATTCAGGAGGACGGTATGAAGGCCGCGATGGGCGAAAACCCGAAGCGCGTCCACGGCGACCAGAACGGACGCGAACCGACGACCCGGCCCGGAATCGCCGCGACCCTCCGGCAGGCGCTCATGGACGCCGAGGATTACGTCTCCCGACGTGAGAAGGCCGAGGAGGAGAGCGACCCCTTCGACCGCGATTTGGGGCTAGAAAATCTCGCGCGAGTCGTGGAAGGCGACCTCCCGCTTCGCGTTCACGCCCACCGCGCTGACGACATCGCCACCGTGTTCCGCATCGCCGACGAGTTCGGCATCGAGGACCTCTCCATCGAGCACGCGACGGAGGGACACGTTCTCGCCGACGAGTTCGTGAAACGAGACGTGCCTGCCATCGTCGGGCCGTCGCTCTACTCCGGCGCGAAGTACGAACTCTCCAATATTACCTTCGAGACGGCGGGCATCCTCCACGAGGCGGGCGTGAAAGTCGCCATCCAGACCGACGCACCAGTTCTCCCGCAGGAACACCTGGATGTCTGTGTCGGTTTGGCGATTCGCGAGGGACTCCCGGAAGACGTCGCGTTGGCCACTGTTACACGCAACCCGGCCGAGATTTTGGGTATCGAAGACCGTGTCGGGACGCTGGAGGAGGGGACCGACGCCGACGTGGTCGTATGGGACGGCCAGCCGTTCGACATCACCGCCGACGCCCAGCACGTCTTCGTGGACGGCCACCACGCCTACGATTCCGACCGCGACGACCGCGACCCGCGCGAGGAGTACGCCTGGTGAATCCCTGGTGAATCCTCGTTAGAGACGTTCGGGAAACACTTCCTGAAAAGCGGTCTCGGAGATTCCGGTGACGACAGCACGGACAAATCGTCCCATTGTTTGTGCTCAACGTACTGAATCGAGCCGAGAGATCGGTTCGTTCCCGACATCTCCCGAAGGAGATCGATACCGCACTCCCTCGCGGACTATCACATGTCGAACGACCTCGCTGCCCTCGGATTTCGGGACATCATCCACACGACGCCGCGACTGCGAGGCCAAGCAGTCGCGGCGGAAAATCTGGTCTTTCGGCCGACGAATCGATTCCGGCTTCGGCAGGCAGCGCGGTCCGTCGTGATGGTCATCGGGGGCGTGCTGACCTTCGCGATGGCGGTGCTGGGCGTCGCGCTGACGCTCCGCGATTGGGCGCTGTCGAGCGGATTCTGTGTCTCAGTTCCTGTGTCACTGTCCGCGATAGATCTTCTGAAAGACTGGGTTCGAGCCGAACTGCAGTCGTCGTCCACCCCGTAACCAGCCCTGTCTCGACGCCTTGATTTCCGCGACAGCCAGTTCTATTTCGTTGCGCGAGAAATTCGCGAACCATGACCGATTCCAAAGCAGACGCAGACCCCGACTCGCCTACGGTTCTCGTCCTCCGCAGAGGTACCCACGGAATGCCCGTCTCCGACTACGTCGGGGAACTCCGCGACCGTCTTCCGCACCACGATATCCGACGCGCTCGAACGCCGCAAGCGGAACGCGAGCACATCGCCGACGCCGACATCGTGACCGGCATGACCATCGACGAAGAACTGCTCAGCCATGCCGAAAACTTGCGTTTATTCGCCTGCGCTTACGCCGGAACGGGCCATCTCCCGCTCGATTCACTCGAATCGAAGGATGTCGCAGTGACGAACGCCTCGGGGGTCCACGGCCCGAACATCGGCGAACACGTTCTCGGCGCGATGCTGACGTTTACCCGTGATTTCCTCCGTGCTCGGCGTCAGCAGTCACGTCGGGAATGGCGACATTATCAGGCGAACGAGTTGCAGGGGAGCACCGTAACGATCGTCGGACTGGGTGCGATCGGGGAAAGCGTAGCCGAGCGACTGGAAGGATTCGGGGTCGAAACGATTGGCGTTCGATACTCGCCCGAAAAGGGTGGTCCGACGAACGAAGTGCTGGGATTCGATGACCTCCACGACGCGCTCGCTCGAACCGACTATCTCGTACTGGCCTGTCCCCTGACTGACGAGACGAGGGGGCTGCTCGACGATGCTGCGTTCGACACGCTCCCGCCGAATGCCATACTGGTGAACGTCGCTCGCGGGCAAGTCGTGGGGACCGATGCACTCCTTTCGGCTATCCGCGGCAATCAGATTCGCGGGGCGGCGCTGGACGTGACCGACCCGGAACCCCTGCCGGAGGACCATCCGCTGTGGAACTTCGAAAACGTGCTCATCACGCCCCACATGGCGGGCCACACGCCGAGATATTTCGCCAGACTCGCGGACATCGTCGCCGAAAACGTTCGTCGTGCGGGCGAGACGGGGTCCTACGACGAGTTGACGAATCAGGTTCGGTAGTCGGGCGGAGAAGCAGCACTTCGAACACACCGACTACCGACCCGGACAAGACGTCAACCGTTTCCTGCCCAGGGTGACGACCGACGACGATGCCGACGACCAGCAGTCCGGACGCGACGAGTTCGATCGGCTCACTTCTGGGGCGAACCATCGACGAATCGTCTAGTCAGTAGGGACAGTTTACGACTCGCTTGTCGGCGAGATGCATCCGGCTAGAAGGAGGAGGGCAGTGGGTTTCGTTACCAAAGCTGTGCGGCGGGCGTCCCGCAGGCGTCACAGACGACTGCGTCGTTTCCTTTGTAGGTGCCGTGTTCTAACGTTCCGTCGTGGCACCACTGACAATCCTCACCTTCGAGGTGTCCGATGACGCTCTGCTGGGTCGTTAAACTCATCTCGGTTGAACGTTACGCCGCACCCGGCATGAATGTGCTGGCCTACCTTGCAGGGAGTTTATCTTTCGCGGGGCGCTATACGGGAGTATGAGCGAACAGAAATCCGACCTTCCTGAAAGCGAGGACGAGTGGCGCGAGCGCCTCTCGGACGAGGAGTATCGCGTCCTGCGCGAGCAGGGAACGGAGCGTCCCGGAACCGGCGAGCATCTCGATAGAAAAGACGACGGAACGTACGTCTGTGCTGGATGTGGTGCGGAACTGTTCGACTCGGACACGAAATACGACTCCCACTGTGGCTGGCCGAGTTTCTACGACGTGCCCGAGGGGAACGTCGAGACGCGAGAGGACAGAAGCCACGGAATGGTGCGAACCGAAGTCGTCTGTTCGAACTGCGGCAGCCATCTGGGTCACGTCTTCGACGACGGCCCGGAACCGACCGGACAGCGCTACTGCATCAACAGCGTTGCGCTGGACTTCGACGAGGAATGAGCTCTCTGTCGGTTCGTTTTTTTGGGAACTCTGTCGCCCAGTCTCTTGGATGCTAAACTGAGGAAAGGAGGGTGGGGGACTCGCCCGCCGAACGACACGCCTTTCCTCCCGCCCGAGAAAGGCCGAATATGGACAGAAAGCGAGAGCTTTCGAGCATCGACCTCGCCGCCGTCGTTCGCGAACTCGCGAGCTACGAGGGTGCGAAGGTCGACAAAGCGTATCTCTACGGCGACGATCTGCTGCGCCTCAAGATGCGGGATTTCGACCGAGGTCGGCTCGAACTACTCATCGAGGTGGGTGAAATCAAACGAGCCCACACCGCGGCACCGGAGCACGTCCCGGCCGCGCCCGGCAGACCGCCGAACTTCGCCATGATGCTGCGAAATCGGCTTTCTGGGGCGGACTTCGCGGGCGTCGAGCAGTTCGAGTTCGACCGCATCCTTCAGTTCAACTTCAAACGAGAGGACGGCGATACGACTATCGTCGCGGAACTGTTCGGGCAGGGCAATCTCGCCGTGTTGGACGAGAACAACGAAGTCGTGGACAGTCTCGACACGGTTCGACTCAAATCCAGAACCGTCGCGCCCGGGTCGCAGTACGAGTTCCCCAGTTCGCGGGTGAACCCGCTCGAAATCGACTACGAGGAGTTCGAATACCGGATGAACGATTCGGACACCGACGTGGTCCGAACGCTGGCGACGCAACTCAACTTCGGCGGGCTGTACGCCGAAGAGGTCTGTACCCGTGCGAACGTCGAAAAAGCGAAGGACATCTCGGATGCCGACGAGGAGGAGTACGAACGACTCTACGCCGCCATCGAACGTCTGAAAGAACCGCTGGAAACGGGGAACTTCGACCCCCGGGTTTACTACGAGGATGATACTCGCGTCGATGTGACGCCGTTCCCACTCGAGGAGTACGAGGACCGGGATGCGGAGGCGTTCGACTCGTTTAACGCCGCGCTGGACGATTACTTCACGAATCTCGATTTGAGCGGGGACGACGACGCCGCGAAATCACAGGAACCCCAAAAGCCGGACTTCCAAGGCCAGATCGAGAAACAACAGCGCATCATCGACCAGCAGCAGGGTGCGATAGAAGGCTTCGAACGGCAAGCGGAGGCCGAGCGCGAGAAGGCCGAACTCCTCTACGGCAACTACGGGTTCGTCGATGAAATCCTCTCGACGGTTCAAAATGCCCGTGCCGAAGACACCCCGTGGGCGGACATCGAAGCCCGATTCGAGGAGGGCGCGGAACGCGGTATCGCCGCGGCCGAGGCCGTACGGGGAATCGACGAAAGCGAGGGCACCGTCGCCGTCGAAATCGACGACACCGAAATCACGCTGTTTCCGGAAGATGGCGTCGAAAAGAACGCGGACCGCCTGTATCAGGAAGCGAAGCGAATCGAGGAGAAGAAGGCGGGCGCACAGGCCGCCATCGAGGACACGCGCGAGGAACTGGAAGCCGTCAAGAAGCGAAAGGAGGAGTGGGAAGCGGAACCCGAAGCGGAGCGGGACGACGAGGAACCGGAGGACATCGACTGGCTGTCGAGAGCGTCCATCCCTATTCGTAAGCAAGAGCAGTGGTACGAACGGTTCCGGTGGTTTCGGACCTCGGACGGGTTCCTCGTTATCGGCGGGCGCAACGCCGACCAGAACGAGGAACTCGTCAAGAAGTATATGGACCGAAACGACCTCTTTTTCCACTCGCAGGCCCACGGCGGCCCGATTACCATCCTGAAAACGTCCGACCCGAGCGAACCGTCGAGGGACGTCGACGTGCCTAACAGAAGCAAGGAGGAAGCCGCCCAGTTCGCGGTATCGTACTCCTCGGTCTGGAAGGACGGACGGTTTTCGGGTGACGCTTACATGGTCTCGCCCGAACAGGTGTCAAAAACACCTGAAAGCGGCGAGTATCTTGAAAAAGGTGCGTTCGCCATCCGTGGCGACCGAACCTATTTCCGGGACACGCCGGTCGGCGTCGCAGTCGGAATCACCGTCGAACCGAACACGCGAGTTATCGGCGGACCACCGTCAGCTATCGAGTCGCAAGCAGAAACGTACATCGAAGTCGAACCGGGGCAGTACGCTCAGAACGACGCCGCCAAGCGACTCTATCGTCAGTTCCGTGAGCGGTTCGAGGATACCTCGTTCGTGCGCAAGGTAGCGAGCGCCGACCTGATTCAGGAGTTCCTCCCTGCCGGCGGTAGTCGGATGATAGACTGACACGTTTTCGTCTTGCTGAGAAGGGTTAAGCCCTCAGCGAGCGTATCAACCACAGAGTCGGTGTCCTGCGTTCGATTCGCGGGCCTGCACTCGGGGGAGAAATCATGTTCAACGAAAGCATCAACTATCTCAAAGACAGTGACGACGCCGCAAAGACGGTACTTATCGGGGGACTGCTCGCGATTTTTGGGTTCCTCATCATTCCGGCGCTCATCGTTCAGGGTTACACGATCCGGGTCCTGCGCCGCGTTTCGGACGGTGACACCGAAGCACCGGTCTTCAGCGACTGGGGAAAGCTCACGGTCGATGGCTTGAAAGCGGTCATCATCGTGCTCGTCTACTCGCTCCTCCCGGCCCTTCTCGCCGTGGTATTCATCGGTGGGGGCGTGGCACTCATGGACCGTGTTCCGTTCATCGGCGGGTTCGTCGCCCTGTTCGGGAGCCTGTTGACGTTCGTGATCGGACTCGCGGTCTTGTACGTCGTCCCCGCTGCGCTCGTCCGATTCGCGGAGAAAGGAACGATGGGATCGGGATTCGAATACGAATCGCTCGTGCCGATCGTCCGTGACCGGGAGTACGCGACCGGATGGCTCCTCGCGTTGGGTATCCTCGTCGTGGCCGGTGTGATTTCGAGCGCGGTCGCGGTCGTTCCGCTTCTCGGGTGGCTCCTGGCAGTGTTCATCGGCTTCTATGCGCAGGTGACGGCGGCGTACATCTACGCTCGGTCGTACGCGGAGGCGACCGAACACCGACTGCGCGAGGGACCGGAAGTGGACGACACCAGACCAGCGGTCTGAGTGTTTCGCTTCTTTCGGTTGTCTATGTTGTAGCCAGAACAACTAATTAGCTGTGTAGTTAGTTTTAGATACTGAGATGACGAATCGTGATAGCTGACGCGCTTCGATATCCGGTTTCGGGCGACGAACCGCGAAAAACGGTTGCCATCGGTATCGTATTGAACGTGGTCGGCCTGTTTGCTCTGCCGTTAGTGTTGGGGTACTGGGAGAATAAACAGAGAAAATAACACCAGTGTACTGCCGATGATGGTTCGCGCGATTCCATCGTTCCCCCTTCGTCGGATACGACAACGCGTCTTCTAACATATCGACCGAACCATCCTATGCAGAGTATTTGATTTCATATGATGATTGTCGAGAGCCAAGGTATGGACGCCGAATAGCAGGGCACTTATCACGGGAAGACACAGTTTCTGTCATGCGAATAGACGACCGAACGTCCCTCGACGGGAACCGCGAGCGAATCACGCTCGTTCCCGAAAGCGTGGACGACCTCTGGCATCTTACCTACCTCCTCGAACCGGGTGACAGCGTCTCCGGCGACACGACTCGACGGATTCAGCGCGCAGACGACCAGATGCGCGATACGGGCGGCGAGCGTGAGCACATGCACATCACCCTCGACGTTGAGGACGTGGAGTTTCATCGATTCGCCAATCGCGTCCGGGTTGGTGGCGTCATCACCGACTGTTCGCGGGAAGACCAGTTGGGTCTCCACCATACCATCAACGTCGAAGAACGCGAGAAGATCTCCATCGAGAAGGTGTGGAAACGCGACCAGTTGGACCGACTCGACGACGCCGTCGAGGCGACGGAAAATCCGGACGTTGCCATCGCCACCGTCGAAGAGGGTGCGGTGTACATCCATACCGTCGCGCAGTACGGTGCCGACGAGTACACGTCGTTCACCGGAACGACCGGAAAGGGTGAATATGCGAGTGGGCGAACCGAACTGTTCGACCAGTTGGGGTCGGCGCTTTCCCATCTCGACGTGGACGCGATCATCCTCGCCGGACCGGGATTCACGAAACAGGACGCGTACGACCACATCGCCGACAACTACCCCGACCTGACCGACCTCATCACGCAAGTGGACGTGAGTTCAGTCGGTGATAGGGGGGTTCACGAAGTCCTGAAACGCGGTGCCGTCGCGGACGTGCAGGAGCAGACGAGAATCGGCACGGAGGCGGAACTCATCGACGAACTCACGAGACGTATCGCGGAGGGTGCGAAGGCCGCCTACGGTATCGAGCAGGTGGCGAAAGCCGCGGACTTCGGGGCGGTCGAACGTCTCCTCGTGTTGGACGAACGTCTGCGCAAGGAACGCGGTGCGCTCGGCGAAGACGAGGACGGCGGCGAGTGGGCCATCGACGTGAACGAAGTCATCACCGACGTGGAGCGCAAGGGTGGCGACGTAACCGTCTTTTCCCACGAGTTCGCGCCGGGGGAGCAGCTGTCGAACCTCGGCGGAATCGCCGCCTTGCTCCGCTATCGGTTGGAATAATCGCTCGAAGACACCATCGGTTTTACTCGTCGGCAAGAACGCTTAACCGATCACTAACCGAAATTTCGCCACGATGTTCCTGTATTTGGTCGGGAAACTGGCCATCGTTGCAGTTTATTATCTGGTCAGGCTCATTCCAGTCGTCGGTCTGAAACTCTCCGATCGCTACGAACACGAACTGTTCGGGCCACTGGTTGACGATGTCTCGGTCGTCGAAACGCGGGTGGACCGGTCCGGCCGCTCCGTCGTTGTCGAACTCCAGTTCGACAACGACAGCACCCTGGACGCCCGAATCGTCGGCGGAAGCGTCCGACTGGGATATACGACCAACGGCGAGACCGCCTGTAATCTCGTTTGGACCGACGATTTCGAGTCGCTTCCCAAAAACATCGACCTGTCGAAAATAGAGAGTGAGGGAACGGGGACGCTCCGACTCGAACACTGCATCGACGGCGACGAACTCCACTTCGATGGCGAACTTCGCTTGCGCCGGATTTTCACGGTTCGAGACCGAGAACTGCCCCTCGGCGTCGCTAGTTTTACCCTCCCCGAGGAGTCGATTCACGTCGAGACGGGGAGTGAAGAGGAGACGGCAGGAACGGAACGACGGGCCGCAGTGGAGCGCTAAATCGTGACCGAAAACAAGTCTTCCGCGAAGCGGACGTCGCCGTCGTAGTGCTCTCCCACCGAGGAGACCATGGCTTCGTGCTTTCCGTCGGTGTGTGGGTACAGATGTGTCAGGTAGACGCGGCCGATATTCACCCCGGAGAGCGCCTCGCCGAGCTGCGTCGGCGTCGGGTGGTTCGCTACGTCCACGTCATCGGGGAACGAACAGTCGTGGACGAGGACGGAACAGCCATCCGCGAAATTGGCCAGCGCGGAAAACGCCTCACTGTCGCCGCTGAAAGTAAACTCATCGCCGAACCGGTAGGCCAAACACGGCATCGAATGCCGCGTCTCGAACCCTTCTACGTCGAATCCTGCGACCGAGAACTCCTGTTCGCCGACTTCGCGAACCTGAAGCTCGACTTTCCCATCGAGATAGTCGTGGACCGAGAGAAGTCCGTCGAGCAGGGCTTTGGTTCCCTTCGGTCCGACGACTTCGAGATGCTCTTCCCCGGCAAGCCAACGGGCTTTGAGGAGGGGGAGAAGGTCGGAAATGTGATCGAGATGGTGATGGGTAAGCAGGACCGTCGAGATGTTTTCGTAACCGATTCCCGACTGCTGGAGACGGTGGAGGACGCCACTGCCACAGTCCACGAGGAGACGATTCTCGTCGTTTTCGACGACGATTCCGGTTTGAAATCGTTCGCCGGTCGGCATCGCGCTACCCGTGCCGAGGAACGTGACTCGCATGTGTAAACGGGCGGGCGGGAAGGTCAAAAAGGTTCAGCCATGATGGAAGCCCCTTGTGGTCGTGGGAAACGTCATGCTCGTCGCCGGAGAAATCAGTCCCAGCGATGACGAGCAACACGATCAGGACGGGGATATGCCACTCGCTCGTGACTACAGAAGGACGACGAACGTAACAAACGAATAGGTACGAATCCGGACTCCCACCACTAACGATTTCGTCCAGCGTATCGTGGTTCGAGTATGCAAAGCGACGTCCGCCTCGAACGTGGTTCCGGCGGCCGCCGCCTCGCGGTTTCGCGCGTGATCGACGCCCCGACGGAAGTCGTCTGGAATCTGCTAACGGACACCGCGTACTGGCCCGATTGGGGTCCCTCCGTGCGGGCCGTCGAATGCTCCGATGGGACCATCACCGCCGGTTCGACCGGCCGGGTGAAAACGTCACTCGGCATCTGGATTCCATTCGAAGTCACATCCTGTGATGGCTATCGCTGGACGTGGAACGTCGCGGGGATTCCCTCGACGGGACATCGGGTGGAGGGGTTGGAAACCGACAGTCGCGTCGTGTTCGAACTCCCGATATTTGGGGCTGCATACGTTCCGATCTGCCAGCGTGCGCTCGAAAAAATCGCTCGTCTCGCTGACGAAGGGTTATAACGAATGCCGGAGCCACTCCGGACCATCCGATGGCCTTGACGTTCGACTCGATATTTCACTTTCACTCCGCTGGCACAACCCTCTTTGTCGCCGACTTCCAAGTCGGAGCAAATGGATGGGCGAGCGCTGTTGGCCCGCGAAGGATTCGAGTTCGACCCCGAAGCGATCGAACTCGCGGACGAGGCGGTGCTAGATCTCCTCGAACCGGCAGTCAAGGAGTGGTGGGTCGAAGCGTTCGGCGAGTTCGTTCCGGAAAATGGCGGGTTCTTCACGCCGCCACAGCGCGAGGCCATTCCGCTGATTCACGGCCACGAGAACGCCCTCATTGCCTCGCCAACTGGGAGCGGAAAGACGCTTGCCTCCTTCACCGCGATTTTGAACGAGTTGTTCCGTCGGGAGCGCGAATCCGGGCTCGAAAACTCGGTCTACTGTCTCTACGTCTCGCCGCTGAAATCGTTGGCGAACGATATCCACCGAAACCTCGAAGTACCGCTGTCGGGAATCCGGGAAAAGATGGCGGGCGGCGAACCGCAACCGTCCGAATCGGTGGCGGTCACCGATTCGGAGCCAGCCGAATCCACAGCGGCTGTAAGCGAGGTTCGTCACGCGATTCGACACGGCGACACGGACTCGACAGCGCGCCAGCGGATGTTACAGGAAACGCCGCATATCCTCAACACGACGCCGGAAACGCTCGCCATCCTGCTCAACTCGCCGAAGTTCAAGGAAAAGCTTCGAACGGTCGAATACATAGTCGTGGACGAAATCCACAGCCTCGCGGATGGAAAACGGGGAACACATCTCTCGGTCAGCCTCGAACGGCTCGAAAATATCGCGGAGACGTCGCCGACGAGGATCGGCTGTTCCGCGACGGTCGAACCGCTCTCTACCATCGCGGAGTTCCTGGTCGGGCAGGAGTCACCAGACGGTGGGAGTCGGGAGTACGAAATCGTGGACACGCGATTCGTTCGCGAGTTCGACCTCGAACTCAACTGTCCGACGGACGACCTCATAAACACGCCACGGGATTCGGTGCAAGATCGATTCTACCGGCAGTTGGACGAACTCATTCGGGACCACACGAACACGCTCGTGTTCACCAACACGCGTTCCGGCGCGGAGCGCGTGTTGCAAAACCTCCGCGACAGGTTCGAGGGATACGACGAGGACAACTCCGGCTGTCACCACGGCAGCCTTTCGAAGGAAGCTCGCCAGCGAATCGAAGGACGATTGAAGGAGGGCGATTTGGACGTGGTGACGACCTCCACGAGCCTCGAACTCGGAATCGACATGCCATACGTCGATTTGGTGGTCCAGGTCGGCTCTCCGAAGAGCGTCGCCTCCCTGCTCCAGCGAGTTGGACGTGCGGGTCACCAACTCGGGCAAACCGTCACCGGGCGAGTCATCGCCCTCGACAGGGACGAACTCGTCGAATGTGCGGTCATGTTGAAGAAGGCGGAAGAGGGCTTCGTGGATCGCGTGTTCGTCCCCGAAAGCGCACAGGACGTAGCTGCTCAACACGTCTACGGGATGGCGATAAACGATGTTCGGCGGGAGGCCGACATCAAAGCGACACTTCAGCGCGCATATCCCTACCGAAACTACGACGACGACGCGTGGGAGTCGCTCCTCCGCTATCTGACCGCGGACTACGACGGATTGGAGGACAAAAACGTCTACGCGAAGGTGTGGCGAGACGGGAACGACCCGCCGGACGGCGAGTATCATTATTCGGACTACCCGGTCGGCGAACCGTTGATGGGAAAGCGGGGTCGCCTCGCTCGCGTCATCTATATGACGAACATCGGGACGATACCCGACTCGTTTTCGTGTGACGTGTTCACGCGGGCGGACAACGAGTGGGTCGGTGATTTGGACGAGAACTACCTCGACACGCTCGAAAAGGGTGACGTGTTCGTCCTCGGTGGCCAGCATTTCGAGTACAGCTATCGGCGCGGGTCGAAGGTGTACGCCGACCGTACCAGTGCTCGTCCGACGGTTCCATCGTGGTTCTCGGAGCGTCTGCCGCTTTCGTACGACCTCGGGCGAGAAATAACGGCGTTTCAGGGGGAACTCCTCTCGCGACTGTCCGACCGTGGCAAACCCGGTGTTCGAGTATGGCTCCGGACGTTCCCACTGGACGAGAACAGTGTCCGCGCTATCGTCAGAATGTTCGACGAGCAGGTTCGATACGCAGGCCCCGAAAGCATCAGCACGGAAGACCGCCTCGCGGTCGAAATCGAGATGGATAGGGACGAGTACAAACGCCACTACTACGTTCACTCGAACTACGGCCGGAAGTTCAACGACGGCCTCTCCCGCGTCGTCGCGTATCGATGTGCACAGTCGGCCAACACGAACGTCTCCGTCGCTGTTGCCGACAACGGCTTTACCATTTCCATGCCGCTGAATCGGAAAGTGGACGTTCCGGGCATCCTCCGTGATATCTCCCCGGACGAACTACGCGACGACTTGCGGTCTGCTCTCTCCGGAACCGACCTGCTGCAACGATATTTCCGAATCAACGCGACGCGCTCGCTGATGATACTCAAACGCTACAAAGGATACGAAAAATCCGCGAGCGAACAACAGGTGTCGAGCGAGATGTTGCTCGGGTTCGCCGACGATCTGGACGACTTCGCCGTCATCGAGGAAACCTACCGCGAAATTATCGAGGACAAACTCGCGCTGGAGCCCATCGAGGATGTCCTCGAAGCGCTACAGGCGGGTGATATCGACGTCGTCCAGAATCGGGTGCAGTCTCCGACACCACGGGCGTTCGGACTCGCAACTCTCATGGCGAGCGACGTGGTGCTCGCGGAGGACGAGAGCGCAGTCTTACAGGCGTTCCACGGGCGCGTTCTCGACGAAATCGAGGAAGACGAAGGCATCGAAACGGATTGAAAGCGAATCCATCGGCCGGACCGACTGGGTCGTCTGTTAGCCGTTTTAAAATTCGTGGTAAAAGGCCAAAAGCTTAATTAAACCGCACTCAATTGCATGTGGTTACCAATGACAGGGCAGTCGAATCCACGTCACCGTCTCATGATCTTCGTCGTCGCACTGTTCGGAACTGCGCTCATCGCAAGCGTACCGAGTCCGGCCGGTCTCTCGGTCCGGGGGCAGTTCGCGCTCGCGACGATGTTTTTCGCCGGACTGCTTTGGGTAACGGGGGCGTTTCCCCTCGCCGTAACAGCGCTCTCGATACCCATCCTCCTCACCGTCTTCGGCGTCTACGCCGATTTGGACGAAGCGTTGGTCGGATTCGCCGACCACCTCATCTTCCTGTTCATCGCCGGGTTCATGCTGGCGAACGCGCTCCAGAAGTACGACATCGACCGACGAATCGCGTTGTGGATGATGTCGGTGATGGGGTCGTCACCACGGCGACTCGTCCTCGCCGTCATGCTGGCGACGGCGTTCCTCTCGATGTGGGTGTCGAACACGGCGACGGCCGCGATGATGACGCCCATCGCACTCGGCGTCCTATCGCAGGTTCTCGGCCGTGAAAACGTTGAAACCGCGAGCGAGAGTCCCACAGGAACGGATACCGCCGCCACTGACGGGGGAATCGCGGCGGCGGACGAGTTTTCGAACATACAGGTGTCGATGCTACTGGGAACCGCATACGCTGCGAGCGTCGGGGGTGTTGGAACGCTCATCGGAACGCCGCCGAACGCGGTTCTCGCGTCCCAGCTGAACGAAATCCTCGGCTACGAAATCGGCTTCGCGCAGTGGCTGATCATCGGCGTTCCGATAGTGGCCATCACCCTCCCGGTCGTGTGGTACGTCCTCACGTACGTTCTCTATCCGCCGCAGATAGAGGACGTAAGCGATGCTCGCCGACAGGCACGCCGATATCTCGCCGACGAGGGTGAACTGAGCACGCGCGGCAAACGGGTTGCGGCTATCTTTACCGCGACGGCGTTCCTGTGGGTCGTCGGCGGATTGGGTGATTTCCTCGGTCCATACCTCCCGTCGGCGTGGGAGGTCACGCTCTTCGGCGGGGAGGGAACGAGCGTTTTCGGTATCGATGGTCATCAGGGTATCCTCTATTACGTCGTCGTCGGACTGCTTGCCATTCCGTCGCTCGTGCTGGCGGACACGATGGACTGGGACGACCTCGTGGATATCGATTGGGGAACCATCCTCCTGTTCGGCGGCGGTATCGCGCTCGCGGACGCTCTCGCTACGACCGGGGCGACGAAATGGATCGCCGACTCCGTGTTTCGTTCGCTTACGGGTTCCCCCATCGTCCTCGTCGTCGGCGCGGTCGTCCTCCTCGTCATCTTCCTCACCGAGATGACTTCGAACACCGCCACCGCGACCATCATCATTCCGATTCTGATCAGTATCGGGAGCGTCTTCGCGGCCACACTCGGCCTTACCGACGTGGCCGCGGCCGTCTTCCTTTCCGTTTCCGGAGCCATCGCCGCCAGTTTCGCGTTCGCACTGCCGGTAGCGACGCCGCCCAACGCCATCGTGTTCGGAAGCGGCTATCTGAAACAGAGTCAGATGATGCGTGCTGGTGTGATCTTGAACCTGCTGATGACGGTCATCCTCACCGGACTCATCTGGTTGCTCTTTCAGTTCGTCTGGCCACAAGTTCTCTGGTGACGGGAATCGGCTTGGAACCGATCGATTTCGGAAAACCGGTCTCGAATTTTCGGCGTTTTACCGTCACACCAACAGCGTTTCGAGTGCGTTCGGGACGACGAGTACGTCGCTTCCCGGGTCGACCGCATCGGCGACCGACTCCCTGGCGTTCATTAAACAGTCCTCGACGATGGTTGGGTGGTCGCTCCCGGCGATGTACACGTCGTGGTCGCGCAAGGCGCGTGCCACGACGAACGCCCGCTGTGCCCCCGGTTCGTAGCCCGAACGGAGTTCTTCGTACAGACTCGCGGGGTCACTCGCACCGGCGAGCCGGTCGTAAAACCGTCGTTCACCCCGACCTTCACCCGCACCTTCGGAGAGTTCGGCGGGGACGACGACGCGACCGCCGGAGCGTAGTGGATTTCGGTCGCCGAGGACGACGTACGTCGCGGCGCGAGTTGCCTGATAGAGGTTCGTCGCTTTCGCGTCGGGAACGCCCGCAACAACCGCGTCGAACTCGCCTTCGACCGGGACGGAAAGCACCTCCTTTGCAATTTCCGCGAGGTCGGCAACCACGTCACGGTGGTGTCCCGCGCTCGCTCCCAAAACTCCCTGTGGTCCGTGTGTGACGTTGAGACAGAAGTCGAGACCGAGGAGGTCGCCCGCTCGGTCGAGCGTTTCGCGGAAGGGGTTGTCCTCGATTCGTCCGAGTCGGACGCCGTCATGCGAGAGCATGTCCGGGCCATGCGTGTATCGGATGAGCGATTCGCCGCCCGCGCCGATCGCCACCGTCTTCGCTCCCCCGGAAAATCCCGCGTACTGGTGCGGTTCGACCATGCCCGTCGAAAGCACGCGGTCGGCGTCTGCGACGACCGCGTTCAGTTCGATGGGGACGTCGCTCGCACCTGCCGATACACGACCGATTTCGACCGCCGAATCGGCGTCGTGATTCTCGGCGAGGTCGGCGTGCTCGTCGAGCGCCGACGCGATCTCTTCGTCGGTCATCGGGCGGTGTAATCCGAGTCCGATGACGACTGTGATCTGCTCGCGTGGGACCCCGGCGTCGGAGAGTTCGGAGAGGAGCACGTCCAACAGCACGTCGTCCGGCGTCGCGCGAGTTACGTCGGTGACGACGATAGCGACGGTTTCGTCCGACGACACGATTTCGGCGAGATGGGGGCCGTGTGGGTTTTCGACCGCTTGCTCGGCGGCCTCGCGCGGGTCGACGGCAGAACCGCCAGGTGGTTCGAGAACCGTACTATCGCAGTCGGGGAGCGAGAAATCGAAGTCGTCCATGCGTCGGAGTACGAACGCCGGCCACGAAAACGTTCACGCCGCCCAATCGACCATTCGGTCGTACAGGGGGGCCGACCGAAGTGCGGCTTCGTCACCGACGAGGACGAGGGCTTTTTTGGCCCGTGTCAGCGCGACATTTACTCGGCGATAGTCGTCGAAGATGGGACTGTCCAAATCACCCGTCGCGACGAACGAGACGATGATGACCTCCTTACTCGACCCTTGGAACCGGTCCACCGTATCGACCGCCACCGAATCCGGAACCCTGCGCGAGATTTCCGCGACCTGCGCCCGGAACGGTGCGATGACGCCGATATCTTCGAGGTCAACTCCCGCATCCGTGAACTGGGAGACGAGGTCCCGGACACGCTCTGCCTCTTCTGGATTCGTGTTGCCGACGGCCCGCCCGTCGGAATCGAGGAACGTCACCCAGCCATCGATTTCCTTGGCGAGTCTCTCGGGAGTGACGTCGGGGAGGTCGGCCAGTCGCTGGCCAGCCACATCGCCGCTGGCCGGGCGAAGTACGCCGTCGTAGAACTCCTGCGACGAAAACGCTTGAATCTGCTGGGCCATCCGATACTGACGCTCGAGCATGACGGAGGCGTCCGGATACTGCTCTACCAGTCGTTCGAACAGCGATTCGGAAAGGCCGTTTTCGGCCCTCACAACCGGTGGCAGTTGGTGATGGTCGCCGACGAGCACGAACCGTTCAGCGAGATTGATGGCGGCGAGCGTGGCGGGTTCGGTCAACTGCGAGGCTTCGTCCACGAGTGCGACGTCGAACGCCTGCTCGCGCATGATACGCGAACCACAGGTCGCAGTCGTCGCCGCGACGACACTTGCGCTTTCGAGTTCGGCAGCGCGTTCTCCCGGTTCGCCACCGTACTCCAACCGAATGTCCTGCATATCTTCGCGGACGCCGTTTTCGGTACCGACCCGGACCACGTCTTCGAATCCTTGTTCACGAAGCGCTTCGAGCGCGTTGTCCACCGCGCGATTCGTGAAGGCCGAAAGCAAAACACGGTTGCCGTCCTCGACCAGCGCTCGAATCGTTCGCGCGATAGTGTAGGTTTTCCCGGTTCCGGGCGGCCCGTGGATGAGCGCACAGTCCTCGGCAGTGACCGCTCGATTGACCGCCGCATTCTGGGACTCGTTGTTCGGAATGTACTGCTCACGGTCGGTCGCGAATTCGGGCTTTTGCCGACCGAACAGGACGGCCTTTCGGCGAGGGTCCCCTTTCAGCAGACAATCGTGAAGCGCGGTGAGCATCCTGTCCGCGGACAGCTCGGACGGATAGACGTCGAGTCGCCGAAGTTCGACCGGTTCGTCGGTCGTGACGACGATTTCGTCTC